>JAJRXD010000089.1 GCA_024276465.1 Deltaproteobacteria bacterium
CTGATTCAGGTTAAAATCTGATCAATAATTTTCTGTAGGAGCGCCTTCAGGCGCGATATTACGCAGCAACAGGTCTGTTTTTCGCGGCTTTCGCTGGCTCCTACATACGCCGCGCTAACAAAAAACAGGGTTTCCGTTCAGGCACTATTTAGATATATGGTACGGATTTTCGTGTTGCCTGTCTGGAAAAGTTATAATGGAAGCTCAAAAAAAAATACTTCTAATTGCCGGGGAAGCCTCTGGTGACCATCACGGGGCTCTCGTAGTCAGGGCACTGAAAGAAATTGATAATTCAGTGAGGGTGTACGGGATAGGGGGTGACGATCTTTCAAGGGCTGGAATGGAGTTGCTGTGTCATTCCAGAGATCTTTCTGTTGTAGGTATTTCAGAGGTCTTTTCACAGGCCGGGCATATTTTCAAGGCTTTCAGGTCAATCAAAAAAGAAATTCGCGAATCACCGCCAGACCTGGTGGTTTTGATCGACTACCCTGATTTTAATCTTCGAATTGCAGGCATTGCAAAAAAAAATGGTGTGCCGGTTCTTTATTATATAAGCCCGCAGATATGGGCATGGAGAAAGAGGCGCGCAAAAAAAATATCAGGGCTTGTTGATAAAATGGCGGTCATCTTTCAGTTTGAAGTTCCCCTGTATGAAAAAGAAGAACTGGATGTCAGTTTTGTAGGTCATCCGTTGCTGGACCAGGATATTGTGCTTAAGAACAGGGCTGATGCTTTAAGCTCTTTTAATATGAAAGAAGGCTGGCCCGTTATAGGGCTTTTGCCTGGAAGCAGACTTAGCGAAATTGAGAGGCTTCTGCCTGCTATGCTGGATTCATCTGGGCTTATCTGTAATGAGTTTCCTTCAGCCGTGTTTGTACTGCCCCTTGCTCCTGGAATCAATGAGTCCTTTGTTCAAACCCTGATAGATCAAAAAAAATCTCCTGTGCAGATTGTCAGAGGGAATTTTTATCAGGTTCTTGATGTATGCGATCTTGTTCTTGTTGCATCAGGCACCGCAACCCTTGAGGCTGCTGTAATGGAGAAGCCAATGGTTATTATTTACCGGCTCTCTTTGCTGAGCTATCTTATTGGAAGGATGTTAATAAATGTTTCATGCATTGGTCTTGCAAACATTGTTGCCGGAAAACAGATTGTACCCGAACTTATTCAGGCGGAAGTTACTCCTGAAAGGATAGCTGATGAAGCATTACGTATGCTGAAGGACAAAAAGCTGATAAAGGATGTAAAAGCGGAGTTAGGAAAAATAAAAAAAGCGCTGGGAACCAGGGGGGCATCTCAGAGAGTGGCCAGACTGGCATATGAGATGATTATGCGACATGGTTAAAAAAGCCGGGTTGCGGGTTGACGGGTTACCAATTACGAGTTACGAATTACAATATTATGCTTAAGGACAGTATTAACCTCTATAAACGCCTTTTCCCATTTGTAAAGCCTTACTGGAAAAAGTTTATTGTGGCGTTAATTTGCACGATACCGCTTTCATTTTGTTCTGCAGGGATTGCCTACCTGGTAAAACCGGCTCTTGATGATGTATTCCTGAATAAAGACATGCAGATGCTTAAATTAATTCCCCTTGGTATTATTTGCCTGTACACCCTGAGAAGTTTTTTTGAGTACCTGTTTAATTATATGCTTGGCTATGTAGGGCACAGTTTTATGACTGATGTCAGAAACAGAGTATATGCCCATCTTCAAACCCTTTCTTTGTCCTTTTTTTTGAAGTATCCTACAGGACAGATCATGTCCAGGATTACCAATGATATAAATCTTCTCCAGCGTGCTGTCAACACCGGTCTAATTAAAATTATCAAGGAAATTTTTACCATTATAGGTTTGACAGGGGTTTTAATCAAGCAGGATTTAAAACTTGCGTGTATCTCTTTTTTGATTACTCCATGGGTGATCATACCATTGTTGCGCTTTGGTAAAAAGAGCAGAAAGTTCAGTACAAGAGGTCAGCAGAAAGTTGGTAAAATTGCCACGTTTATGCATGAAGCTATCACGGGAAACCGTATTGTAAAGGCCTTCGGCATGGAGGAGTATGAAAACAGGCGATTTTCCAAAGAGAATGTAAGACTTCTGAGGCTTCGTTTAAAACGTCTTAAAATCAGGTCTATCTCAGGGCCTCTTATGGAAAGCATTGGGGGTGTGGCTGGTGCTGCTGTGGTTTTTTATGGCGGTTACAGTGTTCTTGCTGGAGATTCAACCCCGGGCACTTTTTTTTCTTTTGTAGCAGCTCTGCTGCTTACATATGCACCTTTAAGAACCATTGGCACTTCCTATCAGAATATTCAGGAGGGACTGGCTGCTGCAAAGAGGGTTTTTCAGGTTTTGGATACAGAGCCTGAGATCAGGGAGTCGAAAAATGCAAAACAGCTGTCAGATGTCAGAGGCAGAGTCGAATTTTCCGGTGTTTTTTTTGCCTATGATGATAATGAGCCGGTCCTGCGGAATATTAACCTGCATGTTAAGCCTGGAGAGGTTGTTGCGATTGTGGGAATGACAGGTTCGGGCAAGACAACACTTGTTAATCTCATCCCGAGATTTTTTGACGTAACCGAAGGAACAGTAAGTATTGACGGTTATGACGTTAAAAATATAACTTTATCTTCCCTCAGAAATCAAATTTCCCTTGTCAGCCAGCACCCCTATCTCTTCAATGATACTGTGCGTAATAATATTTCTTATGGAGATGTCAATCAGAGTGAAGAAAAAATAGTTGAGGCAGCAAAAGCAGCCTTTGCCCATGAATTTATTGAAAGACTGCCCGAAGGGTATAATTCTGTAATCGGCGAGCAGGGAGTGAAGCTTTCGGGAGGTCAGCGCCAGCGCATAGCCATTGCCAGGTCAATCCTTAAAGATGCACCTGTTTTGATCCTGGATGAAGCAACCTCATCCCTGGACAGCCAGCTGGAAAAGGATGTGCAGCAGTCGCTTGAAAGTCTTGTAAAAAACCGTACGACATTTATTGTTTCACACCGCCTTTCCACAATAAGAAATGCGACACGAATTATTGTTCTTATCAACGGAAAGATTGTTGAGGAAGGTTCCCACGAAGAGCTCTTAAGCCTTGGCGGTGAATATGCCAAGCTTTATTCGATCTATTTGGAGAAGGACAAAATGGCATGCAAAAAAGGGGCATAGGCAGTGCCCGGGTTTAAATCTGTTTGTTTGCGCCTGGTGACTTTAAATGATATATTTTTTTTATAACACTATCCTGGTTCTTCTGACGGGATTTCTTTCCCCCCTGATATGTTTAATCCTGCTTTTTCGAAAGAAATACCGATCTGGTTTTTTACAGAAGATGGGTATTCTTTCTGGCCTGGATATTGGAAATGGCCTGAAATCATCCCCCATCTGGATCCACGCAGTATCTGTTGGAGAAGTAATGGCAACCATCCCCCTTATAAGAGAGCTGAAAAAAAAATATCCTGATGTTCCTGTTTTGCTTTCCACAGTGACTGAAACCGGCAATTTTACTGCCAGGCGCAATGCCAGGGATGTGGATAATGTGATTTTCTTTCCATTTGACTATCCCCTGATTGTCAGAAGGATAATAGCAAAGATTAAACCCGTGGCTTTTATTACTCTTGAGACTGAAATATGGCCCAACTTTTTAAGGGAACTGGCCCGGCAGGCTGTCCCTTCCATGATTATAAGCGGCAGAATTTCCGGAAATTCATTTAAGAGCTACCATTTTTTCAGGTTTTTTTTTAAAAAGGTGCTTTCACATGTCTCCTTTTTCTGTATGCAGACACAAACTGATGCTGATCGAATAGCAGGCATTGGTGCATCTCCGGAAAAAGTTTTTGTTTCAGGCAATATAAAATTTGACCATCATATTCCGGCAATAACTTCCGAGAGAAAAAAAACCATATTTAGCGAGCTTAATATCAGCTCCAAACAGAATATTTTCATTGCAGGAAGTACGCACAGAGGTGAAGAGGAAATTGTTATTGAGGTTTACAGGTATCTGAAAAACAAGGTCAATGATCTTGTTCTCATCATTGCACCGCGCCACCCCGAGCGTTTTGATGAAGTTGAGGAGATACTTAAGCGAAAAGGAGTTTTTTATAAAAGGAAAACAGCAATAGCGCCTGCTCCGGACCATGCTTTGTCTGAAGTAATATTGCTTGACACAATTGGTGAGCTTTCAAAGATATACAGCATAGGAACCGTAATATTTATTGGGGGCAGCCTTGTTCCTGTAGGCGGGCACAATGTGCTTGAACCAGCTGTGTTCAGCAAGCCGGTTATTTTCGGCAGGTTTATGGGTAATTTTTCTGAAATATCAAAAATACTTTTGAAAAAAAATGCAGCCCTTCAGGTCTCGGGTGAGGAGGAGTTTGCAAGCAAGGCACTGCTTTTGATAGAGGACCCGCAGCTTGCACGCCGGATTGGGGAGACAGCTTTTGAGGTTATAAGGGAAAACAGCGGTGCTATGGAGAAAAGCATGGAGGTTTTAGATAAAATTTTGACGACAAAGTAAAAAGTCATCAATGTTGTTTCAGATGGCTAAGTTAAAAGTTCAATATACAAGGCGTATTATTTTTTTTGGTGCGAAGGCATATATCTAATATTTCGAGCAGCAAAAAACATGCTACAACGCAGTAGATTGGACTTTTTACGACGCCATCAGTATTAGTTTTCTAAACAGGTGTAAGCTGTGGAAGAAAAAAGAAAATATCAGAGGTTTCCGGTAGAATTAGACGGAAGGTGTTTTGGTGGCAGTAATAATGAATATGCGGACTGCAAAATTATTGACATAAGCAAAGAGGGAATTTCAATTAAATTATATTTAAAAGAGAGAATAAAAATTGATTCAAGTCTTGTTTTAGAGATAAATTTTCCCAATATAAAAGAATCAAACAGATGTATCAGTGCTGTTATTGTTTTAATGTGGATTGAAAAATTATCGCATGAGAAGGAATTTAATTTTGTTGCTGGTGGCGAATTTACAATGATTGATCCCCTGGACAAACAGAGACTCTTGGATTATGGACATGAGAAGTTGCTTGAAAATAAAAAAGGGTTATAATACTGATGAAAGATAAACAATAACAGCACCACTTTTAAGCTTTGATTTTTTCTCCCATTTAAATGTTAAAACAAGTTTATTTTTTTTCAAATCAACAATCTTGTCTTCTACAACATGGGGCAACACAGCTTTTTCCTCCGAGTGCAACCCCTTTCCAGCAATAATACGCACAGTACGGGCTCCTTTCCTGCGGGCAGCCTGGATGAAGGATTCTGTCCTGACTGCTGCTTCATCTGCAGAACATCCATGTAAATCAATTTGATCTTCAGGATCAGGATAATCTTTTATTTTTTCATTTATTGTTAATGCCTTTTCCGGAAGCAGGGTGTCATTTTTTTCCCGCAGGGCAGTACGGATGGTTTGTTCAGACAGCGAGCTTTCCATCATCTCGGTAAAACTTTTTTCAGGGGTTCTTTTTGATTTTTCTCCGGTGAATATTTCTGTCAGATCATCATTGTGTGTTAGCAGGGGAACCCCGGTTTTGCTGGTTCTATTGCTTTTTTTACTGTCAACCATAGATAAAAGTCTGTTTAAATTTTAGAGATTGACCGGAACGTGTCGCGCAAGCCCTGTCCCGAATCCTTTCGGGATAGGCGGGCACCTTCACTGCATGATAAAAAAAGCCCGGAAAAGAATTTTAAATTTTACTTTTCCGGGCAAAGCCAAATTAGCATCTGCATCCTTTTCTTTTGGCAGCCTTTTTCTTTGGCACTGCCTTTTTTTTTGGTGCAGCCTTTTTCTTTGGCACTGCCTTTTTTTTTGCAGCAGCAGCTTTCTCCTTTGCAACTGCTTTTTTCAGATCACTGTCAAGCTTTTTGATTCTTTCCCTGGCAGCCTTCAGTTCTTTATCTATCCTTGCAACTGTTTTTTTCTTGTCACTGATCCACCGTTTGATTAACTTTGAACTTGCCATAATGTTACCCTCCCTTAAATTGTTAATAATACAGTACCCGTTTGTCTTTGCAATACTATCGGAACATAAAAATAATGACGTGAGTTAAAAACAGCAGCAAAACAATAGCAGATAATAAAGCGCTAATGCAAACATTTTTTCAGCATCAAATCTGCTTACCCTTTTAGCGGAACTGTCTGATTCATTCTAACCGTGCATTTGGGGATGAATCAGCACAATCTGAAAAATCAAACCTGAATTGAGTGCTTTGCATCTTTACAACTGCCTGAGAACCTGTTAGGGTTTTGTCTGCAATGTAAGCTGGAGCGCTCAGCAAAGGCCCAAAGGAAAATTTCAAAAATGGATATACGGGCATCAATTGAAAGACTGTTAAATATTCAGAACCCTGGAATTATAACCAGCCTTGTTCTGCTGCCCCTGACACTCTGTTCCTTTCTTTACGGATTTTCAGTTTTTCTCAGAACATTTTTCTACAAATTAAAAATACTGAACAGGAATGCTGTTTCCTGCAGGGTTATCTCTTTAGGTAATATCACTGTAGGAGGAACAGGCAAAACCCCTACTGTCTGCTGGCTGGCAGGTTGCTTAAAGAATGAAGGTTTCAGGACTGTTGTAATCAACAGAGGATATCTGGGCAGCAGGACACAAAGTGTGCAGGTTGTATCTGACGGGGAAAAGATTCTTGTTTCAGCTGAGGAGGTTGGGGATGAGGCCTTTATGTTAGCTGAAAAACTGTCTGGAATTCCAGTTCTTGCAGGTAAAGATCGTGTAGCAGCAGCAAGGATTGCCGTAGATGTTTTTAATGCACAGGTTGTGATTCTTGATGACGGGTTTCAGTATTTAAAGCTGAAAAAAGATCTGGAAATTGTTCTTGTAAATGCCAGCAATCCGTTTGGCAATGGCTTTCTTCTCCCCCGCGGAACTCTCAGGGAGCCGCTTTCAGCTTTAGGCAGGGCATCGTTAATACTGCTGACCAAGACAGATTCAGCACCTGAAAATATTAATGAACTTGAGGAGAGAATAGCAATAATAAATCCAGATGTCCGTATTTTCAGATCATCGTTTAAGCCTGCAGGGATAAAAAATGTTAAAACACAGCAGCATGTGGCGCTGGACCGGCTCGGGGGTAAAAAAGCTGTTGCCTTGTGCAGTATCGGGGATCCGGCTAATTTTTTTTCAACCCTTGAATTGCTGAATGTAGTACTCCTTAAAAAGCTGGTTTTTTCTGACCATCATTCATATGATGAAGATGATTACAAAACAATTGACAAGTGGGCTCAAAGCTCGGATTGTCTTATAACAACGGAAAAAGATATTGCAAAAATTAATTCTGATGTGATACAAAATGATAAATTTTATCAGCTCGAAATAGAGCAGGTTGTTGATAATCCGGAGCTCTTTCTAAGCTGTGTAAAAGAAATTGCCGGAATGGGTTAACTGGGCACTCAGACCACTAAGTTTACTTGTATTAATAATGAAAACTGGGATTCAAATGATGAATCCCTTTTGTTTTCTTTTGCATTATATTCTATGAAGATAAGAACATCCATTGATTTTGAGAAAGAGCTGAACCCGCAGCAGCTGAAGGTGGTCAGGGCAGGGGACGGACCTATCCTGGCTATTGCAGGTGCGGGAAGCGGAAAAACCAGGACACTGACACACAGGGTTGCATATCTGATTGAGTCTGGTGTTGATCCCCACAGTATTTTACTGCTTACCTTTACAAATAAAGCAGCACGTGAAATGTTAGACAGGGTTGAGGCCATAATTCCATATGATGTTAAGAATATATGGGGCGGCACATTTCATCATATTGCCAATAGAATAATTCGGGTTCACGCACACCGCCTTGGAATTGAGGCAAACTACACAATACTTGACCAGGCAGATGCACATGATCTTCTGAATGCATGCCTGCAGGACCACTGGCAGGTGAAAAACAATGAACTTGTCCCGCAGGGGTCTGTTCTGTTCAATATTATCAGCCTTTCCAGAAATACACGGACAGGCATTCGAGAATTAATTGAGATGCGGTCCCCCTTTTTCCTGGATTATGCTGAAGAAATCGAGGCTATTGACCGGCATTACAGGGAAAGAAAGAAAAAGCTTAATCTGCTTGATTTTGATGACCTTTTGAGCATGTGGCTTTCACTGATGCAGGAGAACCCCCCGCTGCTGGATTTCTATGCAGAAAGATTCCGATATGTGCTTGTAGATGAATACCAGGATACCAACAAACTTCAGGCTGACATTATAGATACTGTTGCATCGCACCACCGGAATTTAATGGTTGTTGGTGATGACTGTCAAAGCATTTACATGTTCAGGGGTGCTGATTTTTCAAATATTATTGATTTCCCCAAGAGGTACCCTGATACCAGGATATACAAGCTTGAATACAATTACCGGTCATCACCGGAGATCCTGAACCTTGCAAATAAAATAATAGTCTGTAATGAAAGACAGTTTCGCAAGGTCCTGCAGCCTGTAAAAAAAAGAGGTTCAGAGCCTTTAGTGATTGTACCAGATAATGTGTATTACCAGGCACAATTTATTGCATACAAGATACATGAATGCATTTATAACGGCGTGCCGCCGAGAGAAATAGCAATTCTTTACAGAGCACATTTTCATTCCATGGAGCTTCAGATGGAATTAACCCGGCAGGCGATACCTTTTGAGGTTCGGTCAGGCATACGCTTTTTTGAACAGGCGCATATTAAGGATATTGTCTCTTACCTGAAGGTGATGATTAATCCTTACGATGAGGTGGCATGGAAAAGAATTTTGCAGTTCATGCCCGGCATAGGGAAAAAGACATCTCAGAAAATATTCAACTGCCTTGCTGAGACGCAAGACCCCCTTACAGCATGCACGGAACAGAATATTGTATCCCTGGCCCCAAAGCGTGCCAGGCCCTACTGGGAAAACCTGAGCGGGATGATTTCATCCCTTATGGAGATAGGCACTCGCGGTTCTCCTTCTGAGCTAATCAAGTCGTTGCTTGACAACGGGTACAGGGACTTTATACGTTCGAAATACATGGACTCTGCCAGGCGGGATGAAGACATTCAGCAGTTTGTTGGATTTGCACTGCAGTATGAGCTGTTGACTGACTTTTTAAGTGATCTGGCTCTTCTGACAAGCAGTGAAGCTGTTGAGGTTCAGGATGACTGCAGGTGTGAAACAGTAACCCTGAGCACAATCCACCAGGCAAAGGGGCTGGAATGGTCTGTGGTATTTATTTTAGGGCTTACCGAGGGACGCTTCCCGAATCCTAAAAATCTTGAGAGCGTGGATGATGAAGAGGAAGAAAGAAGGCTTTTTTATGTTGCAGTAACAAGAGCAAAAGACGATTTGTACCTTTGTTCGCCCGCAACCATGGTGGACAGCAACGGAAATTCAGTATATTTGAAGCCCTCCAGATTTTTAAGGGAGCTACCGGTGGAATGTTACAGAAAAATGGATTCAATGACATAATACCTTATCTGAAATTTTTAAAGGAGTTACTTTTGTACACTGCAAAAATTATCAATTTTTTCGAACATAAAAGACTTGTTTCAGGAATCTGTCTTGAAGAAAAAGGCAGCCGCCTGCGCATATTGTGTGAAGACGGAAAGAATGTAAAATTAGGCATTAACAGGGTTGTCCATATGGCATCATTTTGTGTTGACCTGAAAGCTCCGGCAGAGGAACTGCTCGAAGGATTAAGGCAGCGTAACAGGTTTCAGGAAGAGCTTGTGAAGCACGTATGTGCAGAAAAACTCTGGAAAGTTGTGGATGGCAGGGGACAGATCTATGATGCCGGAGCCCTGTCAGGGGTTGTTTTCGGGGGAAAATCGGATTTTGACCATGAGATTGCTGTTATTTCAGCGCTAATGCAGGACAGGGTCTTTTTTAAACTCCAGGGCTCAGGGTTTCTTGCCAATACACCCGAACAGGTTGAAAAAAACAAAATCAGGATTGAAAAGGAACAGCAGCGACTGAAGCTGATAGAGGAGGGCATATTGTGGCTAATCTCTGTCAGGGATGGTAAAGAAGTTCCATGCAGATGCAGGGACAAGTTCATAGAGCTTTTAAAAAATTATGCGGTTTTTGGTACGGATGCTCCTGATTATGGAATGACAAAAGAAATTTTCAAAAAAGCTGGAATTTCCGATCAAAGAAAAAGTTTTGATATATTAGTTATGCTTGGTGTTCTGGATGAAGATGAAAACCTTCTTCTTGAGCGATACAGGGTGTCACATGTCTGGCCGGAATCTGTTTCAGAGCAGGTGAATGGTCTGGAGGAAACAGGTGTATTGCAATTTGCCGGCGACAAAATGCGTAAAGATTTGACAGGGCTTAAGGTATTTTCCATTGATGATATTTTTACCAGGGATATTGATGATGCAATAAGCGTTGAGTATCAGGATGATTTTGTCATGCTTGGTATTCATGTTACAGATGCCTCGTCATTTATTCTGCCCGGTTCCCCGCTTGACAAAGAAGCAGCAAGGAGGGGTGCATCCCTGTATCTGCCGGAAGGTAAGATTCCAATGATACCACAGGCTGTATCGGAAAATTTATTAAGTCTGAAAGAGGGTGAGGAAAAGCCTGCTGTCAGTTTTCTTGTTAAACTTTCCCGGTCCGGGGAGATGCTTGATTATAAGGCGGTTTTGAGTGTTGTAAAAGTTGCGGAAAAATTGACCTATGAAAAGGTGGATAAAAACATTGAGCAGGGATCTTTTTTTTCACGCGTATATAATACTGCCTGTGGGTTGCGTGAAAAAAGAATTGCATCCGGTGCATCCGGAGATTTAATTCCTGAACTTCAGGTCATGGTTGACCATGACAAAAAAATTCATTTTAAGATAAGAGACAAAGAGTCACCAAGCCAGGTGCTTGTTTCAGAGTTCATGATTCTTGCAAACTATTGTGCTGCACTCCTTTTTAAAGAAAACTGTTTTCCATCTCTTTTCAGGAAACAGGCTAAATCAGCAGAAGGAATTCAACGTGAAACTAATCCCTCGCTTTTTCATCTGTTTTCAAGGAGGAAGTTTTTCAGCAGGGTGGAAGTTGATGTTGATCCAGGCCCTCACAGCAGTCTCGGGCTGTCAAGCTACACTTCAATCACATCACCGCTCAGGAAATATCTTGACCTTGCAGCCCAGAGACAGCTTGTCTGTTTGTTAAGAGGGGATCCCCCTGCTTATGGAAGAAAAGAACTTAAAGATATTGTTTCATCTGTTCAGCCTGTTTTAACCAGGGTGGCAATAACTGAGCAGGAAAGAAAGCGATACTGGATTCTTAAGGTGTTGAAAAACAGGGAAGGGGAGAGGTTGAATGCCCTTGTCCTTGACATGCGATTCAGGGGATGCAAGGTGCTTCTTCTTGATTATTTGATAGATATTTATATTAAAGTCAGGGAAAGGATTGAGATTTCCCCCGGGGATACAGTATCGGTTATAATTGACAATGCAGATCCCTTTGCAGGAACATTAAAGGTAAGTCTGGTTTAACTACTCAAAAGGGTTTTCCTGCAGGAGCCTTTCAATATAGAACCCCTTCTTCATTAAAAGATCTCCATCTTCAGAATATGCCAGGACATCAACACGGTTAAATTTCTGGCCGATATCAGGCTGGTTTATCCTGGCCTTAACCTGTTTCATATAACGGATACTGAATGGAGAACCTTTTTTATAGTCTTTTGGCATTCCGGATAAAACATCGGTACCTGGCCATGACCCGTATATTCCGGGAAAGACCTCATTGTTGCTTGCTACAATAAAAAGATAACCGGTAAGTTCCCTGTGGTTCCCTGTGCGGTTAAAAAGCTTGAAGGACACGTTGAAGTCCAGGTGGAGATTTGTTCTGCTGATGTCAAGATCATTAATGTTTAAAAAAAGGTTTGATGGCATGGACGCATCCTTTATTTCTCCGTCAAGGATGTTTAAAGCTGATCCGGTATTACCCTTCCCTGCTTTTTCTACATGGTTCAATCTCCTTTGGATGGCCCTGTCCGCCCATTGTCTGTAAAGGGCTGACTCGCTTTTGTCCATTTCTGTTTTTTTCAGTTTATTCTCCAGTTCATTTATCAAATCCCTGGAAGACACATTCTGATGATGTATTGACATGTACCCTATAAAAGAGAAGGCTGCTGCTGAAATCATGGCAACAAAAAACATTGCAGTCGTTGTCAGGGTGAAAAAGCTTATTTTTAATGAAAAACATTTTCCTTTTTTTTCAGGGACAAACATGATTGTAAAAGTTTTATCCATAATTTTCTCCTTCCAAGTGATCTTTCTGACAGCCTGATTTGAAGGAAATCAAACATGAAACATGTGAAGTTGCAAAGATTGTCTTAAAACAACTTTTTTCAGGTTTTAGTGAGTATTCGGACAAGATTTTAAAAACTTTATGGAAAAAGCAGAAATTTTTCTGTTTTTTCATGACCAGGGAATTTTCTTAATAAAATAAGACATTACTCCTATGGAAAAGCAGATTTAAAATAGTTTAGTATGGAATGCAGATTATTTTATTCGGTTTTGAGCAAAAACAAAAGTGTAAAATGAAGCAGATAAAAATAAAACCTGGATCAGAACTGTTTTTTGCATTTGCAGTTATCCTGTGGTTTCATCTCAGTGCTTCCAATGCAGCAGGAGATACACACTATTACTGAAATATTAATTTCAGTTCTGATACAACGTGGGCCCCGGATGGAAGCCCATACATTATACACGGTAATATAACAGTGAGCGGTGCCATGGGTGATGATCAGAACTATCCAACCTTAACAATAACAACTGAAAAAACTGACGGGACCAGTGGAGATGTTGAGGTGAGGTTTTATCCGGGTAAAGGTCTTAATGTTGGTATGGCTGGTCAATATCTCTGGGAGAAATATTATGGTGCGCTTAATGCCCGTGGAACACAGCAGCATCGCATAATTTTTACTGCTGATGATAATTCAACAGAGCAGGATTACTGGAGGGGATTGTTTTTCAATTCAACAACAGTTACCAGCCCGACAATCCTTGAGTACTGCTCCTTCAAATATGGCGGGAACGGGCAGCAGGGGATCATTAAGTGCAGATCATCAGTTGATTTAAACAGCAGCATCATCCAGTCAGGTATTACCAGTGGTATTTATGTGGAAAATGCAGATCCTGATATTGATAATTGCACTGTCAGGCAAAACAGTGAAAACGGAATATTTGTCTACTCATGCAGGGGCAGTGTCAACGGTGAAATAAAAAACTGCACTATAGAAGAAAATGCAACCCACGGTATCAAGCTGGAAACATGCCACCCCAGTTATGTTTGTCACCCTGCAATAAAGAATAACAAAATAGAAAAAAATATGGCCTACGGGCTTTTCTGTAATGACGTGCAATGCAATCCCCTGGTTGAGGCAAACAGGTTTATTGAAAACAGGTCATTCCCCCTAAGGATTTCGTTTCTGATGTACGTGGATGGCTACAGTCTGACTGCTGACAATGTTTTCCATGGCAATGCCTGTCAGGCCATAGAAGTTACAGGTGGAGGAGTAACAGCCGGCGACAAGATTCGCTGGAGAAACATGGGCATTCCTTATATCATTAAAGAGGGGGATATAAAGTTTGCACATTCCACCCTTGGCCGGGCAATGCTTATAATTGATGCCGGCACTACTGTCAAATTTGATCCAGGTCTTGAGCTTGTGATGGGAGGGGGCTCGATTTACAGTAAGCAGTACGGCTACCTCAGGGCTAAAGGTACAAAAGACAATCCAGTCACTTTTACAGCAAGCCAGCCCGGCCGGTACTGGAAAGGAATAAGTTTTTATCACGACAAAACACTCTGGGGCAGCTGGCTTCACAACTGCATTATAGAATACGGAGGAGGTGAAAAGGATGGAAGTTATGACCGGGAAGCGAATGTTTACTTCTGGGAGTGTAAGCCCTCTTTCTCTTCCAATCCCACCATATTTCACTCTACCATTCGTTACAGCATGAATGCAGGCATAAGGCTTGTCCAGTCTTCCGGAATTGCCGGAGAGGTTCATAACAACAATATTTACGGAAATGCACTGTATGACATTGTTGCTGATAATGACCACCCGGTCAATGCCTGGCTTAACTACTGGGGAACCCCCAACGGGCCATCCCTTGACCTCTGTTCTTCTGCGGTTGTGGGCGGATCTGTAACGTATGAAGCATGGTTGGAGGAGGAATTTACAGAGTCTTTCAGGTTCATCTCTGCCGGAGCAAACCCCACCTCCTTTGAGGCAGTTACAGAGCATACAGAAATAAGCTTCAGTCTGAATCAACCTGCTGACTGGAAACTCAGCATTCTCAGCCACCAGTTTGACCAAATATGGTCAGCATCCGGTAGTAACAGCACAGGAGACAGCATCA
Source organism: Deltaproteobacteria bacterium (assembly GCA_024276465.1). GTDB lineage: Bacteria > Desulfobacterota > WTBG01 > CAIYCZ01 > CAIRTM01 > JAJRXD01. The sequence continues at coordinate 14,351 of JAJRXD010000089.1, forward strand.
CCTGGAACGGTATGGGAAATTACGGGGTTGTAAGCGGAACATGCTATTACCGGATTGAGGCTCACAACAATTCAGGCAATGCCTCTCCTGCCATGGGTGTTTTGTATCCTGGCAACCGGAATCAGGCAATTGCAAAGATTTCACGACCTTTATCCCGCAGTATTTTTACTTTGGGAGCACATGTGACAGTTTTGGGCACTGCAATGCTGTCAGGTGGAACATATGATCTGTATTACGCGGAAGGAGAAAACCCTCAGACCTGGGAAACATTAGTTCAATCCAGGGTAAGCAATGTTGAAAACAGCCTGCTCTACGTGTGGGACACAGCATCATTAGCTGGACAGCCCTCTACTGCCTACATAAAACTGCTTGTATATGGCGGAGGCATCACCTGCTCCGATATTTCAGTAATCAGTTTTTATGTGGATGGTCCTGCGCCGGATAACAACACGGAAACAATCTATAATTATGACTGCATGGGAAGGCTCAAGCAGGTTGCCTATCCATCCCGGGACAGTGGATCCATACAATACAGCTATGACAGGGCTGGGAACCGCATGAATGTATTCAGAGAAGGTGATGACACGCCAACTTTGATAAAACTGTCATCCTTTACAGCCAGGCCGACCATGAAAGGTATTGTTCTTGAATGGCAGACAGCATCGGAAACAGACACTGCAGGGTTTAATGTTTTTCGGAAAGCTGCAGTAGAAACAGAATTTGAAAAGCTTAACTCTGTACTTATCCCTGCAGCCGGGAGCCCTACTGAAGGAGCGGCCTACAGCTTTACGGATGTCCCCCCAGGGATGAGGAACTGGCAGTATCAGCTTGAGGAGGTGGAGATAACAGGCAGAACAAAGCGCTACGGCCCTGTAGCACCACGAAACATAACACTTAAGAACCACCATGAAGAGGGGGTGTTCAGAAAATCGTTCAGGGTGAAGTGTGACTGATTTGCCGGAAATGATTCGTTGAAGATGAGAATATCGAAGGTAGAGCAGGGAATAATGAATGAAGATCAAGGGATATCGAATGTCGAAGGAGTTAATTATTGCAATGTCAATGCTCTGTCATTCCCGTGGAAACGGGAATCCAATATTATCAAGTAGTTATGTCTTCCCTGGATACCCGCTTTCGCGGGTATGACAACTTTTTGCGGGATCGTCAAACTTAATAATTCGAAATTTTTTATTCGATATTTATTTCAAAATTCATTTGAAAATATCATGAAAAACAAAAAGTTAGCGGAATTTCCAATCAAAGCAGTACTAATAATAATGCTTATAACCTCATTTAATATAAATATGCAGTGCATATGTTTTGTTTTTGCATCTCCTTCTATCCCGGAATGCAAATACAGCGGCGCAAGCGGGATGGGCTGCCCGGAAGGAGATTGCTGGTTTGCAGGATGGGAAGGATATTGTATTCCATGGGAAAACCAGTATGGCCAGATAGTATATGTAGCTCAACAGATAAGATATGACTGTGACGGGGATACCCTTGACTGCAGGCCGTCATGCGGAATTGACTGGTGTATCTATCCTACCAAGGGAGAATGTCTTGATAAATACGGTGGATCCACACAGCTGAGCGCTTTTCTTGCTTATTGTGATGGTGATGCCGGAGCAAATAATTATCCCTCCCAGCCGTGTGATCCTGGTGAAACATGCTGTCTTCCACAGACATCGCCCGTATCGCCTCCGCCAATATCCCCATCCCTGCCACAACCCCCGCAGGGAGCAGGAGGCGGAGGCGGTTCCGGGCTTTTTTTGCTTATTTCTCCTGCAGAACACAGTCCTGCACCGAAGTTCAGCCTGCGGTATGACCACAGGTACAAAAAGGACAGGGGGCTTGGTATGGGGTGGTCCCACACCTACATGTATTCTGTTGAGCAGGACAAAAGATACAATGGCACAGGAAATGTAATCATCTACACGGAAACCGGGGGGTTCCCATGGACATACTATTCAAACGGGGATAACAGCACATATCGATCTGCACCGTATGACCGGACAATGCTTGAAAAGGGTGGAAATGAATTTATAGCCACTGTAACAGATGGAACAAGTTATATCTACAGTCAGACCACCGGAAAGCTTGACAGCATAATTGACCTGAACGGCAATGCCCTTACAATGAGCTATGATGCGGCAGGGCTTCTCGAAAGGGTTTCAGATGATTTTGCCCGCAGCCTTGCAATGTCCTACAATACAGATAATCTTCTTGAAAAGGTAACAGATCCGAACGGCAGTGAGTACAAATTCTATTACCAGCAGGTAATTGGAACAACATTTAACCTTACAGCAATCAAGTATCCTGATAACAGCACCCGGAGGTTTGAATACAATGACCCCAATGACCCGAATAATCTTACAGGAATAATCGATAATAATAACAATACGGTTGCAAGGTATGAATATGACAGCAGGGGACGTGTTATTGGCAAAAGCAGTGCAGAAGGTGGTTTTGAAGACACAGACTATTCTCCTTCATCAGAAATATTTTCCGATGATTTTCAGAACCTTTTAAAGGGAGAGTGGATTATTACGGGCATGGACAATGAAACAGCAGATGACCCTGACACTGAAAACAGTGCTCCAGGCGACCGGGTAGTACACATAAATCCCGGCAAAATGACCTGTGAGATGGATAAGGTAGTTGAAAAGCTGAAAGTCAGCTTTGACCTTTATCTTGATACTAATAACAGCCGGTCATTCATGATTAAAGTTTATGATAA
>JAJRXD010000090.1 GCA_024276465.1 Deltaproteobacteria bacterium
ACAATAGACGGGGATTGCCGCATTTGAGTCATCGGAAACATGTTCCGGTTCCGTGACTATAAACAGGGATACCTGGCACTTCGTGCTTACTTCTCTGATAATTTTGTCGAGATTGCCGAATTGCACCGTGTGTGTGAAAGGAATGCTCATCTCTGATGCCTTTGCACTGAACGTTTCCGCTTCCCTTTCCGTTTTCCCTTTCAGTTCATCCTTGACCTTGTCCTGCAGGACTGAGAATATCCGCATGCCGACCGGAATGACATTCAATGCTGTGATTTCGTATCCCATTCTCTCAGCCATATTTACGGCATGATTCATCAGTCTTTCTGAAAAGCCTTCCTCGCTGCCGACAACAAGCAGTTTTTCTTTAGGGAAGGACATGGCTTTGCCGCCCTTCATGAGCGCCTTTGCGTGCGCATGTTCGCCTGCTTCGGCAAATGTTATCGCTTCCATGGTTTTTTCAGTAAAGCTTTCCTTTTTGACTTTTAACACTGTTTCTGACGGGATTGACTCGTTAAATAATTCGCGGGCAATTTCATCCTCTCCTTCTTCGGCAAAGGCAACCACGGACATGGTATTCTCAAATTTCCTTAGGATTTCTTTCATTTGCTTCCTCCTGTAGTTTTTATTTATATGTTTCTATCTGTCACGAATGACGATTTTACTTACTGCGCAGATAAAGGCCGCAGGGTCTTTCCTCGCTGCTTTGAGAGTGTTTTCTTTTGACGGCTTTTTTCCTGCATACTCTTTCTCGCTGCTTCAAATTCTCCTGCTTCGGCAAATGTCACTGCAACCATGGCGCTTTCAAATCTGTCCGCTATTTGTCTGAAAAAGGTCATTTTACTTCCTCCTTTTTATCCCCTTCCCTACGCACCGGCCTGCGCGGGTTGTGAAATAGTGACGATGGGTTTTGATATTTTTTTGATTAACTTGTTCAGATCGATTTCTTTTTTATTTTTTGAAAGACTCGGGCTGATCAGAATCATGTTTATATTCGGCGTGATTTTCAGAAAATCATTTAATGCAGACGGTACATTGCTGATTCTAATGTGATAGTCGATATCAGAGGCAATGTCATACGTGACCGACAATTCTCTGAGCTTATTCTCCGCAGCGGCCTTTAATGCGTTCTCCTTCTCATCCATAATGTCTTTTGCCGTGGTGAACTCGCCTGCCTCCGCGAAGACCGTGGCGGTCATAATGTCTTCATAGGCATCAATCACCCGCTTGTTATAAACCATGAGCATCGCCACGTCTGCCTTAAGTGTCCTTGCAAGCTCAGCAACATAGGAGAACCCGTTATCAAAATCCTCACCCCCTCTGGTTACAAATAAAAGTTTTTTTCTCATGTCAGCGCCCTCCTTTTGTTGAGATATGTTGATAGTAATATCAAAAAGAGTGCCAGCTCTTAACTGATTGAAATTAAAGATAATACGATGGCGCGTCTCTAAAAAAGATGTTTCAGATATGAACAGTGCTGAACAGGTGTGGACTGTTGATAATTAAACAGGAGAAGTGATCAGAATAACGAATTCATGCTGAAGAGGAGATTTATTGTGAAGCGGGAGATATTACTTATTACTGAGTATGCGCCAGAGGCTTGTTCGGGATATGCCGAGCATTTCCGCGGCCTTTGATTTATTGCCGTCAACATACTCAAGCACTTTCTCTGCATAGTCTTTACTGATTTCATCAAGTTTTTTAATCCGGTTTGGATCGATGGATTCAACCTGAAACAGTTTGATGGTCTGAGGCAGACTCGCCGGAGTGATCTGCGATGTATTTTCGAGGATTACGGCCCGTTCGATAATATTTTCCAGTTCCCTCACGTTGCCGGGAAATCCGTATGACATGAGCATTTTTAAAGATTCCTTGCTGATACCCCTTATATTCTTATTCGCCTTCTTAGCCTGCTTTTCGAGAAAATGCCTGCTCAGCGGGACAATATCTTCCCGTCTCTCCCTGATGGGAGGGATATAAATGTCCATAACGTTTAATCTGTAATATAAGTCTTCCCTGAACCTGCCGTCCGATACAAGGACATTTATATTCTGGTTTGTTGCAGCGATAAATCTGACATCGACTTTAATGGGTTTGATGCCGCCGACCCTCATGAATTCCCGGTCCTCCAGGACTTTTAATAATTTGGCCTGAAGGCTCGGTGACATCTCCGCTATCTCATCCAGAAACAGGCTGCCATTATGGGCAATCTCGATGAGTCCCTGTTTTTTAGTGACTGCCCCGGTAAAGGCCCCCTTCTCATGACCGAACAACTCACTTGCCAGCAGCTCTTCGGTAAAGATGGCGCAGTTCAGCGCCAAAAAGGGACTCTCTTTTCTCAGGCCTGAATAATGGATGAGCTTGGCCACCATGCCTTTGCCGACACCGCTTTCTCCTGTAAGCAGCACGTTGCAGTCTGAATTCATAATACTGTTTATAATTTCAATAACCTTTTTCATCATCCGGCTTTTTACGACTATGGGCATGTCTTTCCCAAGTCCAAGAGAGGTTTTTAAGGCCATGTTTTCTTTTTCGAGCCTTTTTATGTCACGAATCTTATTTATTTTTAAAAGGATCTCGTCAAGATTAAAAGGTTTGGTAATGTAATCAACGGCCCCCTTTCTCATCGCATCAACTGCGGATTTTATACTTCCGAAGCCGGTTATTATGATTACTTCCATTGCCGGATAAAGATCTTTTACCTGATTAAGAAGTGTTAAGCCATCCATCCCGGGCATTTTTATGTCAGCGATGAGAAGATCAAACGCTTCCTGCCCGACCTTTTTAAGTGCATCTGTGCCGTTGTTAACGCTCGTTACACTATAACCTTCAGCCTCCAGTGCATAAAGGAGGTGTTTTACTGTAATCTCTTCATCTTCAGCAATCAAGATCCTGATAGACATTATTCTCCCGGCAAAGTAATTATAAATTCAGTCCCTTTATCTGGCTCGCTCTTTACCACAATCTTTCCATTGTGACTCTCTATTATACTGTAAACTATTGCCAGTCCCAAACCGGTCCCCTTCTCCTTATTAGTAAAAAAAGGATCAAAGATCTTCGAAATGTCTTCCGCAGGGATGCCTTTACCTGTGTCGGTAAATTTAATCTGCACATCTGTTTTGACCCTGTTTATCGTAATCTCTATAGTTCCATGGCCCTCCATTGCGTCTACAGCATTACCGCAGAGGTTAATGAAAACCTGGTGTAAAAGTCCGTTGTCTGCATGGACTTTAATGTCTTTATCACCTGTGATATTGTATTTTACATCTGCCATCACCCCGTAATCCTTCAGAAGCTGGAACAGGTCTTCTATGAAATCGACAATATTGAATAATGCAGGCTCGGGGATTCTTTGTCTTGAATATTCAAGAAGATCGCTGACTATCCTTTTCATCCTGAATGTCTGTGAAAAAACATCTTTGACAGATTCATTAATTATCCCGGGGTATGTTGCAAAGTTAATCTTTTTTGATAATGTCTGTGCAGCCAGATAAATATTATTCAGGGGATTATTAAGCTCATGAGCAACACCGGATGCAAGTGTCCCTAAGGACGCAAGTTTTTTGCTCAGAAGCAGTTCCTCATTTTTATTTCTGATTTCATCGTCTCTTGCGATCAGGCCATTTTCCATTTTACTGATTAATTCTCCCACTTCATCCTGTTTTGCCGGAATTGGCAGTGATGAAAATTCCCCTTTGCCTGCTTTTTCAATTGCCCCTGTTAATATTTTCAGGCGGCTTAGAATATCATGGTTAATAATAAATGAAGTGCCCAGCCCAATCAGAAGGAACAAGGGAAAGAGGAATATTGCAACGGTCTGTAAAAAACTTATATATTTTTCGACCTTTTCTCTTGCTGATTTATCAAGCGCTGTGGAAATATTCAGTATTTCTTCCCCGATCTTCCTTAGTGCGATAATTTCAGTATTTAATTCTTGAAGATTCCTGATTGAAGGTTTACTTATATCTAATGGAATAAACTTTTCCAGGATTTCTGCATTTACGAGGGGACGTTCTATATAAGTTGATTCCGTGAGCTGTAAAAGACCAGAATTTTCTGAAAGCAACGGCTTAAGCTTCTCAAATTCTTTCTCGAAATTCCCCGCAATTAATTCAATCCTTTTAAATGTCTTTTCATATTCCTCTATATTAATCTCAAGATTCAGCAGGTCCTCTGTGCTATAAGTAGTTTTAGTGTCCTTCAGAATTGTTTTCAAATCTTTTAAATAAGTATGAACATATTTGATTTCCTTAATGTCTCTGTATAAAAAAAAGTTCTTTTCATGCCTCCGCAGCTGGAGAGATTTGCTGCTCAGAATATCAGACAGTTCGAGAAAGCGGATTTCTTTTTTAGTTTTTATTAAATTGGCATAGCCGGCTAAAACAAGGGTGGATATGGTTATAAAGCTTATGAAAGAACTAAGGAATATTTTCTTTTTTAAAGTCATGCGATTTTTATACTATCACTAATATATGAAAAAATACACTTGTGGAGCAGGGCTTGTTTATGAATGCAGACCTGGACAGATCCGGAATATTACACTCACTTTATGCAAAAAAAAGCAGGGGCACGCCCCGCTTTTTCCTTTATACAGGCTATTAACGATAAATGTTTATATACTAATGTCCGCCTGAACCCAGAAGCCCTGATGCTGCTACGGTAAGCACAATTATTTCAACAATAACCAGAACAACATAAGCTGTATCTTTTTTACGCATCAGACCCGGAAGGATGGCCAGATAACAGATTATGGTCAGCAGCGAAAGAAATGCAATAGGCAGAAAGTTAAGCATATCACCTTTTCC
>JAJRXD010000091.1 GCA_024276465.1 Deltaproteobacteria bacterium
CGCTCGATTTCACAGTACTGCCTGGTTATGTTCCTATTATCTCGTTCAGTCCCTCAATTATCTGAACTAACTCTTCAGGAGCAGATCTTCCTATCTTTTTACCGATTCTTTCGACAGATAGAGTCCTGATCAGGCTAATCTTTACCCATGAACGTTTAGGTAGTTTTCCGGTCTTTAATTCAAGTGTCAAAGGAAATCCAGCACGCTGAGGTTGACTTGTAAGGGCCATTGCGATAACTGTCCCGGAACGTTCGTTGAAAATATCGTGGCTTAAAACTAATACAGGCCTCAAACCCGCTTGTTCTTGTCCCCTCACAGGATTAAGGTCTGCCCATCGAATATCACCCCTCAGTATTCGGGCCATTCTCTTAAATCCTCAGATAATCCTTCTTCAGCCATAGCTTGCTCAAATGACGGATTAAGTTTTGCACATTCTTTTGCCAATCGACTTTTTGTAATTTTTTGTAATTTTTCTTTTACCGCTTCTTGAATAGCTTGACTGCGATTTATAAATCTACGTTTTCCAATAAGTTTGTCTATTTCTGTAATAAAGTCTTCATCTAATGTGATAGCTATTTTTGTTTTACTCATATGCCACCTCCTTGGTATTACTTTATATCATACCATGGGATATTTCAAGTATTTTTTAAGAATCCCCCCTAACCCCCTTTTCCAAAGGGGGGATTTACATTGTAATCTGTGGACACCATTTGCAGAATTTTGAGGAAAGTCGAAGAGTAAAAAAATAAAAGCCCTGTGCAGAGTGCCTGTTAAACCTACATCAATTCCCTGAAATCATGTATCACAGGGAATTCCGTGGTTTTTTTGGGCTCGGCCTTTGAACTTGCAGTTGCCTTGAAAAGCAGGTGCTTCATCCCGTATGCCCTGGCTGTTTTCAGCACATCCTCTGTATCGTCAATAAACAGGGATTGCTCCTTATTGAATTTCAGCCGTTTCTCGGCCTTCTGCCAGAACTCTATATCCTCTTTCGGGTGCCCCACATTAAACGAACAGAGCACATCGTCAAAGTACTTCCCGATCTGCGTCTTGTTGAATTTCAGTTTCACCGTCTTGAAGTGGGCATTTGTCAGGAGGAAGATCTTCTTCTTCTGTTTCCTCATCAGCTTAAGGAAGTCTATTACATGAGGATGGACTTCAATGAGGTGCCTTATCTGCTCTTTCAGGGCCGGTATGTCCAGGCGGAGCTCTTTTGACCAGAAATCGATATCACACCAGTTTAATGTGCGTTCATGTTTTTTATATGTGTTATACAGGTAATCTTTTGATGCGCCGAAGCTCATGTTATGCTTTTCCGCATATTTCTCCGGCACGAGGTGCCCCCAGAAGTAATCATCAAAATAGAGGTCAAGCAGTGTGCCGTCCATGTCAAGGAGCACATATCTGATCTCTTTTAGCGGTATCTCATTCATCATAATATTGCAAAGGTTATGGACAGATTTCAGACCGGACACATATTGTAACATTTCTCAGCTCTCCATTTTGCATTTTTATAATATTATTACTCACTTGAATTCTTCCGCCATTATTAAATATAGTAACAGTCAAACTCATCCTGTTTTTTCATTATAAAATCGCACCATTGGGAGATTGGGAGGGACATATGAAAAAAATCGTTATTCTCGGGGCTGGAACGGGCGGCACTGCCATCGCCAATAAATTAAGAAAGACCCTGGCTGCCGACAAGTGGGAAATCACGGTCATTGACAGAGACGATAACCATGTATACCAGCCGGGGCTGCTGTTTGTGCCGTTTGGTCTCTGCACCGTAAACAATCTTGTCCGCTCAAGGAAGCGGTACATGTCTCACGGGATCAATTTTGTA
>JAJRXD010000092.1 GCA_024276465.1 Deltaproteobacteria bacterium
AAGGGTCTTCGTGGGCATCTGTGGCAGGGAAGATTTTATTCCTGCATTCTTGATGATCGACATACGTATGGAGCAATTCGCTATATCGAGAACAATCCTGTACGTGCAGGGATTATAAAAAGAGCCGAAAAGTACGAGTGGTCATGTGCATAAAAGAGAGAATGAGATTCTTTCGGGCAGATGTTATCTGCTGGATGAAACAGTTGACTGGCACAAATATTTAAGGGAAACTGAGGACAAGACCCTGATAGAAACTATCAGGAAGAATGCCCTGATCGGGCGACCCTGTGGGAATAACAGATTTATTGAGCAGTTTGAAAGAAAGTTCAGTCGCCGCCTGAAGGCACGTGCTCATGGTAGACCGAGGAAGACAGCAAAATAATAGTCGCTGTCCCTGTTTTCTTCAGAAAAATCTATTGTCTTCATGAAAACAATTAGCGGAACAGTCCTGTTCGAATCTGTAATTCATAGCAGAGAACAATTTATAAAGATTTGATTGGCAGATTCATTTTTTCAACCACATTCAGATTTAGGTCCTTTATTTAAGTTAGATACAAATGTATAAACAGATTTCAATAAAGTCTCTCACGGCATACCCCATACAAATCACCAAATATCCTCTTCTCGCGCTATCAGCAAAACGCCCGGATAGATGTGCTCATTGTCATTAGGTGGCGATTCTAAAAACTCATATTTGGCAGTAGCACAATTTCCTTCCATAAGAAATCTGTCAGCAACAGAATCTAGAATCTTTAGGCGCTTGTATTCTTTTAAGGCTCTGATATTATCTTGTGGCCATGGGACAACATAGCATACAGAGAAGGGCGTGCCACATTGATATTCCTTTGCTAATTCTTTTAACTGCCCTTTAGCTTCATTAAGCTTTTCTTTGGTTTTTTTGTAAGCTCCTTCTATATCAAGCCCTGGCCATATAACTTTCGCCTCAATGGTAATACTTTCACTTCCGCAGCCTACCCACAAATCACCACGGCCTGCTCCAGTTTTCTTATCATTATCCCGTTCAGCAGTAAATTCTTCTAAGCTCCAACTGTTTGGTAGCCTCCATGTAGAAGCAGAAAGCAATCCTGTAAGAGCTCTTTCACCATACCAGTATGGTGCTTCCTTATCCTTGACAAATTCTGGATGAAACACAAATTCGTTTATGATATTAAGCCATTCTTCTAAAAGTGATCGCCAAAGCCCACTGTGTGAAACCTTTGTTCCTATTTTTACATGCTTATCTATCATTGATTGATCTCCACAAAATAAAATATGTATTGAGAAGAAACGCCATTATAAAATTATTTAAACCAAGCTTTCATCTTTTCTTCAGCTTTATCTTTCACCTCTTTGTTAATATACATAGCAACTGTTGCCAGAGCTGCAGCTAAAACCCCGAGATCATCTGCATACCCCACAGCCGGTATAATATCTGAAATAGCATCTGCTGGAAAAATAAAATAGCCAAGTGCTCCATAAATTACCCCTTTTGCCCATCCAGGAGTTTCAGGGTTTTTTGCCGCATAATAAAGCTGCAAGGCTCTTTCAACAACTTCTTTTCCTGCTATTATTGCGAATTTTTTGACTTTCTCCCAAAAATTGTCTTCCGAATATTCTTTTGAATAACCATCTTTATATTCGTCCATTTTCTACCTCCCAATTTTAATTAACTATCGACCAACAAAATGTTTTGAATAATATATAATTTCAGTATTTTTTGAATGTTCGATTTTTTCAAACCCATGGTTTTCATACAATTTATGAGCTGCCCCTTCATTCTCATCTGTAGAAGTATAAATCTTCATGGTTTCGAACCCACGTTTCTTTGCTTCATTAATCGTAAAATCAAGGAGTGATGAGCCAATGCCCTTACGCCTGTAATCAGGATGAACACCAAACCAACCAAGCCAGATGGTTTCATTGTAATCTTTGTTTTTTTGGTCAAGATAGAGTCCGGTCATGCCGACGGCTTTACCGTTCTCATCTGTGGCAAACCAGTAATTCTGTCCGTAATTTTTATGCTCCAGAGTTTCTATAAAATTTATCCTCGCAAGCTCGCGATCCTCCTTGTATGGAAAAACTTTATCTATAAGTGATATTGCACTGGCTATATTTTTTTCTGATAACAAAACAGGATGGTTCATTTTTTAAAACTCACAACCTTTCTTGAGATCATCAGCTCGTACATAAATTTCATATACAGGTCATAAACCTTGCTTTGCTCATCTGTCCAGTTGAGTTCATTTTTGGTATGATCAATATTAGCATAGAATGATTCCCAATCAGTATGCCTTAAGATGTCAGCATCTTCTTTGCTGACAATATTTTTTTCAAACGCCTCTTTTATATCCTGTTCTGCAGGAGGAGGGTCAAAAACAAAATTATACCCTCCCTGCCAGCTGTGAATTTCCCATTTTAAACTCTCAAAATCATAGAAAACCCTGAAAGAGGTTTTTTCTCCAAGTTCAATTACATCAAACCCATCAGTATCTGTGGGCATAACCATTGCTTTTTCACTGCCGTCCTTGTTTTTAATTTTTACAGGATACCATGCAAAACCTTCATTGCCACATTTTTCACAGATAAAAAAATTAATCTCATCGTTGAAAATTTTATCATCTGTTTGCCTGTCTTTGCCAACAGTTATGGCAGCCCATATCTTAGTTCGGAGTCTTTTTCCGCACTCAGCACATTCAAGTATCGCTTTTTGCTGCATGTGTTATCCTTTTTAAGATTTTATGGGTAAACGAGTAATTCCCATGCTTTTTTGTATTTATTAAGGGTGTAGAAATCTGACCCTCTCACCCTCTAATAAGTGGCAGGATCATAATTGCGTGCCATCGAAAAGTCATAGGATGCGGCACGATGGTTACCCATTTCCTGATAAATGTTTCCTCGCAAAAAATGCACGTCTGCATATATTTCCAGGTTATTTACATCACTATCAATCAGCATGCTGGATTCTTTAAGAGCCATGAAATAGTTCTTCTGATCATAATAAGCAATTGCGCAAAATCCGATAGCAGGAAGCCACCCCGGCCTTATATACAAAGTCCTGTGCAGATCTCGTATTGCCTTGTCATACAGGTGTAGATCTAAATAAATATGGCTGTTGTTATAAGTTTCATAGGCATCTCCACAAGCATGAAAAAATTATTATTAACCGCAGACGCACACAGACTGTCGCTGTAAAGAAGCGGCCGACCTGCCCGCTTCTTTACAGCGGGCCCTACGGGCAAAAAAAGTGTATTTATCTGCTATGAACGGTTTCTTCTCCTTCCTGAAAACCGCTCTATCCTGGAATTGCAATTACTGTTCCCTGCCTTGTTTTCCTTTATAAAAGCACACAGATGCAGGAGTTCACTGTTATGTGTCAGGGCAAAACCTGTTACAGTTTCTGAATCCAGGCGAATGTCTTTTCCAAGTGCAACAGAATCGTGTATTTCCATCAAAGCAGAGTTCACACCATCCATGAAGATATTTGCCTTGCTTTTCAGCGGCTTTGCATTGTTTGCCGGGTCATACCAGTCAATGGCATCAAGGGCATAGCTTTCAATAAGCTTTTTAAAAACCTTTGAAAAGGTGTCAGGCTTTCCAAAGCTGTCAAGCCCTGCAACTTTTCCATTGATCATGAACAGGGCGCCTGTCTGTTCACTGATAAGGCTGAATTTTTTACTGTAATCTTCCAGGGACTCTGCCTGTTTTTCATAGATTTCTGCCATGGCCATACTTGGTGACTCTGCATTCATTCTTCCAGCTTTAGAGTCTATCTCCTCCCATATTGCGCCCTGGTTGGAACGAAACCTTCCTGTCTCTCTTACAGAAAAGTTAACCTGTTCAGCTTTTTTTGATCTCATGTCCGGTGACATGAAACGCTCATGGCTTGAAAACTTGCGGCTGTCATATGACCACCGGCCCTGCTCAACACAGCTTACAGGAATTACAGTGGACGAGTGTGCTGCTATCAGGATTGTGGTGTTAATGATACGATTCTGTTTAGCTCCGACAACCTCTTCGCCATCTATCAGCAGTACCATCCTTTCTCCTTTGTTATTTACCTCCAGATCAGGAACAGATCCATCATGGTCCAGTTCAACAATCTCAACGAGATTTTCTTTAAGTGCTTCATCCAGCATAAGGTAATCAGCCATGGCATTGTTAGATGACAGTAATGGAAACATGGCAAGATTTTTATAGCTTTGCATGCTGCCAGTTTTTATATCCCCGAGATACTTCTTAATTACTTCTTCCATCCTAAAACCCCCTTATTTAGTTTCATGTTTTTAAAACAGACCACAGGAAACACAGAGTGTTTCTCTAAGAGCTCTGTTGTTCATATTCACAAGTGTAGCAGATGGGTTTGTCATATACGGTCAAAGTGAAATAATTTATTAAAAAAGTTGTTGCTATTTATAATCCCCTAATATATCGATATATAGTGGCTGCAGCACATAGTACTCCCATATGTTGTATTCCATAATTTGTTTACAGTTTGAAAGCTTCAGTCACTTAAAAAAAACTTTTCTTGGAGGGTAAAAAATGTCAAGAGAAGATCAGTTCTGGAGTTTCCCCCAAAATTTCAGGACAGATTGAAAACCAGTAATTCTGAGTGATTTAGGATGGCAACAAATACGTACTTTTCTTTGCTTGCTCCAAAGAAAAGTACCAAAAGAAAAGGCACTCCCGAGACAAGCCCGGGATCTTTGACCTGCTTTTTGGCCTGCGGCTTCCCGGGCATGAGCATCTTCTGCAGCGGGTCCAAAAACTCGTCCCGACAACTCGGGACTCAAACAGTTTGGACCCTTCATCTGCAGAAAGACACTCATGCCCGGCTGCGGTCCAATGGGTTAAAAAAACACTTTGCCTTTTCTCATTTTTGCTTTGTTACCGCCATTATTGCCTTTTTTGAGTTTTATCCCTGTTTTTTGGGGAAACTCCTGAAGATCAGTTGAACAAATAGGGACAGCGACCATTATATTTGACTTTCACGATTTTGCAGCCTATTAATTATTACACTATGCCCCGAATAGCACGAGTCGCAGCAAAAGATTATCCTCACCATGTAACCCA
>JAJRXD010000093.1 GCA_024276465.1 Deltaproteobacteria bacterium
CTGATTCAGGTTAAAATCTGATCAATAATTTTCTGTAGGAGCGCCTTCAGGCGCGATATTACGCAGCAACAGGTCTGTTTTTCGCGGCTAAAGCCGGCTCCTACATACGCCGCGCTAACAAAAAACAGGGTTTCCGTTCAGGCACTACTTAATCAAATTACAACTTTATTTAGCTGCTATGATACATATAACAACTGGCATAAGCTGATCGTTCCACAGGTTCGACTTGATCCCATTGCTATGTTTTTAATAACCGTTTCTTTATTCAACCTTCTCACTGCACAGGACACCCAGTCCTGTTATACTGGTTCTTCATAATCAAAAGGTCAAAAATATCTGCCTTTCCGTCATCATTTAAGTCTGCATCACACGGAATCACAGCACAGTCAGTTCTGTTGTATTCATTCTTCATGATAAGAAGGTCAAAGATGTCTACCTTGGTGTTGTTATCACAGTCAGCATAGCATTCGCATGCATCGCCAATGCCGTTGAGATTAATATCCCCCTGTTCCATTTGACAGGTTTCACCAGCTCCACATGTGCCGTTATCTGTACAAGAATCAAGTAACGCTGAATTGGTAGCATAAACAATAAAGCCGCTTGTCTGTACACAAGTTCCAGCGCCTGATCCGTTTGGTGTGGAAGGGCAGTTGTCCTGTTCACATGTATTTGGAGGAAATCCAGGATTACCGTAACCATCCATATCAGTATCTGTACAAACATCACACACATTACCAGTGCCATCGCTATC
This sequence comes from Deltaproteobacteria bacterium, assembly GCA_024276465.1. Taxonomy (GTDB): domain Bacteria; phylum Desulfobacterota; class WTBG01; order CAIYCZ01; family CAIRTM01; genus JAJRXD01. The sequence goes on from JAJRXD010000093.1 coordinate 752, forward strand.
TGTATCTTCCTGGTATGAATTAACATCATCAGGGCAGTTGTCACAGGCATCGCCCACTGTATCACTGTCAGTGTCTGTCTGGGTAGTGTTATTTTCAAAGGGGCAGTTATCGCAGAGGTCTCCAACTGAGTCACTGTCAGCATCCGATTGGTCAGGGTTGGGAGTATAGAGGCAGTTGTCATCACAATTTGCTGTTTGTCCACCTGTGCAGGGATTATCGTCCTGTGTGCAGCTGTAGTTGCCATCATTCAAGATACCGTCAGCGTCACTATCAGTAAAGCATGGGCACAAACAGATAGTAACATCTATCTGCCCGGCAGCACCGGCAACTGGAGCACCAGGACAAGCTGCACCCTCAATATATGCTACTGGTGTGGAGGTAATAGTTGAAGGAGTAGCCACAGTGCCTGTACACTCAACTACTATGTCAGCAACTTTAATATCCGGACCTGCCTGGCAGGCAAGGTCACCCACAGCAATCTGATAGCATCCGCCGCCAAGATCAGTTTTACTGCTAAAGGCTGGGTCCCATGTGCCGCCATTGGCTGTATCATAATTTGTAATGCCTGCTACACCGCCTACTATTACAAGTTCTGCGGTATTAACGCACACATCAACTGTTACACCAAAAAGAGCAGCATCACCGCCGGTATAGTAAACACCAACAGTTTGGGGGTTCCCAACACAGCAAACAGGATCCAGGCAGCCTGTTGCATCAACTGCGTTATCACCATCCCAGTCAAATCCCACTACTGATTGAGCTGCTGCTGGACTTGCCATAAAGCCCATAACCATAGCCATTCCAAAAAATATTGCTAATAATTTCCTCATTTCATTTTCTTTCCTTTTGTTTAATTAATGGACTTTTCGGTCAGGCACTAAATACTTTCTTTTTTTAAGGATATATAAAATTTAACTTATATTTTATAAGAATGTCAAGAAAAATGTATACAGGAGTCTGCCAATAAACATGGGGAGTAATTCCCTGTTGGGGACATTCTCCCCATTGCCAGGGTTGTTGTACCACTTTTTTATATAAATTATCTGATTTAATAGGTTTTCATAATTTCATGTATTGATATTATAATACGAAATTAATTGTTTTATATTGTTTGATTTTTCGTGCAGACTTTTTTACTCCCCCAAAGTCCATCTGTTCCAGCCTGAATTGAGCATGTTATCCCCATTCCTCTCTTTTTGAGATCAGCCCGGTCTCTGTGTCCTGTTCAGATTTTCTCTCCCCTATTATGCTGATTTCATGGAAGTTTTTTTACATTTACCATTTATGTGTTAGAAAAATTACTGTTGGTATGACTTTTGATATATTTATCATTGCATGGAAAGAGATAAAAGAATTTTACTGGTTGAACCTGATATTAAAATGGCAGAAAAGCTCTCTCAAATTTTGCGGAAAGAGAAGTTGATTGTTACTGTTAACCAAAGGGCAACTGAAGCCATAAGAAGTATTCAGCAGGAGCATTTTTCTGCTTTGATCCTGGATGCAGGGGTAAAAGACATGGTCTGGGATGAGGTGGTTCCAATTATCAAGGGGCTTGATGCAACTCTGCCTATCATTATGACCTCTGCCCACAACACACCGGAACTTGAAGCTAATATACTTCACCAAAAAGTTTTTTACTATCATGTAAAAACCCTTGGAACAGATAATCTGATGCTTGCAGTAAGAAACGCTGTTGAAAAATCAATATAAATATTCCCGGCAAAAAAAGGAGGAGCCATGAGTTTCCAGGAACTTTTAAATACAGACCGGTTCTTAAGAATTGCCGAGCTGGAACCACCCAAGGGGACTGATACCTCTGAGTTTTTGGCGCAGGCAGGCAGTCTTCGTGGACGGGCAGATGCAGTACTGGTAAATGAAATGAGCGGGGCTATCATGAGGATGGGAGCTTTAGGGGCTTCCTGCCTTTTAAAACAGAGGGGTCTGGAAACAGTCGTGAACATAAACTGCAGAGACCGTAACAGACTGGCTCTGCAGGCTGACATTTTGAGTGCTCATGCAATGGGTTTGGAAAATTTGTTTGTAAGTAAAGGGGATGATATTGCCAGTGGTGATCACATTGAAGCCAGGGCAGTAAATGACCTGGATGTAATGGAACTGTTAGAGACTTTAAAGAAATTACAGAAAGGCATAGACCTGGCAGGAAATGATCTGTCCGGTATCCCGAAATTTTGTGTTGGGTCGGAAGTAAATGCCGGACAGCAGGAGGGGGCATTAGAGGTGGAGATCCTGGAAATGGAGAAAAAAATCAGGGCAGGGTCAAACTATTTCTTTACACCCACCATATATGACCTGAAAATTCTGGAAAATTTTGTAAAAAAAACAGATCCTTTTAAAGTAGCTTTATTCCCGAAAATAACCATCCTTAATTCAGTGGGCATGGCCAGGTTCATGTGCAGGCACATGGACGGGGTAATAATTCCTGATGAAACCATTGACCGGCTGACTAAAGCTCCTGACAAAACAAAAGAGGGGGTTGCAATTGCTGCTGAAATGATCAGAAAACTGCAGGGTGTTTGCCGGGGTGCCCTCCTGGTTGCGGTTGGCAGGCAGGAAAGGCTGTCTCAGGTGCTGGATCAGGCAGGTGTTTGATCAACATCTGTCCTGTGGACTTAACGCAGACTAAAGTCTGCGGCTACCAACTGCTGGATTATCTACTAAGGGTAGCCGCACCCAAAATGTGTGTTAAGGGAATTTCCATACAATTAAATTAACAGGATTGTACAGTAAAATAACACAATAAAACAAGACTAATGGAAGCAAAAGAAAACAGGGATTTTCGTGATGCTGTGGTTAAGGCAGTTGGAGATTCCATCTTTACCTGTTATCAGTGTTATAAATGTTCTGCAGGGTGTCCGGTCTGTTTTGCCATGGACCTCCAGCCCCATCAGGTTATAAGGGCAGTGCTGTTTATGCAGAGGGAAAGGGTTTTATCCTCCCGAACAATATGGCTGTGTGCATCGTGTGAAACATGTACTACCCGTTGTCCCAATGAGATAAATATTGCTAAGGTTATGGATACTCTCCGACACCTGCAGCAGGCAAGCGGAAACCAGTCCAGAGAGTCCAAAATTCCCATATTTCACAACGCATTTCTTGCGTCCATTAAAAAATCCGGGCGTGTTCATGAACTGAGCATGATCCGGGATTACTCCCTGAACAGTGGGGATTTTCGTGAAAAACTGAAAACAGGGGGGTGGAGGAACGATGTCAAGCTTGGGATAAAAATGTTTTTGCGCGGAAAACTTAAGATCCTGCCTCCACGCTGTAAAGGAATCAAAGAGGTGCGAAATATATTTCACCTGTCAGAGGAGCATAAAAAAACATGAGAATTTCCTTTTTCCCCGGCTGCTCACTGGAAGGCACAGCACGGGAATTTGGTGAATCAATTCAATCTGTCTGCAAGAGCCTTGATGTCAGGCTGGAAGAGATTAAAGACTGGAGCTGCTGTGGCGCAAGTTCAGCCCATTGCACCAGTGAATATCTCTCAATCGCCCTTCCAGCCAGAAACCTGTCAATTGCTGAAAAAACAGGAAAGGATCTTGTCACCCCATGTGCTGCATGCTTCAGCAGGCTGAAAACAGCAGCAGCGATGATTACAGATGAATCAAAAGCAGATTTTGAATTTCCCTGCACTGGTAAAATCAGTATCCTGCATATTCTTGAATTCCTCTGCCAGCATGATTTCAGTGAGAAAATTGACAAGCTGATAAAAAAACCACTTAAAAACCTGAAAGCCGTCAGCTATTACGGATGCCTTCTTGTCAGACCACCTGAGATAACAGATGCTGAGCATTGGGAAGATCCCACTACCCTGGATATTCTTGTGTCCAGGCTTGGGGCTGAAAGTGTTTTCTGGCCCTATAAAACCGAGTGCTGCGGGGGCAGCCTTGTTCTGACCAGGGTGGATGTTGCAAAAAAGTTAATCAGCAGGCTGCTGGATATGGCAGGGGAAGCAGATGCAGACTGTATTGTTACAGCCTGCCCCCTGTGCCAGGCTAACCTGGACACCCGGCAGGACGAGATAGCATCTGAAAAAGGGGTTGGCCAAGAGATTCCTGTTTTTTACTTTACCGAGCTGATGGGACTGGCTTTCGGACTTGAAGGAACAGGTAAATGGTTCCGGCGTCACATTGTCGATCCAAGGCCCCTGCTAAAGTCTAAGAATTTAATTTAAAAGATACTTTGAGGTCACAGGTGATTTCCAATAGCAAGAAGGAGAGCAAAAAATCTGTTGGCGCAGTAATGGTTGTTGGAGCTGGGATCGGCGGAATACAGGCATCTCTTGACCTGGCCGGGAGCGGTTTCAGGGTGTACCTGGTAGAAGAAGAATCAGCCATTGGCGGGATAATGGCC
>JAJRXD010000094.1 GCA_024276465.1 Deltaproteobacteria bacterium
CATTACAGGCAAGCGCCCCGCAGGGATATCCCGTGGAACTGCAGATATAGCTGGCATTATCTTCTGTACAGAATTCCACACCATCACAGTATGTGGCATTGTCTGAGCATGGATCACTGCTTCCCAGGCACTGTCCCACCTGACATTCATCAACCTGTGTACAGAACAGTCCGTCGCTGCACGGTGTGCCGTCAGCCACAGGCTGGGCTGTACAGTTATCAATAATATCATCACATATTCCTGAGTTGCACTGATCAGCAAAGGCAGAGCAGTCTTTTGGAGGTCCTGCAGAGCATGTGCCGGCAGAGCAGGTGTCATTGTCAGTACAGAACAGTCCGTCGCTGCAGGCCGTGCCGTCAGCCACAGGCTGGGCTGTACAGTTATCAATGATATCATCACATATTCCTGAGTTGCACTGATCAGCTGAGGCAGAGCAGTCTTTTGGAGGTCCTGCTGAGCATGTTCCGGCAGAGCAGGTATCATTGTCAGTACAGAACAGTCCGTCATCACACACTGTACCGTCAGCTGCCGGGGTATTGCTGCAGGTTGAATTATCACAGGTATCAATAGTGCATGTATTGTTGTCATTGCAATCTGTATCAATCACGCATCCTGTGACATCAGTTGACAACACACTCAGGGAAATAATGGTAAAACAAATCAGCAGCAGTTTTTTCAGTAGTTGCTCATTCATTTTATTTTCCTTTCCCTGAAATTTTTTACAATACTTTATTAATAATTGGCAGTTTTTAATCAAGCTATATTTATCATGTCAGCAATTGATAAATGTACAGGCTGGTTTATAGTCTAAAATCATATAAAAGATATGTTTATAGTGTAGTTTGTACGGTTGTGTTTGTTTCGATGTTTATTCTTATAAGTTGTATTAATGATGATATTAACTAAGAAAACCCTTATTTTGGCATATTATCACAGTATAACATGATTGTCAAGAAAATTAAAAAAATCAGGTGGCTCAGCAGCACTGTTTTATACTCAGCCAGATGGGCTGCCCTGTTTTGTTCACCCAACATGTTAAATCTGGTTGAAAAAAAACAGGATTCATGAGATTATTAACAATAAAAGGGCATTCTTGTTTAAAAACGGTTTAACAGGGGAATATAAATGATTGGTAAAAAAATCATAATATTAAATGTAATAATAAATTCATATTTGATAATATTTTTTTTACCCAATGTTTTTCCCCAGGATGTAATTATAAAAATCGGCAAGGGATTCGGGGCACCTGAATCCAGTAACAGCAGAGTGGAAATATCCCTTGAGAATTCTCAGCACAAGGTAAAGGGTCTGCAGGTGAGAATCTGTGATGAGGGAAATTTGCTGTCTGCTACAGGCTGTGAAACAATTGGGCGTGCTTCCGGGTTTGACTGCTCGGCCTATGAGAATAGAAAAACCGGATGTGCTACTGTAGTTCTTTTCTCAATGGGTCCTTTGATTGTGGAGGGGGAGGGTCCTGTAGCAGTAGTCAGTTTTGATGTTTCCAGGGCAGCGTCATCCGGAGATTGTGTAAGTCTCAATGCTTATCTTGGGGCAAAACCGACCACCGGAAGGTCTGCAGGAGGAGTATCGGATGAAAACAACAATCCCCTGGAGGCAGGGACTGATCCGGGTGAGTTCTGCTTTGTAGGCGATGATAAAAGCAATAAAACAACTACAACATCCCTGTCCACTACCCCGGCAACCACTACAACCCCTGTTACTACAACAAAGGAAGGTTCAAACATTACAACCACTGTAAAAAACAGCTCTAATGTTAATTTAGGGGCTTCCACAGGAAGCAACAGGGCCATTCCTGCCCTTGACCGTGACAGGATAACTGCTGAGAGCACTGTTGAAGAGATTGAAGAGGGGGAAGCTACTGGTACAGCAACCACGACAAAATCTGTCCCGGAAACTGAAGACCTGCCCGTACAGTCAGCAGAAAAAAAGGTAAAAACAACACCAACTGAAACAACTACAGTGCCCCGGCCATCGCCTTACAGGCTTGTTGTTTCACCATCATCCATCATTCTTGTTTCAGGGGGGCTGATGAAATTCAGCGCTAAAACCTATTCCGGTGAAGATATATCAGAGGGAAAATATACCTGGAAAATTGTCCCGCCCAGCACTATCGGGAGCTCTATTGACGAAAACGGACTTTTTTCTGTGGGCAGCAATACTGCGGATTTTAATATTTTGGAGACAGTGGTTGTAACAGATACTTTCCATGAAAAAATTACATCAACAGCTTCAGTAATAATTAATACCAGAGAGACAATCCCTGCAGGGTGTGAGCTGTCAATTAACCTTTTATCAGCAACTGTTTTCCCTGGTGATGTTATCAGGTTTTTTGCAAATAATTCCGGGGGAAAATGTAAAAAAGGTTCATTCCAGTGGAAAGTAAACAGCAAAATTGATTCCAGGATAAGTGCAAAGGGAATATATACAGCTGGAAACAATGATACCGGCTCTTCAGTAATAGATTTTATAATAGCAAAAGACATCGCCAACAAAACAGGTAAAAGCGCTATGGTGACAGTATTGCCCGGAGGCACCTCTGGTGCGGCTCCGGACTCCACCCGAAAACATGGAGGAAAAAATCAGTCTGAAGAAAAAGATAGTTTGCAGCCTGTAATTATCGCTGTTTTTGCTTTTGTTTTGTTAATTGGTCTTATGTTGTATTTGAGGAGGAGACAGTAGGCCCCTTAAACCAAAACCTGTGTTGAACAGCCTCAGCCATGGAAAAACCCGCTTGAAATTATTCCTGTTAAAAATTTTCAGCAAACCCCGAAATTTACAGTAGTGTCGTGTCAACAATATAAAGTCGCATGTTATTGCGAGCTTAGCGAAGCAATCTTGTGCTTTTTGCCAAAAAGATTGCCGCGGCCTTCGGCCTCGCAATGACTATCTTTGTTACACTGTTACAGGTTTGACACAACAGTAGAGTAGATTCTGCACATAAAAACCCCTGTTGTACTGACAGGTCGGGATTCCATGATTTTGTTCCTCAACAACATGTTCAGAATCGCTCAATTCAGGTGTAAACAGGGAAAAAGCACAACAATTCCAGATAAAATCCAAAAAACTACTTGACAATGTTAGTAATATTTGTTAGTATTGTTGTACTTTGGGGGAAAAGCTTTAAATTAAATTATATAATGTTGTTAATACCAGCCAAATTGAAAAGGCAGCACTAAATATTTTTGTTGCACAATTTTATTTAAATCAACCTAAAAATCATTAAAAAAATTGACATATGATGCAAAAAACTATTCAGACCGCCTTTTTGCCAGCGCGGTATTTACTGGTTGTTTCGATTTATTGTCTTATCAGGAGAAGCGGTTTGGTTGTTTTTTCTGTTTAGAGTTCAGTTGCTTTATTTTTTTCAAAGGGTAATCGAACGGGCAAACCTCGAGTAATCGGGGGACGCAAAACCACGATCCCTGAAATAAAAGGGAAGCCGGGTTGCCGAAATACTATCAGCATGGATATTAACAGGTGGTCCGGCTTTTTTTGTTTAAATCAGTCAAACAGAGTGTTTATTTTATTTATTAATGTGATGTCGCCTGTAGAAAGGGGGTTTTAAAAGGCAAAAAAGGGATGAAAGTTGATGAAGTTGTCCAAATCAGGGAAACCGGTTAAAGGGGGTTGCCGATTTTTGCAATCCTGCTGTTGTATTAAAAAAAGGACCAAAGGAGGAGAAATAAAATGAGAGCAAAAATACTGGTATCTATTTTAAGCTTGTTTTTAGTTTTTAATTTATGCAGCCTGACATCTGCTGCCTGGGTCAGTGATCCTGCTGGAGACACACTGCTGCCTGGATATGATATTTCGCAGACAAATCTTGAGCTCTGGCAGCCCACCCCTGGAACCTGGTACATGAAAGCATCTCTGGACATGGCTGCTGGTGACAAAACGCCAGGGATAGTTGTATTAGAGCTGGATGTTGATGGTGATTCTGCTACTGGCGGCAATTTTTCAATGGCAGGTATCCTCACGACCTGTCTCGCCCCCCCTCTTGTAAAGGTCGAGGCAGGGTTTGATATTGCGCTTATATTAGCTAACAGAGATCAGTCAGGTACTTCCACATCAGCATATTGTTCCGGCTGTGGAATCTGTCCTAATGCAGGTGAAACCAACGACACCTGTACTTCTCCTCTGGATCCCTGCGGTGAGTCCAGAAAACAGGGTGAGTGGTGGGCATCTGCCAGTGTGGCTGGAGGAACAAATGCCGGGTCCTTTGAAAGGGGCAGAATTGATTTGCCGCTCCCGCCTGCTGCAGATACGCCTGACGGGGACGGATGCTATGCATTTGACTACTCAAGGCTGATACAGAGTGCTTACGATTATATTGATCCTACCAACACTAAACGTTTTAATCTGGCAAAAGCCCAGGACCCCGGCACTTATCTGAAGTATCAGGTTTCAGTCTGGCATTCTACAACCTGGGGGGTTGATGGTGAGGATTTCATAGATGCTGCCGGGCCCTGTCGCCATACAGTTGATGTTTGTCCTGATGCTGGAAAAGCAGCTGCTGAAATTAAACCAGCTGATTGTACAGCTAATCTTAATAACAGTGGTCCATCAGCAGGCAAGGTTGGTATATTTGACCTTCTTATAATGAAAACCCAGTATGGCTGGGGTACTTCCGGAAACCCCGGGTGTTTTATGGGAAACTGCAAATAAGATGGGATCAGCTTGCAGTCTGGAATCAGTTTTTATCTGTTTTGCCGGGTTCAGATTCAGGCCTGTCAGATCAGTTCAAACAGGCGTTTTGCTGAGGGTTTTTGGCATCAGCTGTGATTCCTGCTGCAAAACCAGGGCTGAACTGAAAAAAAAATATCACAATTTCAGATAAAATCAAAAAAATTACTTGACAGTGCGAATAAAATTAGTTACTATGGGTGTATAACAATGGGTAAAAGCTAAAGATAAATCGTATAATGTTGTTAATTCCGGCCAAATTTAAAAATAGCACAAAAGACAAAAGACATCTACAGGGCAGAATATGTTGCTCAGGGCTGAAAATCATTAAAAAGACCAGGCTATGATATAAAAAGCTCTTCAGATTGTATTTGTTCTGGTTGTGCTGTATTATTGGTTGTTGCATCTCAAATAGCTGTAATCTGAGAATCGGTTCAGTTGTTTTTTCTGTCTGGAATTCAGTGTTTTTGTTTTTAAAAGGGTAATCGAACGGGCAAACCTCGAGTAATCGGGGGACGCAAAACCACGATCCCTGAAACAAAAGGGAAGTCGGGTTACCGAAATACTGTCACAGTATCACTGGTAATCCGGCTTTTTTTGTTTAAGCACTGTTTGATATTTCCAGGTAACCGGAAAACGTGAAGAAAGGGGGTGTAAACACAGTTATTAAATCAACAAAACAGCATATTTATTAATGTGTATATTGCCTGTAGAAAGGAGGTTTCAAGTAAAGGCAAAAAGAATGAAAAACAGGAATACTGGTTAAAAAGGTTGCTGTTTTATGCAACCCGTACTTTTTCATTAGACCAAAGGAGGAAAAATCTAAATGAGAAAAAATATTTTTGTATTAATTTTAAGCACGTTTTTACTTTTCAGTTTAAGCGGCTTAGCATCATCAGCGTGGTTTGTTGATACTGCTGGTGATGCACTTCTGCCCGGGTATGATATTGATCAGACAAATATTGAGCTCTGGCAGCCTACTGCTGGAACCTGGTACATGAAAGTATCCATGGACATGGCAGCTGGTGACAAAACACCGGGCGTGATTTCAATTGAGTTAGATGTTGATGGTGATGCAGGTACAGGCGGTAATGTGGGAATGGGCGGTTATGCTCCGACCTGTATAACCGGTCCCCCGCCAACAGCCTATCCAGGCATGGATATCCTGATCTTCATGGTTAACAGGGTACAGGCACCTGATGCAAATCTGTCATTTTGTAATGGTTGCGGAATCTGTCCTAATGCTGGTGAAACCAACGACACCTGTACCTCTCCTCTGGATTCCTGCGGTGACTCCAGAAAACAGGGTGAGTGGTATGCTGTAGCAATGGTTGGCGGACAAAACGCTACTGATGTTGAAAGAGGCAGGGTTGACTTGCCGCTTGCTGCTGTTGCTGATACGGTTGACGGAGATGTCTGCATTACAATAGACTACTCAAGGCTGGTACAGAGTGCTTATGATGATATTGCACCTACTGAAATCAAGCGTTTTAATCTGGCAAAAGCACAGGATCCCGGCACTTATCTGCAGTATAAGCTTGCTGCCTGGCATTCTACAACCTGGGGAGTTGATGGCGATGATTTTATAGGGCCAGCGGATTGTCATCAGATTGTTGATATGGCACCTGATGATGGAGCTCTGGCAGCTGCTGAAGTCAAACCAGCTGACTGTACAGCTAATCTTAATAATGGTGGTCCATCAGCAGGCAAGGTTGGTATTTTTGACCTTCTTATAATGAAAACCCAGTACGGCTGGGGTACTTCCGGGAATCCCGAGTGTTTTATGGGAAACTGCGAGTAAAATGTATTGATTTGTAATTCCTGAATGCATTTTGTTTATTTTTGATAAATGATTTAAAGAAAGGAAGAATTGAAATGAAAAAATTATTAGCAATATTTTTTGGAATAACGCTGGTTATGGGCTTTATGATAAGCCCTGCAGCAGCTCAGAACCCGTATGTAGGATTTGACTTTGACTTGGACGGAGTGGTTGATGCAACTGGGGACATGGATCTTTCTTCATGTGCGGGCAACCCGACAACTGTTGATGTTTACCTGACCAACTGGGATGCCATGTATGCTAACGAGGATATTTTTGGTGTAACAGCCAATGTCTGCATTAATCCCGCAGAACTTACATTAGTCGGCGGTTTAGCTGGTATTATAAATTTTGATGAAACCCAGGGTGGTCCATGGAACAGCGCCTTTAACGGTAATGTTGATAATGGCGGCGGATGCTATGATATTGCTGTCGGCAACTTTGACTGTGCACCATATGCAGGTGACCAGGTTAAAATTGCGACCATACAGCTTGAGTGCGCAGGAGTTCAGGCTCTTCCTTCAACTGTTACAGCAACTCCAGTAGCATTTATTACTGGTGGTCCAGCTTGTGGTGGCTCTGCAGCAATTGCCGGTGATCCCAGCCAGATAGATATTACTATTGACTATCCACCATGCGAGATGAATATTACCCCAGGCAGTGGAACATATCAGTCTTCACCTACACCATTTGTAGCAGAGACCTTTGGTATTGTTGAGACTGGTGGATGCAGTGGTACTGATAATCTGACCTTTACAACAGACTGTGTTGCAGGAGCTGTTGATGCATCAACAGGTGCGTTCACAGTATCCCAGAGTTTTGTACCAGAGACCTGTACAGTCAGCGTAACAGATGCTGATGATCCGGGTACATGTGTTGACTGTACTGCTGAAATTACTATCAATCCAGTTGTGCTTTGCTTCATAGAGATCTATGAAGGCGGTTATCCTGTTCCTCCTCTTAACACCTTCAGCAAACCAGGAAGAAGGGGCATTGCCCTTACCTGCGGCGACACAGTACAGTTTACCACCTGCACCAACTGTGACCCGAATGATCCTAATCAGAATAATCCTGTTGTTGTGTGGAGCGTCATATTCCATGCTGCTGCAGTGCCTGCCGGAACTACCATTACCCAGGGCGGTCTGCTGACAGTTGGTCCTGACTGCGCCAACCTGACAAAACCTGGTCTGATCAGAGTATGTGCAACTGATACTGCCAACAACAATATCCAGGACTGCGTTGATCTATGGGTAGGTGAAGTTGTTCTTAAAGTTGAAGACATGAGAGCCCAGCCAGGCACACAGGGTGTTGACGTTACAGTAAGCCTTGACAATCTTGACCATGCTGTAAAGGCTATCCAGTCTGACATCCAGGATCTGACTGGTAATCTTACATGTACAGGATGTACACCTGATCCTTACCGTGCACCTGAATATATCTGCTCTACAAACATGCAGCCTGACGGTGATTGCAGGGTGATTATGGTCAGCACTAATCCTGCTGCCCTTATTAATCAGGGAACAGGTGCTGTCATGACAATACAGTATGATGTTGCTGCAGGTGCATCAGCAGAAGACTGTATCACTGTTGTTCCTTCAGACAGTGTTGTAACAGACGAGTTCGGTGATGCACTTTGTATCTGCGAGGTTTCAGGAGACATCTGTTTCATAATGTGCGGTGATGTATATCCTCGCGACTGTCTGTCCAGCGATCCAAACTGCGACCGTCCGAACTGTGGTGACGGTGTTGTTGACATCTTCGATATCCTTGAAGAGATTGACTTTGCACTGGGTATTGTAGGTGCTTATGATCCGGGCAATCCTAATGCCGGAGAGAACATGTCACTGTGTCAGACTCTGCGCGCAGATGTTCCTACAGGAACACCTCCGTACTGCTCTGATCCTGACGGTACAATTGACGTGCTTGATGTTCTCGTTATCATCGACATGGCTCTGGGCAAAGCAAACTGCTGTGACTACTACTATTTCGGTTCCATATACTAAGACTTCAGCAGTTAGTTAAAACTCGCCACGCAGTCAGATACTGATGGTGAAAAACAGATTGGTGGCAGGGATCTGCTCCCTGCCACCAGTTTTTTTAAAAGGATAATAATAAATGGCTACAAAAAAAAGAAGTTCAGCAATTGTTATATGCTTAATCGCAGGGCTGACAGTTTTTTTATTATCAGGTTTTACTGCAGCAGGTGAATCACCTCTTACCGTGAAAAAAAGCTCAAAAAATACCGCATGTGTTGAGCTTAATAATGATGTTCCGGTCAGGGGAGTACAGTTCACCATAACCGGAGCAAAGGTAACCGAGGTACGCAACACTGCCCGGACCTCAGGCTTTTTAACAAAATTTAATGATAAAAACGGCACAGTATTGTTAGTGTCAGCTTCAGCCGGGTCAATTGATCCTGGTAAAGGTCCGATAGTGGACATTGTTTGTGATAAACCGGGGGCTGTGAGTTTGTCCAAAGTAAAGATTGTTGGAGCAAGGAAAAAATAAACAAATACTTTTTTTAACTGAACATTGATGAGCCCGTAAAAATCTGTCAATATTAACCATGAATTATGATTCTAATGATGAATAAGCTTAAACAGGATTAACTTCGATTTATACACCTTTTTTGTATGGGGGGCTTTATGAGCCGCAAACATTTCCAGAAAAAAAGTTATTTCCGCTTATTTTTTTTTAGTTTTACCCTTTTGCCTTTCCTTTTCCCCTCCCTGATTATGGCAAATGTTACTATTACTGCTGGAAACGGTTCGGGATATCTTGGTTCACAGAACAATCCTGTACAGGTGAGCCTGGATAACCCTGATGATAAAGTGAGAAACGTTGCCATCGATATTTGCGATGTTGACGATTATATAAACACAAATGCTGTTACAGGCTGTGAAACCACATTGCGGACTGCTGATTTTACCTGCATGGTATATGAGATATCAGGATGCGCAAGAGTTTATCTGTTTCCTGTACAGGGCGGACTTATTGCCAAAGGTACAGGATCAATTGTTACTCTTAATTTTGATGTTTCAGCGTCAGCACCTTCCGGCCAGAGCAGAGCACTTAACGTGCAAAATACAGTTGTTCAGGATGAAGCTCAAAACACCCTGACTGTAACACCTGTGTCAGGGGTTTTTGATTTCAGCAGCTGCAGCACTGATCCGCAATGTGATGACGGACTGTACTGCAGTGGAACTGATACCTGCAGCGGCGGGGTTTGCCTGCATACAGGGGATCCATGTCCCGGCACTGACTGCAACAGGTGTAATGAAGCAGATGACACATGTTTTGATCCTTCTGGAACAGCCTGCAGTGATGACAACCTGTATTGTAATGGCAGTGAAACATGCGATGGCAGCGGAAACTGCTCTGTTCATTCAGGAGACCCCTGCCCTGGCACCTCATCATGCAATGAAGCAGGGGATAACTGCACCTGCAGTGACACTCCTGACTGTGATGACGGGTTGTACTGCACTGGCCTGGACTACTGCCTGGTTGGTTACTGTAACAGCATCGGTGACCCATGTACCTCATCAGGCCTTCACTGCGATGAGCCCGGGGGACAGTGTGTCTGCTGGTATGATAATGAGTGCGATGACGGTCTGTACTGTAATGGTGCTGAGACCTGCAGTGCCGGACAGTGTCTGCCTGGCACCCCTCCGTCGTGTCCTCCCAGTTATTTCTGCAATGAGGCAGGGGATAACTGTACGCTGGCTGATGTTACCCTTACTGTTGATTTAAATGCGGCAGGCTTAATAGGGTGGAATGATAATCCTGTGTCGATTGGCCTTACTAATCTGTACGACAAGGTGGGCGCTGTTCAGTTTGAAATATGCGATGAAAATGATTATCTTGCGGTTACGGGATGTACTACAGACCTTAGCCTATACAACAACCCCCCCCCCCCTAACCGTGTTCCATCAGGAATGACCTGTCTGTACAGCCCATCTATCAATGGGTGTGACAGTATACTGGTTTACGACCCGGTGTCATCAGGCCTTTTTATCAGTCAGGGAACAGGGCCTATTCTGACCATGCTGTATGAAGTCAAGGGAGAGTGTTGGACGCGGGGAGCTCCATGCAGTTGTGCTGAAACAGACTGCTATGAGCTGGGTACTGAATGTTTTGTGGGAGACCCGAACTGCTACCTTCTGGTTCACAATGAATGTTCAGGCGGCAGCTGCACAACAGGATGCTACCAGCTGAAGGAGCCCTGCATGTATGCAGATACAGGGGACATCAGCCTTGATCCACAGAATTTAGCTGTTTCTGATGATAGTCAGATAGAGCTGAGCGCTTTAGGGAATTCAGGGCAGTTTAAAATCAGTTGTACACCGTTTCAAGGAGAGAAGTGCAACAACAATGTCTGTACTGATGATACATGTGATAATAATACATGTGTTCATGTACCTAACTCAGCCCCCTGTGATGATGGCCTGTACTGCACGACAACTGATATATGCTCAGGCGGGCAGTGTGGTGGCAGCGGAACACCATGCGGAGCAGGCGAAATATGCAATGAAGATAATGATACCTGCGTTTCCTGCGGCACAGGTGATAATGACTGTGACGGGGTTCAGGACATTTCTGATAACTGTTTTGTAACAGGCTCTCCTGATACTGACACACCTAACGGTCCTGCACGCGGATCGTGTGCAGCTACAACCAGCGGTGTTGTTTATGGTACAGGGATTGACTGCATGGATGCTGCTGAATGTCTGGCCGGTCAGACCTGCCAGAAGAACCAGGAGGATTACAATGCAAACGGTGTGGGTGATGTTTGTGAATGCTATGCTAATATAGATATTAACATGTCACCATCAAAGGTTGATATTTTTGATCTGCTTGTAATGAAAGGGGAATACGGCAGAATGGACTGCAATCAGGTAACCCCATGCGATGCAGATATAGATGGTAACGGGAAGGTTGATATTTTTGACCTGCTGATAATGAAAAGTCAATATAACTGGACGAACTGCCCGGTTATTTAGTGAGTTTTTTGAATGGATTTATGGCTGCAGGATCAGCCTTAGCCGCGATTGTGATTGTTTCAATAACGGTTAATCAATTGCGTATAAATGCGCTCCTGCAGTAATGAAAATGGCACTGCCGAACCCACAGTGTCTGAAGGAATAACTTCATATTAAGGTTGGGAGTTGAACAATAAAATTTTATATAAGATTTGCAAAAAGAGGGGGGATGGGGATTAATGAAAAAACTGCGTGTACTGATTTTATCGGCAATAGCCGTGTCAATGATTTTTCTCACAGGCTCATCAGCATTTGCCTGCCATATAATAAAGGTCAAGTTCAAAACATTAAACTGTGAGAAATATAAGGTAAAAATCTATTCTTATGTGCGCGCTGGCTATACCCTTACCCTTGACCTGACCCTGAGCAATACATCAGGGTATAACAGGCAGTTTCATCATTCAGAGACTTTTCACAGCAGTTCCAAAAAGAAAAAAACCAGATTTTCAGGCTCATGGGGAGACGGGCTGTGCGGAGATTATGATGTTTCCGCAACAGTTGAGTTAAGAAATGCCTGCGGCAACCTGGTAGACTCTGAATATCTGCAGAAAAGCCTGACATGTGCCTGTGATGATGATTCATGTGATGATGATGATGACTCTGATTGCGATGACAATAATGTCTGTAACGGAGTTGAAAC
Organism: Deltaproteobacteria bacterium; assembly: GCA_024276465.1. Classification (GTDB taxonomy): domain Bacteria; phylum Desulfobacterota; class WTBG01; order CAIYCZ01; family CAIRTM01; genus JAJRXD01. Next base: position 12,203 of record JAJRXD010000094.1, read on the forward strand.
ATGTATTGATAACCACTGCTATGAAGGAACCTCCCCGCCTGACTGTGACGACAGCAACACATGTACTGATGACTGGTGTGATCCCACAGCAGGATGTCAGCTCACAAACAATTCCCACCCATGCGATGATAACGATGTCTGCACATCGGGTGACACATGTGGTGACGGAGCATGCCAGGCCGGCACCCCCATTAGCTGCGATGATGGTGACGGGTGCACAACTGATTCCTGCGACCCTGTATCAGGCTGTGTAAATACACCCATACCGGGATGCGAATGTGATGATGATGGCGACTGTACAGACAGCAATGTGTGCACAGGGGCTGAGACCTGCGTTGGGATGCAGTGCGTGTCAGGAACACCGCTTGTCTGTGATGACGGAAACCCCTGTACAGATGACACCTGTGATGCTGCGGGAGGGTGCCAGTATGTCAACAATACATCCCCGTGTGATGACGGCAGTGTCTGCACATCAGGTGATACATGTGCAGGTGGAGCATGCCAGGCCGGCACTCCCGTAACCTGCGATGATGGTGACGGGTGCACAAATGACACGTGTGATCCCGGAGCAGGGTGTGTGTTTACGTCCATATCAGGATGCCAGTGCGATGAGGACAGTGACTGTACGGACAGCAATGTGTGCACAGGAGCTGAGACATGTGTTGGGATGCAGTGCGTGTCAGGAACACCGCTTGTCTGTGATGATGGAAACCCCTGCACAGATGACACCTGTGATGCTGCGG
>JAJRXD010000095.1 GCA_024276465.1 Deltaproteobacteria bacterium
CAGTCTGAAAAACAATCTTCCGGCCTGTTTGCTCAATCCTGACACTGTCGGGCAGGGTGTTGAAAGAGTAACAAAAAGATGTCCTGTTCACTTCCTCAAGGACAAAGACAAGCTTATTGTATTCCCGCCATACACAGCACCTGCCCGGAAGCTGTACAACCCTGGATGGTCCTTTTTTTTTGAGCAGATGACAAACTGCCTCTATATGCTTAAAACTCAGCCCTTTTGTATGCCCCCTCAGATCTGAGATAATCTTTCTTACAAGTCTGCCATGAAATGAAACAGGATATTTTTTAAAAACATCTATCGAACAGGACACCTGGCCATTATTTTTTTTCACAGCCCTGCTAACCACTTCCCCTGCTTCACTATCGAGTATTTCATTATCCCTTCTCAGGATTTCCGCCATTCTAACAAGAGTATTTACTATCAGGGGATTATATTCCCGTTGCAGAAGGGGTATCAGGTTGTGACGGATTTTGTTCCTTAAATAATGGCGCTCAAATACGGAGCTGTCCGGCAGATATGATATGTTTCTGCTTTTAAGAAACAGTTCTATTCTGTTTCTTCTGATGTTTATAAGGGGTCTGATAAAGATGCCTTCCCTGACAGGCGGTATTCCGCTTAATCCCTTAAGTGAGGCACCCCTGAATAACCGCATCAAAACGGTTTCCGCCTGGTCATCAGCATGGTGTCCAAGGGCAATTTTATCAGCATGCAGCTGGTTTAAAACATCCCTGAAAAATTTATATCTTACCTCTCTTGCAGCATCCTGCAGAGACAGTTTTTCTGCTTTTCTGTGAGCAAGAACATCTCTGTCCTCTGCCACACATGGCAGGCTCATTTTTTCCGCAAGCCTCTTGACAAACTCAGCTTCTTTCTCTGATTTGTCACCTCTTATCCTGTGATCAAGGTGAGCAACTGTCAGGACAAGCCCCCATTTTTTTTTTAAGTCATACAGTACATGCAGCAGGGCAACAGAGTCAGCACCGCCCGAAACACCCACAACAATATGGTCTCCATGAGTAATCATGTTATGCTTGTTGACAGTTTCCAGGGCTTTTTTTAAAATCATAACAAGTTTTTTTGTCTTCCAATCAAGTGGCCGGTCTATCCTGAATTGCAGAAAAACAAGAGTGTCATTTCGAGGAGCATGCGACGGGAAATCTTATCTAATCTTTCATAACAGTGTCTGAACGAAAAGTCCTGATTCAGGTTAAAATCTGAACAATAATTTTCTGTAGGAGCGCCTTCAGGCGCGATATTACGCAGCAACAGGTCTGTTTTTCGCGGCTAAAGCCGGCTCCTACATACGCCGCGCTGACAAAAAACAGGGTTTCCGTTCAGCCAAATCTAATTAGAAGCAGTAAAAATTTCTCCACAGACCAACGTCAGTTTTTAAAATGACAGGTTCTGTTTTTCCTGACAGAAATGCAACTTTGTTTCTAACAGGATGCCCCTATTTCAAGGGTATAAATCAGCTTTTTACGACTTTATCAAATTTCATGTTCTGTCTGTAGTTGCAACCCAGACGTCAAAAAAGGGCAGAACCCTTTTCGGGCTCTGCCATGAAAAAACAGGGATTATAAAACCACAAATTGTCCAACTGCTTCTAATCAGTTACCGGTACAGGCGTATTAATGGTAGGAGCCGGTAAAATGGGGTAGACAATGTTAGGTTGGACACCTGTTGCAGTCTTCAAAAAGGCTGCTATTTCCCCTGTTTCTTTGCTGGTAAGGGAAATGCCAAGCTGGGCAGACCCCATAATGGCAACAGCTGATTCAAGTGACCAGACCCTGCCGGAATGAAAATATGGGGGGGTGAGCTCAATATTTCTTAATGAGGGGGATTTAAAAACATATTGATCAGAGGAGACGCCTGTGAACTTAAACCGGCCTGTGTCTCCAGCAGTGATCTCATCCTTTGGTCTTTCTTTAACACCAAATGGAAAATAGCCTGTTCCCCCCATGTTAATGCCGCCATGGCATGATCCGCACCCCTTGTTTATAAACAATTCAAGTCCTTTTTTTTCTTTTTTTGTAAGGGCTTTTTCATTGCCCCTGAGATAATTATCAAACCTGGAGTCCGGGGTGAGCAATGTGGCCTCAAACACTTCGATTGCTTTTGCCATGTTGTCAAAAGAAACAGGGGCTTTTTTGCCTGGAAAAGCTTCTTTAAACATCTTTACATATCCAGGCATGCTTTTCAGGGTTTTTACAACCTGTTCCGGGGTATTGTTCATTTCGACCCCTGCCTGAACAGGGCCTTTTGCCTGCTCCATCAGGTCAGGGGCCCTCCCATCCCAGAACTGTGCGAGGTTAAAAACTGCATTCATAACAGTGGGGGCATTTCTTTCGCCTTTCTGCCACCCGTGGCCAATGGAGGTTTCCTGAAAGTCAACACCCCCCATTCCTACATTGTGGCAGGTGTTACAGCTTATCAACCCGCTTTTTGACAATCTTGGATCAAAAAAAAGCATTTTGCCAAGTGTTAACTTTTCCGGTGTTACAGGATTTTTTTTAAGTTCAGGAGGATCTTTCGGAATAGGTTTGAACATTCCCTGAACTGATTTCATCAGCGCATCACCGGAATATGCCGGGCCTGCAACAAAAAAGGAAAACAATAGAACAGTAAAACATAAAAAACTTTTCTTCATGGGGCTGGCTCCTCTCTGATTTGGATTTTGACTTTAATGATTGGGTTAAGAATACCATTTTTTCTGCATTTTTGCAACAATTCGATTCAGGGTAAAGGTGAATAACGAAGACAGGAAGGCCAGCCAGTCTCCTGTCAGTTCAGTTTGTTGCTGTCAAATTAAATATTGACAATAGTGTTATCAGGTGTAAGTTAAAAAACTGTAAAAGCCCTGCAAACAAACTTAAAACAAACCTCAATCCGCAGCAGATAAATGGCACAAAATTCAGATAGAAAATTGAACAAAACATGCAGGTTGATGAATGGCTTTGAAATACATTGATCCTGACAGCAGTTGCGTTTTCAGCATGCATTCACGCCGTCTGGTTCGCAATATTTTTTTTATTTGCATTGTGACAGAAGTTATTCTTTTTCTTCTGGATGCTTTTGTAAATTACGGCAAACTTGTAGAAATCGGGGCTGTCAGGAGGTTTTGTAACCTGGCAAGGGAAGACAGCCTTTCGTCATGGCTGGGGAGCATGCAGACTCTGCTGGTGGGTTTTACTCTTTTACTGATATTTCTAAGGAAGAGGAAGGACAAGTCTGCCACGAAATGGAATACTGCTGGCTGGTGCGTGCTTGCACTGTTTTTCATATACATGGCTGTTGATGACGGGGCAGAGGTCCACGAGCGTATGGGCTCTGTTTTCAAGGCAATCAGCATGGGAAGCGTTTCCAGTGGAGATGGAATGCCTATTGGAAAGAAACTTCTTGAATTTTTTCCCAGCTATCCCTGGCAGATAATTTTCATGCCGATTTTCGGCAGCATGGGCATTTTTTTGCTGATTTTTCTAAGGCGTGAGTTTAAGGGCTGTCCGGAGTGGACATATACGGTTATTGGTATCACCTGCCTGGTAGTGGCTGTGGCAATGGATTTTGTCGAAGGGATGGACAAGGGGCATGCGTGGAACATTCATACCATTATAAAGGAGAAATACCACCTGAGGTCATATACAGTCAGGCATTTCTCAAAAACAATAGAAGAAGTTCTGGAAATGCTGGGCACAACTTTTTTCTGGACAGCATTCCTGAAATATTTTTCAAGAATTGCCGGCATAATACGATTTCAGTTTACAGACAAGGAGTGATTATGCCGCCTTAACTGCGCCACACCCTCTGAACCTGCGTCTATTGCCCTGTACTGCACAAACTGTTTGCCGGTACGGTGTGTTACAGGGGCAACAATGTCACTCAAACATTTTAACAATATTTTCTATCAGGGGGATTGTTTCTTCAAGTAGTGCTTTTGCAAAGGCTGACATTGCAGGGTTTGTCCCTGTAAGATTAACAAAGTTTTCATCTTGTGAGTAATAATACTTTATTAAAAGCCTTCCGATGTGACTTTTAACCAGGACCTGATCCCGAAACTTTCTTAAAATCTCAAGGCGGGGATCTTCCCTGCCTAAAAGTTCGGTTGCGATACAGCCTCCTGAGCCTACTCTCACCTCTTCAGTTGTAGAATCTGTTAATCCCCCTGAATCTTTTACCTCAAGCCGTATTAGATATGTTCCTTCTATCTGAAACTGGTGTGTAGCTGTTTTTTCAGCGCTGAAGCCGGTATCCCAGACACCATCGTTTTCCCAGTCCCACCGTATCTGGAGCTCATCGGTTCCATCTTCACCATCGAAACTTCCAGAGGCATCCATGGTAAATACTGTCTTGGCAGTGCCCCCGGGAGGATCTACAGTAAACAGCGCAGTAGGGATTTTATTGGTTTTAACAAGAACGTTGTTTGAAACAGTGGCGGAGCGGCCACCAGTGTCTTTAACCTCTAAGACAATGGTATATGTGTTGTTATCTGTATATTTGTGGCTGGCAGTTTTATCTGTGCTGAAGCCGGTATCCCAGACACCATCGTTTTCCCAGTCCCATCGTATCTGGAGGTCATCCGAACTGTCTTCACCATCAAAGCTTTCGGAGGCATCTGCAAAATAAGTTGTCTCGATAAAGCCGGAACCAGGATTTATCGAGAATAATGCGGTTGGCGGCCCATTTTCATTGAAAAGTATTGTACCGCTGGAACCCACAGCAAATGAATCATTTGACGGACTGACCCAGACTCCCTGAAGGAATCTGTTTGTCCTGCTGTCCATTTCAGTCCATGAAGATCCGTTATAGCGAAGAATTTTCCCGTCGTCACCTGCTGCGAGAACATATTTGGAGGAAGCGCCTTCAACAGCCTGAAAATCTTTTTTTACGACAGGCATTTTTGTCCAGCTCTCCCCGTCATAATGCAGAATTGTTCCGTTTTCACCCACTGCAAAAACATTGTCTGAGGAAGTCCCCCAGACATCCAGGAGAATTTCATCTGTCCCTGCATCCATTTCAGACCAGTCTGCTCCGTTAAAGTGGAAGATATTTCCATTGCCACCTACTGCAAAGACATCGCTGGCTGAGGAACCCCAGACACCGTTAAATGAAAAATTAGTGGTAAAGCCAATTATTTTAGAGCATGATCCCTCTTCACAGCGCAGTATTGTTCCGTTCTCGCCAACTACAAACAGGTCTGTTCCGGAAGAGCCCCAGACAGCATTGAGATTATTGCTGGTCCCACCACCCGTTTTTGTCCAGGTGTTGCCATCGTATTGTAAAATAAGCCCGTCATCTCCTACAGAAAAGATGTTTTCAGATGAGCTTCCCCAGATTCCCTGAAAATTTTCAGTCCTGCTTACTTCCATTTCAGACCATGAAGTGCCATTATAGTGAAGGATGGTTCCATTGGAGCCCACTGCAAAAACATTGTCTGAAGAAGTGCCCCAGACATCCTTTAAGGGTTCAGTTGACCCGCTTTCCATGGAAATCCATTCTGCAGCAGCTGAGCTGCAGGAGAAAAGAAGCAGAGCAAAAAGTGTGACAGCTGTTATTCTTGTGGTTTTCGCAATATTCTCCATTGTTGCCTCCCTGTTTTACGAAAAAATTGTCCATGTCCAACTGTTTATCCTCAGGTAGTGAGGGGCGGTTCATCCAACATATTTAAAAAGACATTTTTATCAATGGCTTTTTCATATGCAGCCTGCGGGGTTATCCTGTCGTCTTTTATTAACTGCATCAGATGCTGGTCCATGCTCTGCATTCCAATGTTTGTTCCTGTCTGAATAAGCGAATTTATCTGAGTTATTTTCCCTTCTCTTATCATGCTGGCAAGTGCCGAAGATCCGATAAGTATTTCATTGGCTGCACACCTTCCTTTGCCGTCCTTAGTCTTCAGAAGCTGCTGGGCCACAACAGCTTTTAATGATTCAGACAGCATTGTACGTGTCTGCTCCTGCTGCTCAGCAGGAAAAGCATTAATGATTCGGTCAATTGTCTTTGCCGCGCTGTTGGTGTGAAGCGTTCCAAAGACCAGAATGCCAAGTTCTGCACATGTAAGAGCCAGCGAGATTGTTTCAAGATCGCGCATTTCGCCAACAAGGATAATATCCGGGTCCTCCCTGCTTGCCACCCTGAGTGCATCGGCAAAACTTTTTGCATGGGTCCCTATCTCCCGCTGTGTCAAAAGGCACTTCTTGTTGGGATGAACAAATTCAAGGGGATCTTCTATGGTGATAATATGTGCATCACGGGTTTCATTTATGTAGTCAATAATTGCTGCAAGAGTGGTGGACTTTCCGCTGCCGGTTGGCCCTGTTACCAGCACCAGGCCCTGTTTAAACCCGGCAATTGTTTTCGCTGCTTCAGGAAGGTTAAGCTGTTCAATGGTAAGGATTTTGGTGGGAATGATACGAAACACAGCACCGATGCCACGATGCTGGTAGAGAAAGTTGCACCTGAACCGCGCTTCATCTCCCAACTCATATGCCATGTCAAAATCGCGATTTTTTTCAACATAGCCCTGCTGCTCAGGTGTAAGCATTTCAAAAAGAATTTCCCTGTTTGATTCCGGAGTCAGAACAGGATGTGCGGTAGGCACTAATTCTCCCCTGAGGCGAAGAAGGGGCGGAAAGCCTATAACCATGTGCAGATCACTTGCCCCCTGCTCTTTCATCTCTTTGAAATAGGTGTCTATTCTGGCCATAAAAAATATTATCCTTTTTGTTGATTCTCTTTGTCAATTAATGGTTTAAAACGGTTTGTATTAGCTGCATACAGTGAAGCGTCCGAGGCCTTGATTCTGCCCTCCTGGACAAGTGTCAAAAGCGAATCATCCATAACCTGCATGCCCACACTTTTTCCAGTCTGCATCATTGAAGGAATCTGAAATACCTTGCCGTCCCGAATAAGGTTTGCCATGGGAAGAGTTCCTATCAGTATCTCCAGGGCCAGCACCATTGCCTTCCCACCCACACCTGGAATAAGACGCTGGGTGATAACCGCTTTCAGCGCCTCGCTCAGCATGGCCCTGATCTGACTCTGCTCGCCGGAGGGAAAAGAGTCAATGACGCGGTCAATTGTTTTTGGCGCATTTGAGGTTGCAAGGGTTCCTATAACGAGATGCCCTGTTTCTGCAGCAGTTATTGCCAGTGACATGGTTTCAAGATCCCTCAGTTCCCCTATCATTATAACATCAGGATCTTCTCTGAGCGCCCCCCTGAGCGCGTTTGCATAGGATAACGTGTCACTGGCAAGCTGACGCTGATTTACAACACCTTTTTTTAAAGGGTGTATGAACTCAATAGGATCTTCAACCGTGATAACATGGTGTGCCCGGTTTGTGTTGATATAATCCACCATGGCTGCAAGTGTAGTTGATTTTCCCTGGCCGGTAGCTCCGGTTACCAGTATTAAACCCTGGTGATTGTCAAGAACCTTTTTGACTACATCCGGAAGGCCGAGTTCATCAAACACCGGAATTGTCGGCGGTATAATGCGAAATGATGCACTGAGTCCGGTGCGGTTAATCATGGCACTGCCTCGAAACCTGCCAAGGCCATTTATTTCCAGGGCAAAGTCAAGCTGGAGATCATTCAGAAGCTTTTCCTTCTGTTCTTCTGACAGAATTTCAAATATAACTTCCCGGCACTTCTCAGGAGAAAGCAGATCGCTTTTTACCTTTCTCAGTCTTCCAAACTGACGAAAAATATAAGGCTCACCCGGTGATACATGAACATCAGAAGCTTTGAAATCAACTGCAGCTTTAAAAACCCTGTCTAATACAGCCATTAGTTAACCCTTTTATTTAGTATTAATAAATTTTTCAAGTTATATAAGTTCCATAAGTAGTATGTAATATGAGTAAAAACTCTATGCCTTCTGCCTGTTTTTTTAAATTCCTGAATCGTAAATATCTGATTAATGATTCTGTTTTCGGTAAAAGGAGCATGAAGTGAAGTTATTTTTTGTAAAATATTTCCCCCATGGTTTTGTAAAGTAACGGTTGACTTTATTAATTTTTATTTTACACTTATAATTAAGTGGCAGAACTGAAAGACATCATTATTCAATAACAGGTAAAAAATGAAAATCGGGAAAAAACTGAAAGAACTTCGTTTGGAGAAAAATTTCAGTCTTGAGCAGCTTGCTAAAAAAGTAGATCTTACCAGAAGTTTCCTTTCCCAGGTGGAAAAGGATAAAACTTCACCATCCATTGCATCTCTTATTAAAATTCTCAGTGCGCTTAATATTAAAATGGCTGATTTTTTCCAGTCAGTGGAGGGAACTAAAGGTGTTGTTCTGAAAAAATCCCAGAGAAAACTGTTTTATGACCAGAAATCAAAAATTAAGATGGCAAGCCTTTCAACAGGGTTCAGTAATCCCAAAATAGAGCCCTTTTATGCTGAAATGGAAACGGGAAGCTTTTCAGAATTTATGTACAGCAGGGGACAGACATTTGGTTTTGTTCTGACAGGAACCATAGAACTGACATTAGGAGAGGATATTTATCTGCTGAAACCAGGAGACAGTGTTTATTTTGATTCTTCAGTGCCGCACAGATGGAAGGCTGTCGGGGGCAGAAAGGCATCAGGACTCTGGGTAACCAATGAAAGTTTTTTAAATATCCTTTAAGGAATGAACTTGATGAGAACAATATTTCACACCATAAGCATTGTTTCGCTGCTCTTTTTTCTGTTTTTTTATGCTTGCCAGGGTGATGAGGCAAAGCAGTTACCAGAAGAAAAAAAAGCTGTTTCTGTATCTGCATCAAAGGTTAAAAGTATGGATGTTCCCCATTTTATTGCTCAGACAGGTACTCTTCTGCCTGATGAATCAGTGATTGTCAAGTCCGAGGCCAAAGGCAGGATCAGGGAAATCTGCTTTGAGGAGGGGAGAAAAGTCCGGGAAGGAACACTCCTGGTTAAACTTGATGATGCGAAAATCAGGGCGCAGATCAAACGCCTTAATGCACAGATTGAACAGCATAAAATAGAGCTTGCCCTTACTGAAAAAACCCTGGAAAGAAAAAAAAATTTACTGAGAAACGACGTGATCTCAGACCAGGAGTTTGATGATCTTACAGCACAGAAGGCAATAGGCAGATCCCTGATTGCGCAGTCTGAGGCAAGCCTGATCGAAGCACAGGAAAATCTGGATGATACAAGAATCCGTGCTCCGCTTGACGGCATAACTTCTGAACGGCTGGTTTCGGAAGGGGATTACATGGCAGTGGGTGATCCTGTTGTTACTGTTGTCCGGATCAATCCCCTGAAGGTTTCTGTCAGGATCTTTGAAAAATTCAAAAAAAAAATTCACAGGGGAATGCCTGTAAATATCACTGTTGATGCTTTTCCAGGTGAAGTGTTTAACGGAAAGGTCTATTTTATTTCACCTGAGGTTGATACAAAAACCCGTACATTTTTAGTGAAGGCCATGGTCCCCAATTCAGGTTTCAGGCTGAATCCCGGCATGTTTGCAAATATTTCTATTGAGCAGGAAAGAGATGGTAAAGCCCTTGTTGTTCCGTGGGAGGCAATAGTACAGTTAGAGGACAGGGCTTTTCTGTTCACCATAGAAAAAAAGAAGGCCCGTCAGGTCCCAGTAGAAGTAGTTAAAATATTTGACGACATGGCTGAAGTCAAAGGCAGCCTTGAGCCGGGCCAACAGGTAGTTATTGACGGGAAATTTACGGTGGATGATGGTGATACGGTTAGAATACTGAACATGCATTAAAAGCAGGGCACAGAGGCATAGAGCACCAGGCACAAAGGGAATAGGCAAAGAGAGTGACTTTTGTCATTTCCGGCCTGACCTGGAATCCAAGCCGTAGGTTGGTGTTGAGGAACAAAACCCAACAAAAATTAAATGCAGGTCGAAAATCCCTAACTTGTATCGGGATACAGAGGGGTAGGAGCGCATTTATGCGCGAAGGGATTTGGGGAAAGACATAAAAAAGTCTTAGCAACAATAAACCAGGCACAGAGGGACATATTGCAGGACAAAACAACTGAGAATAAAGGTGAGGTCTGCAATTAGAATGCAGATATTAGACATGTAAGGCTTTGTGCCTGTTCAACTTTGTCCCTTTTTAATCTTCACAGGCTCCTGGAGAACAGAATATGTTCCTTTCGGAATTTTCAATTCGCAGACCAGTAACCGCCACAATGCTGACCCTTCTTCTGCTGGTATTCGGCATCATTGGTTTAAAGAGACTTGGTGTTGATCTCTTCCCTGATGTTGATTTCCCCATGGTAACAGTGAGCACCATATGGGAGAATTCACGTCCTGAGGAAGTGGACGATAATGTTACCGATGAGCTTGAGGATGCAATTGGTGAAGTTGCTGACCTGAAACATATTTCTTCAAAAAGCCTGGAAGGTTCTTCGTTTATTTTAGTGAGTTTTGAGCTTTCACGAAACGTTGATATGGCTGCCCAGGAGGTTCAGGAAAAAGTATCCGGCAAAATAGGAAAAATACCCCATGAGGCTGAAAAACCGGTCATGGACCGCATTGATGTCAGTGCACAGCCTGTGGTGTGGTTTTGCCTTTATGGCCGATACCCAATTGAGGAGCTTACAGAGTATGCAAAGGATTTTATCCGTCCCTTTTTTCAAAAACTGCATGGTACAGGGGAAGTCCCGCTCAGGGGTGTACGGGAGCGTGAGGTTAGGATATGGCTTAACAGAGACAAGCTGACAGCCTATGATATAACAGCGGCTGAAGTCATTGCAGCAGTTAAGAAACGTCATATAGAAATTCCGGGCGGCAAGGTTGAATCCTCCCGGAAAGAATTTCTGGTCAGGACAATGGGGGAATTCCCCACTCCTGAATCCTTTGGGCAGATGGTTATTGCATATCATAAGGGAACTGCTGTTAAGCTGAAAGATGTTGGTTACGCAAAAAGCGGGCGCGAAGACAACCGGTCAATTGCCCGCTTTACCAATTCTGAAAGAAAGCGGTATAAAGGCGTTGGCATTGGTGTTACGCCACGCTCTGGAGAAAACAAGGTAGCTGTTGCACGGCTGGCAAAAGCTGAAATGAAGAAAATACAAGAGCTTCTCCCACCCGGTATGCACCTTGATCTTACTTCAGACAGTTCTGAATTTATTGAAGATTCTATCGATGAAGTGCAGCTGCACCTTATTATCGGCGGTATCATGGCTGCTTTTTCAATATGTTTTTTCCTGCAAAACATCTCAGCCACTCTGATTGCCTCCATAGCCATTCCCGCCTCCATTGTAGGAACATTTTCTTTTATGTATTTCTTTGGCTTTACCATGAACAATATGACCATGTTAGGATTGACAATGGCTGTGGGGCTTGTAATAGACGATGCTATTGTAATGGTTGAAAATATATTCCGGCACCGCATGATGGGAAAAAGTGCCATGCAGGCTGCCAGAGATGGTGCGAGGGAAATTGGCTTTGCCGTAATTTCCATAACCTTTGCCCTCCTTGCCGTGTTTCTCCCGGTCGCGTTTATGGGCGGTATTGTGGGAAAATTTTTTCTGGAATTTGCTGTTACTGTTGCCACGGCAGTCGGAATTTCCGCTTTTATTGCCTTAACGCTTATACCAATGCTTTCATCGCGTTTTCTCAGGACAACAGCAAACAAAAAAAAATTCCATGGCATTGATTCATTCATAGATGGAATTTCCGGATATTACAGGAGACTTATCAGCCAGTGCTTAAGGCACAAGCTTATGGTTATGGCTTTGGCAGTGCTGTCTTTCGGCCTGGGTATATGGATGCTGAGCATAATAGGGGTCAATTTTATAAGAGACGAAGATGAAAGCAAGTTCCTGCTCCGCCTGGAAACACCGCTTGAATATTCTCTTGAGAAAACCGACAGTGTTGTTGCCCGTGTTGAATCTGTTCTAAAGGGGACAGATGAAGTAAGCAAATTTTTTTCAATTACAGGCTTTAGTGGTGAAACAGCGGTACCCCAGTCAAATAAAGCCATTATTTTTGTGACCCTTACAGGAAGGTCACAGAGACAGAGGCATCAGGAGGCTGTAATGTCTGATCTGCGCAGTAAGATGACTTTGATTCCTGATTTGCAGGTTATTGTTTCGCCGGAATCAATACTTGGCACAACTTCACAGGAGGCAGACATCCAGTTTGTAATAAGAGGTCCTGACCTGAAGATTCTTGACAGGGTTTCCACTGAACTTATAACCCGGCTGAAGAAAATACCAGGCCTTGTGGATCTTGACAGGGACCTGGAGCTGGGAAAACCTGAAATTCAGGTTGATATAAATAGAAACCTGTGTGCTGATTCAGGGGTGTCGGTTTCAGACATTGCACATACAATAGGTGCTTTAATAGGCGGCGAGGATGCTGCTGAATTTAAAAAAGATGGAAAATCTTATGATGTACGGGTGAGGCTGGTTGAAGATGAAAGAAGAAAGCCTGAAGATCTTGAGCGGCTCCGGGTTCGCTCAGACAAAGGTGAGCTGTTAGAGCTGAGAAATTTTGTTACCCTTAAACACAGCTTCGGTCCAAGCGTTATTAACAGGCTTGACCGCCAGCGCTCGGTAACCATATTTGCCAACCTTGAAGGAAAGGTGCTTGGTGATGCAATGCCTGAAATAGAACAGATTGCCGAGGTGATTCTTCCTGAAGGCTATACTACCTCGTATATGGGGCGTTCAGAAGCTTTCCAGGAGACGGGGTACTATATCAGTATTGCTTTTTTTCTTGCGGTTGTGCTTACCTATATGGTGCTTGCAAGCCAGTTTGAAAGCTTTGTTCATCCTTTCACGATTATGACATCTCTTCCACTGGCTTTTGTGGGTGCGTTCGGGCTTCTTTTACTGACAGGAAATTCGTTTGACCTGTTCGGCATGATAGGGCTTGTTCTGCTTGTGGGGCTGGTCACCAAGAACAGTATTCTTCTCATTGAATTTGCAAACCAGAAAAGAGCGCAGGGCATGGAAGTATCCCAGGCTCTTATTGAAGCCGGTTCTATTCGATTGAGACCCATATTAATGACTGCTATTTCAACCATAGCAGGTATCCTGCCTGTTGCGCTTGGTCTTGGAGCAGGCAGTGAAAGGAGACAGCCCATGGCACTGGTGGTGGCAGGGGGGATGCTTTCTTCAACGTTTCTGACTCTCATTGTTGTGCCTGTCATCTATTCTTATCTGGACAGATTTTCAAATCTTTCACTGTTCAGGTTTATCAAAAGAAAAACATTAGCCGATTTTTCAGAATAACCCGAATTATTCCAGGAATAGAGAATTGAAGGATTGAAGCAAAAGAGGGGTAGGAGCGCATTCATGCGCGAAAGGATTTGGACAAAGGCACAAGGTGAAAAAAGCCAATGGGAAAAATAGCCAATAAGTCAGTGGAGTTAACCCGGAATTAACCTGTGAAGGTTTTATATAAAAGGCTCACGCCTTAACTCCGGGGCAATAGGTTGACAGGTTATGGTTTAAGCCAGAACAGCAGGTTCTGGAGGCGGCTTTTTATCATGAAAACTGCCTTTATCTGTTCTACTGCTGTTTTGTCAGAAGATTCGGTTTCAATTGTAATTGACCACTGTCCATTGGCGGCACTGTTTTCAATGCAAAGGGGTACAAAAAGAAGCTGGCCCTTTTTACTGATGTTTTTCTCCGGGTTTATCTCTACGCCCTGGTAGTCTTCTCCAGGGCCTTCAAGGGAGATCGTACTCTGTGAGCTTTCAAAATCAGTGCTGCCGTCATAATTGAGGATCAGCTGAGTGCATGTTTTTTCGCGCAAAACCGGTGTGTATAAATTTTCATTCACGCTTGTTGCTGATACAGTGTCAATTTTCTGGCAGAGAG
>JAJRXD010000096.1 GCA_024276465.1 Deltaproteobacteria bacterium
CAGCTGAAAAAGCTTCTGGTGGGAAAGAAAAGTTCAAAGAGGATAGTTGATGAAAAAAGGGGCAAAGTCCTGCTGAACAAAAGCCAGGTCATTACAGAAGATGATGTGGATAAGGTTTCACTTGAGAAATGGGCCATGGCACCTGCTTCCGGCACAGAAGAAAAAATAAAAAATCTTAAACAGAGTCTGGAAGAGCGTATAGCCCTTATCAGGACTGTATTTGAGGAAAAGATTGAAAAGATAAAGAAGGGGGATGAGCTTCCTCCCGGTGTTATCAAAATGGTAAAGGTTAACCTTGCTGTAAAGAGAAAGCTGTCGGTTGGAGACAAGATGGCAGGCAGACACGGCAACAAGGGAGTTCTGTCACGAATTTTACCGATGGAGGATATGCCCTATCTTGAAGATGGCAGCCCTGTTGATATTGTATTAAACCCGCTGGGCGTTCCATCACGAATGAATGTTGGTCAGATTTTAGAAACCCATCTTGGCTGGGCTGCCAAGGGTCTGGGTAAAAAGTTGAACGAAATGATTGAATCCAGTTTAAAACCTCAGAAGATCAGAAAATGGATAAACGAATTTTATTCTCAGAAAGAAGTTTCCAGTTTAATAGACTCTCTTGAAGATGAAGAGGTTATTGAGGTAGCGAGAAAGCTCAGTAAAGGTATTCATATGGCAAGCCCTGTTTTTGATGGCGCTCATGAAGCCCAGATAAACCAGTGTCTTGAGGCAGCCGGACTTCCGGTTGATGGAACAGCAACCCTTTTTGACGGCAGGACTGGAACCCCTTTCGATAAAGAGGTAACTGTGGGTATTATATACATGATGAAGCTTCATCACCTGGTTGATGATAAGATTCATGCCCGCTCTATTGGAACATACTCTCTGGTAACACAGCAGCCGCTGGGTGGGAAAGCCCAGTTCGGAGGCCAGAGGCTGGGAGAGATGGAAGTGTGGGCTCTTGAGGCATATGGTGCTGCATATACTCTCCAGGAGCTTCTTACTCTGAAATCGGATGATGTTTACGGCAGAACAAAACTTTATGAAAATATTGTTAAGGGTGAAACGGACATAGTTCCGGCACTTCCTGAGTCATTCAATGTTCTTGTTAAAGAGCTTCAGAGTTTGTGCCTGGATGCTCAGTTCATTGAAACAGACATAAAAAACAACTGAATTTGAATTGTTATTAATACTATATTAAAAAAGGGTGACGGCATGAATGGATTTTTTTCAATACACCAGGCTCGTTCAAAAACTGTTGACAGTTTTGATGCTTTTAAAATATCCATAGCTTCTCCTGAAACAATACGAAGCTGGTCAAACGGCGAAGTAAAGAAGCCGGAAACTATTAACTACAGAACGTTTAAACCCGAAAGGGACGGTCTTTTTTGTGCAAAGATTTTTGGTCCTGTAAAGGATTATGAATGCAACTGCGGAAAATACAAGAGACTGAAACACAGGGGGATAGTATGTGAAAAGTGTGGTGTGGAGGTAATTCCCTCTTTTGTCAGGCGTGAAAGGCTGGGCCATATAGAGCTGGCCTGTCCGGTGGCACATATATGGTTTTTGAGGAGCCTTCCAAGTCGTATCGGGACTCTGCTTGATATGACTTTGAAGGATATTGAAAAAGTCCTTTATTTTGAGTCATACGTGGTGGTCGACCCTAAAAAATCCTCCTTTCAGATGGGGGAGCTTCTTGATGATGAACAATACAGGAAAGCTATTCTTGAAGCATCAGAAGATTTTCATGCCGGCATGGGAGCAGAGGCTATCAGAGAAATGCTTCGAAAACTGGAAATTGAAGAGCTTTCCGTGCAGATTCGCGAAGACATTCAACTTACCAACTCTGAAGCAAAAAAAAAGAAGCTGGCAAAAAGACTGCGCGTTGTAGAAGCCTTCAGAAATTCGGAAAACAAACCGGAATGGATGATACTGGAAGTTCTGCCCGTAATACCGCCTGACCTCAGACCACTTGTTCCGCTTGATGGTGGAAGATTTGCAACATCAGACCTTAATGACCTGTACCGCCGTGTTATAAACAGGAATAACCGCTTAAAAAAGCTTCTTGAGCTTGATGCACCGGATATAATAATAAGAAACGAAAAAAGGATGCTTCAGGAAGCAGTAGACGTGCTTTTTGATAACGGACGCCGTGGAAAAGTGCTTACCGGCCGGAACAAGCGGCCCCTTAAATCACTTAGCGATATGCTGAAAGGCAAGCAGGGAAGATTTCGTCAGAATCTGCTTGGAAAGCGTGTGGACTATTCAGGCCGAACAGTTATTGTTATTGGTCCGGATTTGAGGCTTCACCAGTGCGGACTTCCAAAGAGAATGGCCATAGAGCTTTTCAAGCCTTTTGTTTACAACAGACTTATTTCCAAGGGTTTTGCGACCACCATCAAGAGTGCGAAAAAGATGGTCGAACGTGAGACTTCAGAGGTATGGGATTGTCTTGAGGAAGTGGTCAAAGAGTTTCCCATAATGCTGAACAGGGCGCCTACTCTTCACCGCCTTGGTATTCAGGCCTTTGAACCTGTTCTTGTGGAGGGCAAAGCTATTCAGCTTCATCCACTTGTGTGCACTGCCTTTAATGCTGATTTTGACGGAGACCAGATGGCAGTTCATGTACCCATTACTCTTGCAGCCCAGATTGAAACAAGGGTACTCCTGATGTCTACAAATAATATACTGTCTCCTGCCAATGGAAAGCCTGTAATTGTACCAACCCAGGATATTGTTCTGGGTATATATTATATGACCAGGGAAAAGGAGATGGTAAGGGGGATAGGCAGAACATTTTCAGGCTGTGATGAAGTCAGGATCTCATTTGACAATGAAGACGTTGATCTTCATGCTGCAATACGTGTCCGAATTGACGGGAAGCTTGTTGAAACAACTGTTGGGAGGATATTGCTGAAGGAGGTCATCCCTGAGGAAATCCCCTTTGATATTATTAACAGGGTAATGAACAAAAAGGAGCTTGCAAACCTGATTGACTATTGTTACCGCTATTGTGGTGATAAAAAGACGGTTGTGCTTTCGGACCGGCTTAAGGATTTAGGATATAAATATGCTACGCGGTCCGGTATATCAATTTCCATTAAGGATATGCGTATTCCCTCCAAAAAAGAAAAGATGATAGATGAGACATCCAAAAAAGTTCAGAAGATTGAAGTTCAGTATAAAGACGGCCTGCTTACTGATGGGGAGCGCTATAACCAGGTAGTTGACATTTGGGCAAGCCTTACAGAACAGGTTTCAGACGAAATGCTTCAGGAACTTGGTGTTGATGAAATCAGAGACAAAAACGGTAAAATCAGAAAGGCGCCAAGTTTCAACTCTATATTTATGATGGCTGATTCGGGTTCAAGGGGGAGCGCTCAGCAGATTCGCCAGCTTGCAGGGATGCGGGGATTGATGGCAAAGCCATCAGGTGAAATTATTGAAACTCCTATTACAGCCAATTTTCGTGAGGGGCTTACTGTCCTTCAATACTTTATTTCAACACATGGAGCGCGAAAAGGCCTTGCTGATACAGCGCTTAAAACCGCAAATTCAGGATATCTGACACGAAGGCTTGTGGATGTTGCGCAGGACTGTGTTATAAACGAATATGA
The DNA here is from genome assembly GCA_024276465.1 of Deltaproteobacteria bacterium. Classification (GTDB taxonomy): domain Bacteria; phylum Desulfobacterota; class WTBG01; order CAIYCZ01; family CAIRTM01; genus JAJRXD01. The sequence goes on from JAJRXD010000096.1 coordinate 3,615, forward strand.
CTGTGGAACAATAGATGGTATTTACATGACATCTCTTGTTGAAGGGGGTGAAATAATAGAAGAGCTTGGTGACCGCCTTCTGGGAAGAGTCAACCTGGATGAAATCATAGATCCGATTACAGGAGATGTTATAGTCCGGAAAAATCATGGCATTGATGAAGCAGCAGTAGAAAAAATAAAAAATGCAGGGATAGAACATGTCAGAATTCGGTCGGTTCTTACGTGTCAGTCCAAAAAAGGGGTGTGCGCGAGATGTTATGGCAGGGATTTGTCAAAGGGAAGGATGATTAACATAGGTGAATCAATAGGAATTATTGCTGCTCAATCTATTGGTGAGCCTGGTACTCAGCTTACCATGAGGACGTTTCATATTGGTGGCACGGCAAGCAGACGCGTTGAACAGACGACACTTGAGGCCCAGCACAGCGGCAAAATAGTGTATTCAAATATCAGGCATATTAAAAACAGAGAGGGTGATACAATAGTAATGAACAGGAACGGACAGATTGTCATTATGGACAATATGGACCGTGAACGTGGAAGGTTTTATGTGATTTATGGTGCCAAATTAAAGGTTAAGGAGGGGGTGGAAGTGAAAGTCGGTGATGTGCTTGCGGAATGGGATCCGTTTTCAACCCCAATACTGGCGGAGGCAGGAGGGATTGTTAAGTTTGGAGATCTTGTTGATGGTTCAACAGTTCGCGAACAGGTGGATGAAGTTACCGGACTTTCCTCAAAGGTGGTTGTTGAGTCTTCAAATCCTGACAGCAAACCAAGAATTTCCATTAAAAATGAGAAAGGCAAAACCTTAAAGATAGAGGATGACAGGGATCGTTATGCACGTTACTTCATACCGGTTGGTGCAAACATTGTTATTAATGAAGGTGATACTGTTGCCCCGGGGGATATTATAGCAAAGATTACCAGGGAAACATCAAAAACCAAGGATATTACAGGTGGGCTTCCACGGGTTGCGGAGCTGTTTGAAGCCAGGAAACCGAAAGAAGTTACCGTGATAAGTGAAATAGACGGGACAGTCTCTTTTGGAAAGGACATGAAGGGGAAAAGGAAAGTAGTTGTCACTCCTAATATTACCGATGTCGGGGGTAAAAAGCTGGAGCCCAAGGAATATCTTATTGCCAGGGGGAAACATATAAGTGTCCATGAGGGCGACAGGATTAGAGCAGGTGAACCCATTATGGACGGCCTTGCAAATCCCCATGATATCCTGAATATTTTGGGCGAAAAAGAGCTTGCTAAATTTCTGGTTGATGAAGTGCAGGAGGTTTACAGGCTGCAGGGTGTTAAGATAAATGATAAGCATATAGAGGTTATCGTCAGGCAAATGCTCCAGAGGGTCAAGATTAAAGAGGTGGGTGATACTGCTTTTCTTCTTGGCGAACAGGTTGAAAAGACCAGATTTGAAGAGGAAAATGAAAAAGCCAGGGAAAAAGGGGGACAGGTGGCAATAGCAGAACCCCTTCTTTTAGGTATTACAAAAGCTTCTCTGAGTTCGGAAGGTTTTATTTCCGCCGCATCTTTTCAGGAAACCACCAAGGTTCTTACACAGGCTGCCATTGAGGGGAAGGTTGATTATCTGAAGGGGCTGAAGGAAAATGCTTCCATGGGAAGACTTATACCGGCTGGAACAGGCTATCCCAAGTATAGAAATGTTAAGATAGAGGTTGAAACCGAGGAGGAAACAGCAGACACCTCTAAGCAGTAATTAAATTTTCACAAAAATCAATTTTTTAATTGACAGATTATTTTAACCATGATATAAAAATCGTTTTAACTTTCAACGTATTGGATAGAGGAACGTATGCCTACAATTAACCAGTTATGCACGCAGGGACGCAAACAAATCAAGAAGAAATCAAAGTCCCGGGCATTGAAAGAGTGTCCCCAGAAAAGAGGTGTGTGTACCCGTGTTTACACAGCTACTCCGAAAAAGCCAAATTCTGCGCTCCGTAAAGTTGCAAGGGTAAGGCTTACAAACGGGATTGAGATCACAGCATATATTCCCGGTGTAGGACATAACCTTCAGGAACATTCCGTTGTTCTTGTCAGGGGCGGGCGTGTTAAAGACCTTCCTGGAGTTCGCTATCACGTTGTGAGGGGAACACTGGATTCGGCAGGTGTGGAGAGCCGGAAACAGTCACGTTCGAAGTATGGTGCGAAAAGGCCGAAATAAACACTTATAAAGTGGTCAACTATTTAATCTACAATTAAAGTTTGGAGTTTTCTGTTATGGCTAGAAGACGCGTAGCTGAAAAAAGAAAAATTCTGCCGGATTCTAAATACAACGATGTTACGATAACAAGGTTTGTTAATAAGATAATGCTCAAGGGGAAAAAAAATACAGCAGAATCCATAGTGTATGGAAGTTTTGATATTATAAAGGAAAAAACAGGCAAGGAGCCCCTTGAAACCTTTAAGCTGGCGATGGATAATGTCAAACCAGCTGTTGAGACAAAATCGAGACGGATAGGAGGAGCTAATTACCAGGTTCCTATTGAAGTCAGACCTGGAAGGCAGATAGCGCTTGCAATGAGGTGGATCATAGGCTATGCAAAGGCAAGGCCAGGAAAAACCATGAGGGATAAGCTTGCTGCAGAGTTGATGGATGCAGCGAACAATCGTGGAAGCTCGATAAAGAAAAAAGATGATACCCACAAAATGGCAGCAGCAAATAAGGCATTTGCTCATTACAGATGGTAGCCTGAAAATATTTTTTTGTGTATAGTATTTGCTCATTTATGAGAGGTAATAACGTTGGGAAGAGATGTTAAGTTAGAAAAAACCAGAAATATAGGAATTATGGCGCACATTGACGCTGGTAAAACCACCACGACAGAGCGGATAATATACTATGCTGGTGTATCGTATAAATTAGGGGAAGTTCATGACGGCACTGCCATTATGGACTGGATGGAGCAGGAGCAGGAAAGGGGTATAACTATAACCTCGGCTGCGACAACATGCAACTGGAACGGGCACAGAATCAACGTGATTGATACGCCCGGGCATGTTGATTTTACTGTTGAGGTTGAGCGTTCTCTCAGGGTGTTAGATGGTGCCATTGCTGTTTTCTGCGCTGTAGGTGGGGTTGAGCCTCAGTCGGAGACGGTTTGGCGTCAGGCCGATCGATACGGAGTCCCGAGAATAGCCTTTGTCAACAAAATGGATAGAACAGGGGCTGATTTTTTCAGGGTGGTGGATATGATCAACCGCCGGCTGTCCGGAAATTCCCTTATACTGCAATTGCCGCTGGGCAAAGAAGATAATTTCAGGGGGGTTATTGATCTTATCAGGATGGAGGCCCTGATTTATGAGGATGATGGGGAGAAGGGGAAAAATTACCATTATGAGGAGATTCCTGAAGAGTTTATGGAAGCTTCTCTTGAGTACAGAGAGAAAATACTTGAGTTTGCAGCAGACTGTGATGATCGCCTGATGGAAAGGTATTTAGAGGGCGGGGAAATTTCCCGGGAGGAGATTTATGCAGCACTGAGGGAAGCCACAGTCAAGCTGAAAATCATTCCTGTTCTTTGTGGGTCAGCATTCAAAAACAAAGCAGTTCAGCCACTTCTTGACGCAGTGGTTCAGTTGCTGCCGTCACCCCTTGATGTCCAGGCTGTAAAAGGAGTTTTGCCTTCCGGTGAGGAAGTTATACGCAAGGCTGATGACAGTGAGCCTCTGTCTGCTCTTGCTTTTAAAATCATGACAGACCCTTTTGTAGGTCATATTGCCTTCTGCAGGATTTATTCAGGAACCCTTAGAAAGGGATCTTTTGTCCTGAATTCCACAAAGAGAAGAAGGGAAAGGGTGAGCCAGATTTTAAAGATGCATGCAAACAAAAGAGAGGAAGTCCAGGAGGCATTTACGGGCGATATTATTGCTGTCACCATAAAGCATGCTGCAACAGGAGATACGCTTTGCGATGAGTCCAACCCTGTTATTCTGGAAAAAATAGAATTTCCGGATACTGTTATTTCGGTTGCGATCGAGACAAAAACCCAGGCTGATCAGGGAAAACTTGCAGAGGCGTTAGGGAAAGTATCCAGGGAGGATCCATCCTTTCGTTTTCACGTAGACTCTGATACCGGGCAGACTATAATTTCAGGAATGGGAGAGCTTCATCTGGAAGTTATTGTCGACAGACTGATAAGAGAATTTAATGTAAATGCGAATATAGGACAGCCACAGGTGGCTTACAAGGCAACAATAACCAGAACTTCCAAATCAGAAGGCAAGTTTGTTCGCCAGTCCGGGGGAAGAGGACAGTATGGTCATGTTTGGCTTGAACTTGAGCCCCTTGAAAGTGGTGAGGGCTTGCAGTTTTCAGACAAAATAGTTGGAGGGGCTATTCCGAAAGAGTATATTTCTGCAGTTGAAAAGGGTGTTAAGGAGGCAGCAGAGTACGGATTATGGGATGGCATACCTGTAACTGACGTCAAGGTAACGCTTTTTGATGGTTCTTTCCATGATGTTGATTCCTCGGAAAGGGCTTTTAAGATAGCTGCATCAATGGGCTTTAAAGCAGCTATGAACCGTGCCAAACCAGTTGTTCTTGAACCGGTAATGAAAACTGAAATAGTTATGCCTGAGGAATACATGGGAGATGTGTTTGGTGATCTGTCCTCGAGAAGGGGGAAGGTTGTAGGTATGGAAAACCGGAAGGGAACTGTTGTGGCGGAGGCTCATGTACCTCTATCTAAAATGTTTGGTTACGCAACCGATATACGATCAGCGACACAGGGCAGGGCAACCTATTCAATGCAGTTTATGAAATATGAAATTTTAGCGCCTGCCCTGGCTAAGGAAGTTTTGGAAAGGGTCTCCAGTGGACAGGCGGATGCTTGATTTAACTGGAACTCTAAACATTAAAGTTTGAGTTAGGAGGAAGGAGATGTCAAAGAAGAAATTCGAGAGAACCAAGCCACATGTTAACATAGGAACAATAGGGCATGTAGATCATGGTAAGACAACGTTGACATCAGCAATCACAAAGTATCAGGCACTGATAGGCAGAG
>JAJRXD010000097.1 GCA_024276465.1 Deltaproteobacteria bacterium
CAACCCCGCCCATACCAACATTATGGCATGTATTACAGCTTATAAGCCCGCTTTTTGAAAGCCTTGGATCAAAATAAAGCATTTTCCCAAGCTCGATTTTTTCAGGGGTCAACTGGTTAGCCTTAATATCCGGCGGAATTAAAGGAATGGGTTTAAAAAGAGCATGTGCTGTTTTTATGAAATCGTCACCGGCAAAGGCAGAACCTGCAACAAATAAGAATCCCAGAACTGTTAAAGATAAAACTTTTCTTTTCATATCCCTTTCTTCCTCCCTTTCAAATAGGTTTTATTAACAAAATAGTACAGATATAAAAGCATACCATTTTTTTTTCTGGTGTGCAATCCGGCAAAAAATCCTTTTTTAAAAATATCCGTCTCAAACAGGCATCACCTGAGTCACAAAGGAAGTCACAAAGGGGTCAAATCTTCCGTTGACTTAGGTTGTATTATTATGGTACATAGTATGTCATATTGCATTGCTCATAGTGAGTTGTTTTTTATTAAACAGGATTATGGTTTATGGCAAGACCATTAAGAATTTTATATGAAAATGCATGGTACCATGTAATGAACAGGGGCAGGCATGGCGAGAAGATATTTCAGAACCCTGAAGGCTATCAGACATTTATTGATCTTTTAAAGGAAACCAGCAGGATGTGGGATCTCAGGGTTGCAGCCTACTGTCTTATGGGTAATCATTACCACCTTCTGATGCAGACTCCACAGGCAAACCTTCCGCGTTGTATGCGGCATATAAACGGGGTATATACTCAGAAGTACAACCGGATGCACAACAAAGACTCCCAGCTCTTCCGTGGCAGATATAAGGCAGTACTGGTGGATGCAGACAGCTATCTTCTGGAACTTCTCAGATATATTCATAGAAACCCGTTAAGGGCAGGGATGGTCAGCAGGATTGATGATTATGCATGGAGCAGCCACCACTGTTATTTATCCAGTAAGGGTGAATATAACTGGCTGTACAAAGACTGTATCCTCAGCATGCTGGACCTGAAAAAAGACAGACAGAGGAATGCTTACAGAATATTCATAACAGAGCAGGACTCTGAGCAGATAACGGAATTTTTCAGCAGAAAACACATGCCAGCAATACTTGGCAAGGACAAATTCATTGACAGGATCAGGCAAAAGTATTTTAAGCTGCTAAGCAGCAGTGAAGTGCCTGAATTAAGAACACTTTCCCCTGACATCAGTATGGTAAAACAGGCAGTCTGCAGTATATACGGGGTAGAGCCTGAAAGTCTGCTTGTTTCCAGGAGGGGTATAACAAATGAAGCAAGAAACATGGCAGTTTACCTTGCCCGGCAATATACCGGAAACAAACTAGAATATATTGCAGATGAATTTAATATAAACAGCTACAGCACAGTCAGCAGTATACTCTCAAGTGTTAAAGTAGAGTTGCAGAAGAATAGAGATTTAAGAAAACGGGCCGGGGAAGCAGAGAAAATCTTCCTCAATAGTCAACGGAAGATTTGACCCCTTTTAAGATGTAGATTTAATTGACGTGGTAAGATCTTTGTTGAGGCAAAAATACGCTTATGGTAAGATTTTTATGTGAGGCAATACGGACGGGAATTTATATTGTCGCTCATCACAAATCCTCTTCTTGCATTTTTTCTTCTTTTCGTGTTTACTTTCATTTGTGGCTCCTTTCTTTTGGTAAAGAGTTTTTATCCTAACCCGTGGATTATTCCACGGAAGGAGCCACTTTTCAATTTTCAACTAAAAATAGTATATCCTCGGATTACTTATTTTAGCATCATAGAAGTGAGGACTTAATTAACAAAGCAAGTGGAAAGATGAAATTATGAAAACAAAAAGCATGGGCCTGCCGGTTAAAAGGGAAACTGTTAACAACAGGAGCATCATCCTTCTGCTTCTTGTAATCATGCTGGGCATGACTGTTGGCGGATGTGATTTGTTCGGTCAGGCCCCGGGCAGTGAAATAGAAAGCACAGTGCCTGAGCACGGAGAAACTGATGTTGCAACCGATACAGCAATTTCCATCACTTTTAACAAACCTGCTCTGCCCCAGAGCTTTGCTGGCGGGTCAATGCCTCATTTTGAATATGAAAAAACCTGGTCTGCAGACAACACTACCCTAATATTAACTCCATCAGAAGACCTGCTGGAATCTACAACCTATCTGATAACAGTCGGTGCTATGAGGTTTAACGATAATTCATCTCTCACACAACCGGTTTCATTCAGCTTTGATACAATAGTTGATGAAAACCATCTGCCTGCTGCGCTTGCTCTGTCACCTGAAAACGAGGAAACTGTTGAGAGCATTCATGAAAATATGGACAGACTGATTACAAGGGGAAATGATGCTGAAACAGTTTGCGCACAGGTAGTTGAGATGCTCGAAGACGATGATAATGTTGGAGCAGCTGGTGTTGATGAGGAAAACAGCGCAATCTGGGTTAATTTTAATGACGGGGAGGTCCAGATTTTCCAGGTTGAAGAAAACAGTGAAGAGGGAGACGGATATATTCCGGATGATGCCTTTGTATCCGGACCTTCAAAAATTTCCTCCAGCAAACATGGGCCTGCTGAGAATCGTAAGGCTTTTGAGGAAACAGGCAATACACCGCATTATCTGCCAGCAAACAACAAAGCACTTCTTGCAAATTCTCTACAGTACCTGCATCCTGGAATTTACATAAATGATTCCACGGATGTTATTAAAGAGATGCTGTCTGATCGTGGTTATGAAGTTACGCGGCATGCGCTTGTGCTTGATGATTTTAAACACCTTGGTGACTATGGAGTTATAGTGCTTGAAACACATGGCACATGGAGACCTGCAGCTTCATTTAACGCAATAATAGATTCTTTAAGCACACAGCATGTACTTCTTACAACAACACGTATTACCGACGAGAATTTCCCTCCTGACAAAAACAGTATTACCAATGACCGCACGTCACTTGTAAGCTGGACAGTAAAACAGTCAGTTATGACCGTAAATGGTGTAAAAATTGTATCTACGTTCAGAAATTACGGGGTGACTGCTGAGTATGTAAGGGCGCAGGTAAACAGGTTTACAGATAAAACAGTTTTTTTCTTGAACGGATGCAGGGGGTTATCAAGTGATGTGTTAGCAAACGAAACTGTTTCTCCGTTTAAAGACGTATTATTTGAAAAGTGTGATAAGGGTGCTTTGTTTATAGGCTGGGATGGCAGGACATCTTTTTTTTCCGCTGTTCGTGCCGCGCTTAATTTTTTTCAGTATGCCACCGCCTCAAACAGGGATTTAAGAGTTTTTGGACAGTACAAGTCCGGATCATGGGCAGAGGTCAGCCTGCTTAATAAACTTGATGTTCCATGGGGAGGGCTCAACATGACTGTTCAAAATTCATATGATACCATAAAAGAACAGAATTTTGTTACATGCCCTAAATTCAAAGGGACTTTGCAGATGCAGACTGAGGGTTCTGACACATATAAAAACATTCTAATGCCCC
>JAJRXD010000098.1 GCA_024276465.1 Deltaproteobacteria bacterium
AAAACGCTCTTTCAGTCTCTGTTCGTAAAGATTTATTCGTTTTTCTTCACGTTCTATTTTATCATCAATATTGTCAATGATATCCTGATAATTATCTTCAAGAACAGCTAATGGGCCGGTATTGGGATTTGTCAGGAAATCCAGTTCCTCTTTTAATGTTCCTGAAAAACCAAGTTTCAGATCAACTTCTCCTGTAAAGCTTGCCGAGGTATCTGTAATTTTCACTACTAAACCTGATTCTGGAGTACCCGAAGCACCTGTAAGAGTGCTTTCTGTGGCATCCCATGTTGCAGTATGCCAGTCACCACCCTTAATCCGTATTAAACTGCTGGAAGGACTTGACTGGTTGAAAGAAATTTCAAATGTGCCGGCTTCTGTAATACCGGCTATATAGCTATTGTAGTCGATTTTGGAATTTGCGGATCTGCCGTTAAAGGAATCGGAAAAAAGCTCGGCAACCGCACCAATATCAGATGCAAGTGCAGCATCCAATACAGAATCATCAATTATAAGCTCACCTTCAGTTTCCGATCCGTCATCAACATCAGTATAAATACCAATCTGCATGAGGTTTATATAAGTATCATAGCCATTCCTGAATCCAAGAGGGGTGGTAGAGACAATCGTGTTAAGCCTGTTTTTAATATTATCAACAGCATAGTTTCCAAGCAGAACCCCAGCCACATTTGTATTGGTATTATAAGCAGTCTGTTCCCTGACGTAATTGCGAACTTCATTGAACACATTAACAAAATCTTTAATTTTGTCCTTAACTGCTGATGTGTCTGTGTCTACAGTAACTGTAGCTGTTCCTGTTGAATTAAGATATAAACTGACTCCGGTTATTATGTCACTTATTGTGTTTGATGACCTTTGAATATACTGGTTGCCCGAAGGGTATCCATCAATTTTTGTCATTGCATTCTGGGCTGATTGTGTTTCAGTGAAACCGCCTCCAACGCCAGCGCCACTTCCGCTGAAATTGTCAAAGTCATGCTCTATGCTTTCTATTTTGTAGGCAACCCCGGTTTCGTCTCCTGTTAACACCAGATGATAGGCTGTTGATAGTCCTGACCCATCATTGACAATGCTTGCTTTTACACCCGGGTTTTGTGCATCATTGTTTATCAGGCTAACAAGCCCTGTAAGCGTTGTTCCCCCACTGACTGTTATGTTTGTCTGCTGTCCGTTGAATATATATGAAAAAGTTTTATCACCACCAGCGCTGGTGGTAACAGCAGTTGTGTCTTCATCAGAAAATCCTGCGTGATACTCTTTTTCTGTTTTTGCAAGGCCCTCATCCTGAGGTGCCTGAAGATCAGGATTCCATACATCAATGCTGAATGTATCACCACCCTGAACTGTCCCGGCACTAAACTGCATGGTTAACCCTTGAAAAACATCAACCGCACTTGTGGAGGTTATGGATGCAGTACCGCTGTTTCCCTCCCCATCTGTCCAGTTTACATCAAAATCATTGGTGCCAACAGTATATGTGCTGCTGCCTGAAACTGTAAACTGAAATGTTTTGTTGGTAGTTCCAAGATACTGACCGCCTGATGATACTGTAGAAGTTCCGCTCAAAGTTCCTTCAACAGTATCAATTCTGTCTCCAACTCCGGTCATGGTGAAATTAACGCTTGTAGTGTTTGTTCCAATCGATATTCTGTTAGATGACCCTCCGGTATTTGCAGTAAGCACGAGGCGATACTTATTGCTGCCGGATCCATCATTAATAACTTCTGCCGTAACATAGCTTGATTCGCTGTTTATCTCACTTGCAATTCCGTCTAAAGTATAGTCGCCGGCATTGATTGTTATTGTCTCTGTGTTTGTGCCAACTGTTATCTGGATAGTGTTTCCACTTGAAGCATAATTTGTTACATCACTGTCAGCCTTTCCATCTGATCCCAAACGGTGTTTAATATTAGTTCCAACTACAACAACATAAGAACCATTAAGAGCTGAACTTGAAGCAGAGGCTGTCAGAACATCAGAATCGGATGTAGTTGCAGTTTTGACAAGGAACTCTGCTTTGGTATCTAAAGACTTAACCGTTGAATGGAGAGATGCCAGCTTTGTGTTCAGATCCTGAAATGCACTGATTTTGTCAGTCCAGTCAGTTTTCCAGGTTTCATAGGGCTGGATATATCTTTTTTTCTCAACTTCGATAAGTGAATCTACTATCGTGGCAAGATCGATTCCAGATCCCAAACCAGTAAATGTAATTGCAGATGATGACATGAGTATCTTAGTTCTAATAAATATCTGATATATAATTTAGTAATTACTGGAAGAATATGCAAATTTGGAACCAAAAGTTATATTTAATTATATAAGGATTATCAAGAAGTTGGTGACTGTGTTAATATTTAAAAAAATATGGCAGGGAAAATTTTTCTTTCCCTGCCATACTGATAATGGAAAAGATTACCCACCAATCAGTGTAAGGGCCATCTGTGGCAGGGTGTTTGCCTGGGCAAGCATTGCAATTGCTGCCTGGGATTTGATCTGGTTGTTCGTAAAATTTGTCATTTCAAGTGCAACATCAACATCCCTGATGCGTGATTCGGAAGCCTGGAGGTTTTCCGCCTGAATAGAAAGCTGAGAAATTGTGTTGGAAAGCCTGTTGCTGTAGGCACCAAGGTTTGCACGAATTGTATCTTTGGACTGAATGGCAGTGGTTATTGTTGTCAATGCAGTCTGAGCACTTGACTGGGATGAAATGCTGAGAGAATTTATGCCAAGAGAAGAAGCTGTAGCACTACTTATATTAATATAGTAGTAATCCTCAGCCAACAGGTTTGTTGGGCCAAAGTGAATTTTCATACCACTTGATGAGCCAGAAGTTGCGGTGATACTTCCGTTGAGAAGCTGAACCCCGTTGAATCTTGTTGCCTCTGCAATTCGTGATATCTCACTGCGCATGGTAACAAACTCATTATTCATTATTGTTCTCTGAACAGACGTATAGGTGCCTGTTGCAGACTGCTCTGCCAGCTCTTTCATTCTTATCAGTTTCTCATCGATAACTGACAAGGCACCGTCTGCTGTCTGTATCATGCTCTGGGCATCGGCAGCATTTCTGACTCCCTGATTCAGTGCAGCTATTTCAGCTCGCATAAGTTCACTTACTGCCAGTCCGGCTGCGTCATCGGCAGAAGAGTTGATTCTCATACCAGATGAAAGCCTTGTTGTGGATTTATAAAGGGCATCGTAAGATACGCCGAAGTTTCTGGCCGCAGTCATGGCCATTAGGTTGTGATTAATTACTAAGGGCATGGTTAATCCTCCTTGATTTTGTTTTTCCTGCTTAAAACATTTAAGTTCAAATGTTTTTTTGGCATCCTTGCCTTTTTGGGGTATTGTTTAGTGCGAAGTTATTTTGCTGGTTTTATTTTTATACCTCCTTTCTTAATTAAAATTAATTAATTATTTATTAGACATATCGACAGGCATGTAAAAAATCTTAAATATAATTTTATGCTTAGACAACAGGGTACAAAAAGTGCTTGAGTTATTTTTGCTTACTGTCGAAAAGATAAGCGGAGATAAAAGACAGATAAAATCCTTTTTTTAGAAAATTACAGTGTGTCAGAAATAGCACTGACAGAATATCAGGAAACATTAACTCATTAAGTTTTCTCCATGCTTCACAATAAGGGGTAAAAAAAATGGAGACAGTAAATATAAATTTAAACAAGTTAGATTTTGAAGTCGATACTGTCCGGTCAAAAAAGGTTAACAGTAATGGCTTACAAGCGAGTACCAAAAACGATAAAGCAGCTAAAGCTGATACCGATAATGCAATAAACAGAAAAAACAACCTGGACAACAAAGAAATACACAACATTGAAACAAGCCTGAATAAGTTTCTTAAATCAATTCAAACAGACCTTCAGGTTGAAATTCATAAAGAAACCAAAACAGCTGTTTTCAAAATCGTAAAAAGAGATGATAAATCTGTAATAAGCGAAGTTCCGCCCAGTAAACTGTTAGATATTGAAGTCAGGATTAGAGAAATGGTTGGCTCTCTTTTTGATACCAATGTTTAATTTTCAAACCCCTTCTTATCACTTTACTCAAAGAAGTTTTTTTGCCATAATTTCCTTCAGTTGTTAAAAAATTCCTGAAAATTCTTTTTTAAATCAATCAACAGACCGAAGTAAATACAGGTGTGTCAAAATTTTATCTGTTCAAGGCAGGGCCTGCAGCAGTGCTTTGGCAGGACTTAAATTAAACAATATGTTTTTTCAGTATCTTACCGTTGATTGTTTATTGTCTTATCTTAGGCACAATTTGTGCTTTATACTTCTATTACAGGAATTGAAATGTTAAAAAAAAGGAATAAAATATTTTGAGTTTTTTAGATTATTTCAAAAAAGATCAGCACATTGACTTTGAGATCGTTACAGATGGTATAGAAAGAAAATATTCATCAATAGTCGATGAAATTTCCGAAACAGCTATAATAATTCGAATTACAGAAGATGACTTTAATATTAAACAGTTTAAACCCGGCTCAAAAGGTGTTGTGTCTGGAAAAAGAAAGGAATTGCAATTCAGCCTGGATGTTGAAATAGTGACTGTAAAAAAACCTTCCTGTATTGAACTGAAACGCATTCCCTCAAGATCATATCTCAGAGTAAATGCTTTTATCATTATGGAATATAAAAAAATAACTGATAAGAGTGAATTTGAAAAAAGAAAAAAATACATACTGAACATGAGTTCTGACTGTGAAGATTATCTTTTTTCTTCAACACATCAGGGCTCTGAAGAAATTGAACCAGCGTCAAGTATTCCTTCTGAAATGTTAAGTGAAATTCACAGCATTCATAGAAAGCTTGATTATATTATAAAACTTTTAGGCAAATCTGATGAGGAAAATATTTTCAACAGAGATCTTGTGGATGTTAATCTCAGCGGTTCCGGTATTAAATTTAAATGCATGGATGAGCTTCAACCAGGCGATTGTCTTGACATTAAACTTGTACTGCCCGTATCTTCACGTATCATAATTGAGTTGATTGGTGAAATTGTAAGAACAGTCCGTTTGTCTGAACAGGATGAGCCTTCTGTTGATAACAGGTATGAATCAGCTGTCAAGTTTGCTGTTATTAATGAGGATGACCGTGAGTTTATAATCAGATATGTTTTCAGACGTCAGAGGGAACTGCTCAGAGCAGAAGAAAGCACTTAAAACTCTTGCTGTAACGCCTGTTTCATTATCTCTGTGACTGTGAGCCCTGATTTTGCAAGGCACGATTTACCAGTGCCTTGCTGTTATTTAATAATTCCCTGAAATCAGCATCTGACAAACCAGCACCCCTTGCAACCAGTTGAGCTTTATTGATTGAAATCAAATCCTCCGGTGCGTGGGCATCGGTATTAAGAACCAGTCCGGCCCCGTATTTTTTAGCTGATTTAACCACATGCCCGTTGCTGAGACAATGGCCTTTCCTGGATGTGATTTCGAGGAAAATCCCGTTTTTAGCTGCAAGTTTTACATCATTATCGCTGATAATGCCAGGATGTGCAAGGATGTCGACATCAGAGGCAAGTGCACTTCTGTTAGTGCCATTCATTACAGGCTCTGCTATTGTTTCGCCATGAACAACAATTAAAGCTGCGCCCATTTTCCTGGATTCTGCTGCAAGAGACTGAATGTCTTCAGGATCAATATGGGTCAGTTCAATCCCCGGAACAGCTATAATATCTTTTCTTTCATTAATTTTATTGCATGCCTTAATAATCCTGGGGATTATAAAATCGAAATTAGATATATCAGCATGATCTGTAATTGCAATTGCCCTGTAACCACTAACTTCAGCCCTTCTGACCAGTTCTGCTGGAAGCAGTTCTCCGTCACTGAATAGAGAATGGGTATGTAAATCTATCATTTCTCTGTTTCCCGTTAAATTAATACTCCGTTTAAAGAGTGAACATTTGCTTTTTCAATCTTAACAGGTACTGTTTTCCCAATCAGATCAACAGGGCCTTTGCAGTTGACAACCTTATTAGAAGATGTCCTGCCAGCTATGCTGTTATTGCCCTTTTTGCTTGGATATTCAAACAAAACAGAAAGAGTTTTTTTGACAAGTTTTTGATTGTTTTTAATGCTTATGGCATTTTGTATTTTGTTAATGAGACTGAGCCTTTCCAGCTTGGTCTTATAGGGTATTTTGCCGGAAAGCTTTGAAGCTGCAGTGTCAGGTCTGTCAGTATAATGAAACACGAAAAGATCATCAAAACATGTTTTTTCTATCACAGAAACAGTTTCGTTGAAATCTTTTTCTGATTCTCCAGGGAAACCAACAATAATGTCTGAGGTTATGGCTGCCTCAGGATCAGCATGCCTGAAAAGGTCAATTCTTTTCATATATGTTTCAATAGTGTATCCCCTGTTCATTTTTTTTAATATCCTGTTTGAACCTGACTGCAGGGGCAAATGAATATGGGAGGCTAACTTCTCAATGTTTTTAAAACACGTTATAAGTTCATCTGAAAGGTCCTTTGGATGTGAAGTTGTAAAACGTATTCTTTCCAACCCCCTGATTCCGTTCAGATCCTGAAGAAGTTCAGGAAAAGTTGTCATGGGCATAAGGGTTTTACCGTATGAGTTAACATTCTGACCTAATAGTGTCACTTCCCTTATTCCGCAGTCAACTAAATTTTTTATCTCTTCTTTTATCTCTGATGGCCTGCGGCTCCATTCACGTCCTCTTACATACGGGACAATGCAGTATGAACAATAGTTGTTGCACCCCTGCATTATCGTTACAAAGGCAGTTACGCCAGATGTTTGAGGAGAGCAGGGACGCAAAGGATACATATCCTCCGGCATATTCATTTCCGTATCAACGTTTCTTTCTCCTGCTTCAGCTCTTTTTAATATCCCGGGAAGTCTTGCCAGTGATCTTGTGCCGAACACAAAATTAATATATGGAAAGCGTTTCAGCAGTTTTGTTCCTTCCTGTTGTGCAACACATCCGCCAACTCCAAGAATGACGTCAGGCCTTTTTTTTTTCATTTTTTTTATTCTGCCCAGTTCACTGTAGAGCTTGTCTTCAGCCTTTTTTCGCACACTGCAAGTGTTTAGAATAATAACAGAAGCATCATCGTAGGATAATGCAGGACAGTACCCGTGAGGTTCCAGGATTTTTAAAATACGCCCGGAATCATATTCATTCATCTGGCAACCGAATGTCTTGATATGGACTGAAAGGGAAGGGGGGCTGCTGTTCATTATAATGTTTACAACAGGTCAGCAGGATATTTTGTTGACAGCTTTTTATTAGCTTCGAAAAGGCGTTGAGCTAAGGTATCAATTATTTTTTTTGCCAGTTTTGGATATGCTTCAAGGATTGACTGGAGATTATCACTGCTGAAAACCTGAACAACACTCTTGCCTATGGAACTGACAGTGGCACTTCTTTTTTCGCGCAAAATCGCGCTCATTTCACCAAAGTACTCCCCGGGTTTAGTTATAGTACCAATTTCCCTGCCTTTGATTGTAACCCTGAGACCATGCTGTGATTTTAAAAGCCTGAAAATATCACTCCCCTCAGAGCCTTCCTCGATTATTTTTTCTCCATCCTGATAAATTCTGTCATTCAAATCAACAATATTTTCAAGTGGTATGTTTTCTTCAGCAATCTGTGTGGTTTGCTCAAGTTGTCTCATTAACGAAGCAAGTATCTGCTGTATAAGCTGCGGGCGGTCATATATGATATCCTTGATCATATTAGTATGATAAGATGCTACCCTCGAGGTCGTAATGGAGGTTGCACACGTTGTATAAGACCGGTTCAGATAGAAATTTTCAATTCCGAACACGTCCCCGTCTTTAAGAACTCTGATGCTTTTATTGTTTTGCAAAATTTCAACATTGCCTTTTAATATTACAAAAAAACGATCGTTCAGTGAACCTTCGGCAACAATTGTTTCCCGTGGCTTAAATTCTTTTATGATCACGTCCTGAATGGTTTGATCTGTGTTCATGAAAAACCCGAGTTTGATTTGCAATGGATTATTCATCCATAATATATTTTTTAATATTAATTTCAAGCAAAAAAGAAGGTCTGACAATATTATAAAAATTACAGAAAAAGGGGCAGAGCGTGTTTAATCTTTTTATAATAAAAACCGATAGATCCGCTTGTTATTATAAAGTACTTTTTTCTTTGAAAAATCCTTTTTTCTTGATACAAATGTGAATCAATTGATTAATTCAACGAGACAAATTTGAATATTTACTTTTAAAGGAGATAATAGAATGCCTGATTTAAATATGAAAATACTTTTAGTGGACGATTTTTCAACAATGCGGCGTATAGTAAGAAACATCCTGAAACAGTTGGGGTTTACAAACGTTGAAGATGCTGATGATGGTGATGTTGCTTTTGAAAAACTCAAGCAGGCTGATTATGATTTTGTAATAACTGACTGGAACATGCCCAACATGACCGGCCTTGAACTGCTGAAATTAATCAGGGCAGATGAAAACCTTAAAGACACCCCTGTTTTGCTTGTTACTGCAGAGGCAGACAAGGAAAATGTTATCCAGGCTGCCCAGGCAGGTGTAAATGATTATATCGTCAAGCCCTTTACCGGTGAAATCATGAAACAGAAAATAGACAAAATATTCCCGTAAAATAATTTCCAAAAACAAGGTGTTTTAACATATGATTTCTGAAGAGATTATTAAAAACATTGATGCTGCTGCTGTAGAGATAATAGCTTCTGACCCGGAAAACCTGCAGGACATTGGAAAATTATATTCCATTTTTCGGGCAATTCATCAAACTGCTCAGTCAAATGATTTGTCATTAATGGCAGAAGAGGCTGAAAGGGCAGAGGGTTTACTTAAAGAAATTATGCTTGACCAGGAAAATGACAAAAATGAAACCTTCGCTTATTTAAATAAAATTATTTCTTCATTGCAATACATGACCAGGCCTGGCTCAGAAACTCAAAAATCAGCATCTGATGACAGTCCTCAATCAAAGGAAACGGATGGTGCAATATCTGAAAAAAAGACTTTTATATTGCCTGAGTATATAGACGGAGAAATTTTTAATGAATTTATTAATGAACAGGATAATGTTCTTGAGAAAATGGAGACACACCTGCTTAGTCTGGAAAAGAATCCCGACAGGGAAATAATTGCAGAACTCCGCAGAATTTTTCACACGCTGAAGGGTGAGGCAGCTGTTTTTGAACTCTTTGATATCGAAAAACTTTGTCACAAAACCGAGGATTTGATTGATTCCTCTGAAGACAATTTGCCGATTGATGATCTTTTAAATGTCAAGGACTGGCTAAAGGAGGTTTTTGACGCGCTAAAAACCAGAAGAGAAGTCCTTAAGCTTGAAGATGATAAGTTTTCTTTTTTAGCCTCTGAGGCTTCGCAGAACAGAAACAGTAATGATGGGCAAAAACAGGAAGTGCCTTTTGAACAGTCAAAAGAAATTAATTCAAACTCAGAACCATCTTTTACCCCTATAACAGGAGATATTGACCTGTTAACTGATTTTCTTTCCGAAGTTCAGGAACATATTGATAATATTGACAACAAAATGCTTTCTCTTGAGAGCAACCCTAAAGACCAGGAACTGCTTAATGCTGTATTCCGTGTTTTTCACACTATTAAAGGCGCAGCAGGATTTCTGAAGCTTGATGACATGGCAAAACTTGCTCATACTACTGAAAACCTGCTTGATCTTGCCCGTAAAGAAGAGATCCTGCTTGAAGGTGTAAAGATTGACGTGATTTTTGAATCTGTAGATGTAATGAAAGCACTTGTTTCCAAAATTGCTGATGCAATTTCAAAGGGTTCTGCCACTTACTCCAGCGTTACATCACTGGAAGAGCTTGTGATGAAAATAAGCTCTGTTGCTTCAGATCAGATAACAGACGCTGTTCCACCATCACCCTGTCAGTCTGTTGAAAAAAATGAAGATAAAACTGATGAACAGGCACAAGCAGGGGAACCTTATCAGATCTCAGGCAGAACACCCGTATCCGGAAGTGGCTCAGCAGCAAAAAGTGGACAACCGCAAATAAAGGCTAAAATAAAAGAATCAATCAAGGTTGACTCCGAGAAACTTGATCAGTTAATTGATGCAATTGGTGAACTTGTAATAATTGAGTCTATGATAATTCAGGATCATGAGATGAAAAAAATCAGTTCTCCCATGCTGATCCAGAACTTCAGGCAGATGAACAAAATAACAAGAGAACTGCAGCAACATGGAATGTCACTCAGAATGATTCCGGTTAGAGCCACTTTTCAAAAAATGGCCAGGGTGGTACGCGATGTTGCAAAAAAAAGCAATAAGAAAATTGATTTTGTTCTGCATGGTGAGGACACAATGCTTGACAAAAGCGTTGTAGATAAAATCGGTGATCCTCTCATTCATCTTGTGAGGAATTCGGTTGACCATGGTATAGAACCAACTGTTGAGGAGAGAAAAAAGGCCGGAAAAAGTGAAACAGGCAAAATTGATCTCGTGGCATTCCATAAGGGTGGAAATATTTATATTGAAATTAAAGATGATGGAAGGGGGTTGAACAGGGATTCTATTGTTGCTAAGGCAAAAGAGAAAGGCCTTGTGCGTGATGGACAGAATTTAACAGATAAGGAGATTTCCAGCCTGATATTTCTGCCTGGATTTTCTACTGCCAGACAGGTCACTGATGTATCTGGCCGTGGTGTTGGAATGGATGTGGTCAGAAAAAACATCGAAGAGCTGAGGGGTAATGTGGAAATAACCACAGAATCCGGCAGGGGATCTGTGTTTAGCCTTAGATTGCCTCTGACCCTGGCAATCATTGACGGCATGCTTGTAAGAGTAGGTGCAGAAAAGTACATTATTCCAACCCTTTCGATAATCGAGTCGTTCAGGCCTGCTGATAAAGACATTCTAACTGTGGTAAATCGCTGTGAAATGATAAAAATCAGAGACACCCTGATCCCGCTTGTCAGGCTTGCCAGCATTTTTAAAATTGAGGGTTCAGTTCAAAATTCAACTGAAGGAATTGTAATTGTAGTAGAGGACAGCGGCAAAAAAACAGGACTTTTTGTGGATCAGCTTTTGGGGCAGCAATCTACAGTTATAAAAAGCCTGGGGTCTTCAATGAAAGGACTGCCGGGGATTTCCGGAGGTTCCATAATGGCTGATGGCCGCGTAGGGATAATTTTAGATGTTGCTGGAATTGTCAAACTTGCTACAAAACAATTTGCACCGGAAAATTGATTAATAATGGATTTAGAAACATTTCAGAAATTCAGAAGGATCGTACTCAATACCTGCGGGATAAAACTTAACGAGACAAAAATGGCAATGGTTTCTTCCCGTGTTGCCAAACGTATGCGCATCCTCGGAATAGACAGTCACAGAGAATATTTAAATTACCTTGTAAATGAAAACAGCAGAGAAGAAACAATTAAATTTATTGACGTTATTTCTACAAATACTACTTTTTTTTTTCGCGAACAGGAGCATTTTGAATTTCTTGAAAAACTGATTTCCGACCGGGTCAGTAAGGGACAGCGTAAAATAAGAATATGGTGTGCTGCATCTTCAACCGGTGAGGAACCATATACGATTGCAATGACTTTACTTGCGGCATCTTCCGGTAAGAATATTGACATGAAAATACTTGCCACTGATATTTCCACAAAGGTTCTTGCAAAGGCTCAGGCAGGTGAATATGAATCCGATAAAATGGAAAAAGTTCCAATTGAATATAAAAAAAAGTTTTTTTCACTTTCAGATAAAGATGATGACCTGTATGTTGCAAAGGATCTGTTAAAGAATATGATCCTTTTCAGGAGATTGAATCTGTCGACCCCCCCTTACCCCATGAATGGGCAGCTTGATGTTGTTTTTTGCAGAAATGTAATGATATATTTTAATGATGAAGTAAGGGTGAAGCTGGTTTCGGAAATTTTCCGTTTGCTGAAACCTGATGGATACCTGATTATAGGCCATGCTGAAAGTATAACAAATTTAAAAACCGATTTTAAATGTGTTGTGCCTTCAATATATATTAAAAATTAGTTATTTGTCAGACTGCTGCACATATGGAAAAACAGGTGATTACACAGGTTGTTGGAATTTCAGACATGAGGGTGTCAAGAAATGAGAATGAAAAAATTATCACTTACTCTCTCGGCTCCTGTCTGGGGGTTGTAATTTATGACCCTGTAGTACACGTTGCCGGCATATTACACTGCATGCTTCCCCAATCTAAAATAGATTCTCAAAAAGCACAGGATAACCCGTGTATGTTTGTTGATACAGGCGTTCCTTTTTTATTTAAGGAAGCATATAAGATGGGAGCAGACAAAAAACGAATGATTGTTAAAGCTGCAGGATGTTCATCCCTCCTGGACGATAAAGGAATGTTTAAAATTGGTGAGCGTAATTTTACGGTTTTGCGGAAGCTGTTATGGAAAAACAATGTAATGATTAAAAAACAGCACATTGGTGGTAATCTGTCACGAACTGTTTCAATTGAAGTATCTACCGGTAAAGTTTTGATGAAGGTATCAGGACAGGAAATATAACTGTAATTTTTTTCAGTTTGTTGATTATCTGAGAAAAGTGTTTTAAGGGAGGGAAAAACATGTCATTCAATATTCTCATTGTGGACGACTCAAAGACAATTCGTTCGGTAATAAAGAAGACACTCCAAATTGCAGAAATTCCTGTTGGGGAAATATATGAAGCGGAAAATGGTCTGGCAGGCTTAAACCTGATGAAAGAACACTGGATTGATATTGTTTTTGCTGATATTAATATGCCGGTTATGACAGGTATTGAAATGATAGAGAAGATGGAAGCCGACAAAATCCTTGAGAAAATGCCTGTAGTAATAATATCAACAGAGGGAAGCAAAACCAGGATAGAAGAACTCCTTAAAAAAGGTGTTAAAGCATATATCAGAAAACCAATATCTCCGGAGACCCTGACAAATGTAGTCAAAGAAGTTATGGGGGACTATGATGAAAACTGAGCATAAAGAGATCTTAAAAAAAACAGCCTGTGAGGTTTTTGAGCAGTATGCTTTTATGTTTATGGATCTGACAGGAGATGAACCCGTAGAATGCTGTTCTGTCGATTTTATAAGATCCACCATGGTTTTTAAAGGTGTGAGATCCGGTTCACTGGAAATAATTGTCCCAACTGAGTTAGCAAAGAATCTGGCAGTAAATGTGTTAGGCATAGATGACTTTGATGAACTTGAACCAGGCAGCACAGAAGATGCTTTAAAAGAACTGCTGAATACAATCTGTGGGATACTGCTGACGGAAATCAATGGTGATGAAGCTGTTTTTGATCTGTCTGTACCTGAAACATCGAAAATAAACCACAAAGCATGGGAAAACCTCCTTGAAACGGAAGATTGCCTTGTAATAAATATTGAGGACGAACCTGTTTTAATAAAAGCAATTCTTTAGGGCCTTATCTTATGAGTATTAAAGTATTAATTGTTGATGATTCAGCAGTGGTTCGCAGTCTGTTTTCCAAAGAGCTTTCAAGCGATCCTGAGATTGATGTTGTAGGGAAGGCGCCTGACCCCTATGTAGCCAGGGATATGATAGTGAAATTAAAGCCTGATATTATTACCCTTGACATAGAAATGCCAAGAATGGACGGCCTTACATTTTTGAGAAAACTGATGAAGCATTACCCGATTCCTACAATTGTTGTTTCATCATTAACACAAAAGGGCAGTGATATTGCCATGGAAGCTCTTAATGAAGGGGCCATAGAGGTAATGTGCAAGCCAAGTGCTTCATACAGCGTTGGAGATATGTCTTTAAGTCTTATTGAAAAGATAAAGGCAGCAGCAAAAGTTGATATAAAAAATGTTTTAATCTCTAAAACCAGTAACACTAAAACAAAAAAAGCTCTGTCTCTGACAAGAACAACAAATAAGGTTGTTGCAATTGGCGCTTCTACAGGAGGCACAAAAGCATTGGAGTTGATTTTAACGTCCATGCCTGCAAATTCGCCGGGAATGGTCATTGTTCAGCATATGCCCGAAAAGTTTACTAAAAGTTTTGCTGACAGGCTGAATGATATCTGCGTTATTGATGTTAAAGAAGCTGAGGAAGCAGACAGGGTGAGACCTGGTATAGCATTAATAGCTCCCGGCAATAAACATATGCTGCTCAGACGTTCTGGTGCAATATATAACGTTCAGATAAAAGACGGACCATTAGTTAAAAGGCAGCGCCCGGCTGTTGAAGTTCTGTTTAATTCCGTTGCAAAATATGCCGGCAGCAATGCTGTTGGTGTTATACTGACCGGAATGGGTTCCGATGGCGCAGACGGCCTTCTCAAAATGAAGGAAAGTGGAGCAAAAACAATTGCACAGGATGAAAAATCGTGTATTGTCTTTGGAATGCCGCATGAAGCCATCAAAAATGGGGCTGTTGACAAGGTCTTGCATCTCGAAGATATTTCAAAAAAAATATTGGAGATGGCATAATAATCACGACCTGCCATTAGTTTACATAATATACATTATCAGACACAACTGATTTTTCAGATATATTCGTTTTCCATGATTTCTAACAGATTTTTACCGTTTAATTTTGCCGGTTTGAACAGCAGTCTCTCAGCCTGGGGAAAAGCATCTGCAGTTATTCTGCCTGTGCCTTATGATTTAACGACTTCTTATATTTCTGGTACACGACGCGGACCACTGGCAATAATTGAAGCATCAACACACCTGGAACTTTTTGATGAAGATACTGAAAAAGAAATTGCTTCCATAGGAATTCATACGCTTGAACAGATTGAACCTGTTACTTCATCTCCTGAGGGCATGATAAATAAAATTGAACAGGCGGTAGATAAAGTAATTGAGTCTGATAAATTCCCTGTTATACTTGGTGGTGAACACAGCATTACTTTAGGAGCAGTAAAGGCTTTTAAGAAAAAATTTGATGATTTTGCTGTTGTGCAATTTGATGCACATGCTGATTTGCGTGACAGTTTCCAGATGAGTAAATTCAACCATGCATGCATTGCACGACGCATACATGAAATCTGCAGCATTTTTCAGGTAGGTGTTAGAAGTTTCAGTAAAGAAGAATATGATTTTCTCAAATCTTCAAAAATAAATACTTTTTTTGCCAGGATGATTACCGGAAAAACTGACTGGATTAACACCCTGGTTAATGACCTGCCTCAAAATATTTACATTACAATAGATCTTGATGTTCTGGACCCGTCAATTATGCCGTCTGTCGGCACTCCCGAACCCGGCGGTATGGACTGGTTTGATATTTTGCTTCCGCTTCAGGCACTTGCTGAAAACAGAAATATTCTTGGATTTGACATTGTTGAACTGTCTCCTCAGCCGCCAAACATAGCACCTGATTTTCTTGCTGCCAAATTATGTTATAAACTGTTAGGGTATATTTTTTTCAAAAACTGTGATTCTTATCAGGGAGATATTGATTGAAACTATTGCCAAAAGAACTGTTTTTTACCAAGGGAACCGGTACGCATAAAGACAAGCTCAGATCTTTCGAACTGGCGCTTCGTGATGCTGGTATTGAAAAACAGAATCTTGTACCTGTTTCCAGCATTTTTCCACCTGGATGCAAAATCATTTCAAGAACCCAGGGTCTAAAGAAGCTTGAGCCAGGTGCAATCACATTTACTGTAATTTCAAAGTGTTCAAGTGATGAGCCCAGACGGCTTATCGCAGCTTCAGTTGGGTGCGCCAGACCTACCGGCAATAAAGGGTATGGTTACCTTTCAGAGTACCATGCCTATGGCATGACTGAAAAGCAGGCTGGTGATTATGCAGAGGATCTTGCTGCTGCAATGCTTGCTTCAACATTAGGGATAGAGTTTGATGAGGATAAAAGCTGGGATGAAAAAAAGGAGGTGTATCGCATAAGCAATAAAATATATAAATCTACTGAAATAACCCAATCAGCTATAGTTACTCCAAAGGGTTTTACCACTGTCATGGCAGCAGCTGTTTTTATAACGTGACAGTCTACTGTTCAGGATTGCGATTTCCCTTTTGTGTTTGCTATGGGACTTGGAATTGTATTAATATTATAACAATAGGAGGTTTTGCAAATGAAAAATCATCGCTCAACAACTAACTCCCCTGTAACATTTTTCTTATTCTTCTCGTTTTTCCTGTTTTGCTGCCCTGCCCTGCTTTCTGCTCAGCAGGCTGATGCAGAAAAAAAAGCAATGCCTGCCATTCAATTACCGAATTTTTCCAGTCTGGTAAAAAAATTGACTCCTGTTACTGTTAATATCAGCACAACAAAAACAATCAAATCGGATTTCAGTCACTACAGTAATCCTTTTGGCCAGGGACAAAACCCTCACGATCCCTTCAGGGATTTTTTTGGAGATGACTTTTTCAGACATTTTTTTGGCGATATCCCAAACAAGGAGTATAAACAGAAAAGCCTTGGATCAGGTTTTATTATTGATAAAGAGGGTTATATCCTGACAAACAATCACGTTGTTGAAGGGGCTGATGAAATAAAGGTCAAAACTCACAATCAAAAAGAATATGATACAGAAGTTATTGGAAGAGATCCAAAGACAGATATTGCCCTGATTAAAATAAAAGACTTAAATGAAGATCTTCCCGTAGCAACATTCGGTGATTCTGACAGCCTTCAGGTTGGTGAATGGGTAATTGCTATCGGCAATCCATTTGGACTTCAGGAAACTGTTACAGCAGGTATTGTAAGTGCCAAGTGGAGGAAAATAGGTGCCGGGCCGTATGAGGACTTCATACAAACCGATGCCTCCATTAATCCCGGCAACAGCGGCGGTCCTCTGTTCAATATGCAGGGTAAGGTTGTTGGTGTTAATACCATGATTTACAGTCCAAGCGGTGGAAATGTCGGAATCGGATTTGCTATTCCAATCAACCTTACAAAAAAAATTGTTAGTCAATTAAAGGAAAAGGGCAAGGTCGTGAGAGGATGGCTTGGCGTTGTTGTTCAGACAGTTACACCTGAGCTTGCTAAATCCTTTGGACTTGAGGAGGGCAAAGGAGCCCTTGTGGCAGAGCCTGACAAAACAGGGCCTGCGGCAAAAGCAGGCATCAAACAGGGTGATGTCATAATTATGTTTGACGGCAAGCCTGTAAAAGAAATGACAGACCTTCCACTAATGGTAGCTGAAACTCCGATTGGGAAAAAGGTTAAGGTGGTTGTCATCCGTGCTGGTAAAAAGAAAACAATGACAGTTGAAATCGGCGAACTGAAGGAGAAAGCCTCTGTAAAAGAAGCAGAAAAAGAGAGGGATAAAACCGGTTTGACTGTAACTGAAATAACTCCTGAGCTTGCCAACCGGCTGGATTTATCTGATGTGGAAGGGGTTATTGTAAGCTTTGTTAATCCGGGAAGTCCTGCTGATGATGCTGGATTGAGAAAAGGTGATATAATCAAGGAAATCAACAGAAATCCTGTCAGGAACATGAAGGAATACATGGAAGCTTTAAATGACGCAAAACATGACAACATACTTATACTTGTTAAAAGAGGCAGGACTTCTTTGTGGGTTGTTGTAAAGCCAGCCAGTTAGTTGGTGGTGAATCAAAAATATTTATACGGCAGATTTTAACAACATTATGACAAGTATGGGTTTTTCCTGCACGGACAAAAAAAATGAAAAAAACAGACTTGACATGGTTGAAAACCAGATAAGAGCAAGGGGGGTTAGAGACCCTGGGGTTCTAAGTGCAATGAGGAGAGTCCCCAGGGAAATATTTGTTCCCCTGGGATCCAGGAAATATGCCTATGATGATGCGCCGATTTCAATAGGTGAGGGCCAGACCATATCGCAGCCTTATATGGTTGCCTTAATGACAGAATGCATTGAACTGCGTGGAAACGAAAAGGTTCTTGAAATAGGCACGGGTACAGGCTACCAAATGGCAATTCTATTACAATTAACCCCGCGTGTTTACTCTGTTGAAAGGATTCCGGCATTAGCAGAAAAGGCAAAAAGAAATCTTGCATCTCTAAGCTATAAAACAATTAACATAAAAACCGGTGACGGAACCTGCGGGTGGCCGGAAGAAGCACCCTTTGATGCTATCATAGTAACATCAGGGGCACCTTCGGTTCCTGAGTCTTTAAAGCTTCAACTGGCTGAAGGAGGACGACTTGTTATACCTGCAGGCTCCCGGCATAATCAGACTCTTTACAAAGTAACAAAGCAGGATGATTGTTTTGCTTTGTCTGAAATAACTCCCTGTGTTTTTGTTCCGCTTATTGGAAAATATGGCTGGGATGAATAATGTCTGTAAAACTGCAGATTGAAAATCTTAAAAAAAAACTTAATTACCACTGCTATCGTTATTATGTGCTTGATGATCCTGAAATCTCTGATTTTGAATATGACAACCTGTTCAGGGACTTACAGAACCTTGAGAATAAACTCCCCGAGCTTATTACTCCTGATTCTCCAACCCAGAGAGTAGGTGCCCCGCCCTTAAAAAAATTTCCAACAGTTGAGCACAAGACCCCCATGCTCAGCCTGTCAAATGCAATGAATGAAGCTTCAATACGCGATTTTGACAAAAAAGTCAAAAACCTGATTAAAACAGAATCTGACATTGAATATACAGTTGAACCAAAACTGGACGGCCTTGCTGTTGAAATTATATATGAAAGAGGTGTTTTTACATTAGGTTCAACAAGGGGGGATGGCACCAGAGGTGAAGATGTGACACGTAACATTAAGACAATCAAATCAGTGCCCCTCCGCCTCCTCCCCCAGCCTGATCTCTCCATACCACCAAGGCTTGAGGTCCGGGGCGAGATCATTATGGAAAACAGGGATTTTAAAAACCTTAACAGGAAACGAGCCGAGCAGGGCGAACCCCCTTTTGCAAACCCCAGAAATTCTGCTGCAGGCTCAGTTCGGCAACTTGATCCCATGGTTACTGCCCAGAGGAAGCTTGATCTGTATTTTTATGGAACAGGTGATCAGACCGGTTTTAGTCACAAAACACATTTTGAGATGATGAATACGCTGAAAAAGTTAGGGCTGAAAATAAACCCCCATATTGTGCTGTGCAATAATATTGAGGATTCAATTATTGCATGCAGGGAGATTGAATCTCTTAGAAATACATTGCCCTATAATATTGACGGAGCAGTCATAAAAGTTAACAGTCTGGAGATTCAGAATAAGCTCGGCACTGTTTCAAGAAGCCCTCGATGGGCAATTGCCTATAAATTTCCTCCTCAGCATGAAACCACAGTCATCAGGGATATAATTGTTCAGGTTGGCAGAACAGGGGCACTGACACCCGTTGCACTGCTTGCGCCTGTAAAGGTAGGTGGTGTTGAAATACAGCGTGCAACACTTCACAATCAGGATGAAATAGACAAAAAGGATATTTGCATGGGAGATTCTGTAATTGTTGAAAGGGCAGGAGATGTGATACCCAGTGTAGTTAAGGTTGTTAAATCAGGGAGAACAGAAAACCGCAGAAAATTCATTATGCCCGAAACATGCCCTGAATGCAGCAGCAAAGTTGTCAGATTCAGCAATGAAGCTGTTTACAGATGTGTTAATCATAACTGTCCAGCCATTTTAAAGGGTAACCTGAAGCATTTTGCCTCCCGAAGAGCAATGAACATTGAAGGCCTGGGAAACAAATTGTTAGAACAGCTTGTTGACAAAGGTGTTGTCGGCAATGTTGCTGATCTCTACTATATACCTTTGGAAAAATGGCTGAAACTTGACAGGATGGCTGTCAAATCAGCAAAAAACATAATTGATGCAATTGAGAAAAGCAAACAGGCCGGTCTTGAACGCCTGTTATTTGCACTTGGCATAAGGCATGTTGGTGAGCATACTGCAAAAATCCTTGTTGATCACTTTGGGAGTATGGAAAAAATTATAAATGCAACAAGGGATGAACTCATGAACATTAAAGACGTTGGGCCTGAAGTTGCAGAAAGTGTTGTTCAGTTTTTCAATCAACACGCTAATATATCCATTATAAAACGTCTTGAGGAAGCTGGGGTTTTGATGACTCCTCAAAATGCTGAGGTTGATCGAAAACTTGAAGGTAAAATTTTTGTCTTTACAGGCACCCTGAAAAATTTTACACGACAAGATGCAAAAAAAATAGTTGAGTCCATGGGCGGCAAAGTGACTTCCGTAGTGACTGGCAGGACTGATTTTGTTGTGGCAGGGGCAAATCCGGGCTCAAAGCTTGAAAAAGCTGAAAACTCAGATGTACAAATAATCACTGAAAATGAATTTAAAAGCCTTCTTGATACATACACAAAGGAAACCGGTTGACGGGTTACGAGTTGAAAAAATATTTTAATCTAATATTTCAAAATAATACATGCAAATACCTAACCGGAAGTTACTGAATATCTGTTGCTGATAAATTCTATTACATCCTCAAGCGTGTCTTGATCTGCAAACCTTAAAGAGTTAATGACTATCCACAAGTAGGGATCCTTGTCATACCATCTCCTCTTGAATGGTTTTAATGGGAAAGCCATAAAGTACCTGTCGATCAGGTCTGTATCATGCCTGCAGATGATGTTTTTCAGCTCAATTACAATCTCATCGAGAGCCTTCCCCTTTAGAGGTTTAAGCATGTGAATAGCATGCATGAGTTTTGAATGATTATCGTACCATCTTTTTTTATAATGAGTGTTGAATTCCAGAACTTTTTCCGTCATAAGGAATACCCTTAACTAATTGTCTGCTTTGCGGTTTAAAACCTTAGCCCTTCCTGTTAAAGACGTGATCCTGGACAGGCGAAGATTTTGTTTTTCCTTTAGTCAGGATGTGTCGGGGGTACTGAATCCACCGGGTAAAAGCAGTCGGCAGTTTTTTTGTTGTTATATTTTGACACCCTGTTTCTGCCGTTTTCCTTTGCAGAATAAAGAGCCTCATCAGCAAATTTTATCATTTCACTGTAGGATTCAGGGTTGTTATCCCTGCGACTGACAACTCCAAGGCTGACCGTATTTTTTATTTTATAATTGTTGAAATTAAAGGTCCGTGATTCCACATTCATTCTGATTCTCTCGCACAGACACAGCGCATTTTCAAGTTTAGTATGTGGAAGTATGAGAGCAAATTCTTCTCCTCCATATCTGGCCGCAAGATCAATTTCCCTTATGCTTTCACGAGTTATCTTTGCAACTTCTCTCAGCACGAAGTCACCCGCCTGGTGGCCATAACTATCATTGACTTTCTTAAAGTAATCAAGATCGAGAATAACACAGCAAAGAGGCAGATTGTACCTGTTCGATCGATTAAATTCGTAGGAAATTCGTTCCATGAAATGACGATAATTATGTAAACCGGTAAGTTCATCCCTTCTGGAAAGCTCATGAAGCATTCTGTTTTTTTCCTGGAGATCATCCCACATGATTTTGATTTTTACATGTGTTGCTACCCTTGCCAGCAGTTCGCCATGATCAAATGGCTTGGTAACATAATCTGATGCTCCCTTTTCAAGCCCCTTTATTTTATCTACTGATTCTGTCTTTCCGGTAAGCATTATAATGGGAATATCCATGGTTTCATCACTTGCCTTCAGCTTTTCGCAAACAGCATACCCGTCTAATTCAGGCATCATTACATCAAGCAGAATTACATGGGGTTGAAAACAACGAGCAATATCAATCCCAGCCTGTCCGTTTTCAGCAGTTTTTACCAGATAATTTTTTTTAGATAACTGCGTGCTTGTTAATTTCCTTATTACTTCATTATCATCAATTACAAGCACCTTTTTTATTTGCTCTGACATGATTTTCTATTACGGATTTATTCCTTATAACTTTAGCTGTTTTTGCACTAAACCTTCACTAATTCGTAACATCTTTTGCCAATACCCATCTTTTCTGCGTAGCGCAGTTGAATTTCCCAGTCCACTTCAGGATAAAGTCCCCTGATTTTATCTCCGCCCTTTTCATGACCGGTCTTCAGGGCAGAATCAACAAGCCCTGTTTGTGAATTCAGCAGGTCTACTGACGCCTGATCTATTGCCACAGGATCAAGTGATGTCAGGATGCCGATATCCGGCACAATGTTTCGGTCTGAATGACCGTAGCAGTCGCAGGCAGGACTGATATCTGTGAGGAAATTTATAAAAATGCTTTTTTCAGCTTTGTTCCTGATTACTCCAAGAGCATACTCAACCATTTTCTCCTGAAAGTCTTCCGTGTTTCCATCCCAGTTTATTTTTACAGAACCCTGCGGGCAGATTGTTATACATTCAGCACAACCAATGCAATTTTCAGAATTAATTCTAAACTTTTCATTAAACAGTTCTATGGCACTTACAGGACACCAGTCTGCACATTTGCCGCATGCTGTACATTCCCCGGGTTTTATTTTAGGAGAAATATTTGAATGCTGCTTCATCTTTCCCTCCCTGGAAGCACAGCCCATCCCGAGATTTTTAATCGTTCCACCAAAACCCGTAAGCTCATGTCCTTTAAAATGAGCAACGCTTATAAGTGCATCTGACAGAATTATTGCTGATGCGATAGAAACTTCTGAAAAGTGTTTTGCGTCAACTTTCAGCCTGACTTCATCACTGCCTCTCAATCCGTCGGCTATAATAACAGGAGCGCGAACAGTTGTGTAATTAAAACCATGTGAAAGTGCAATATTGATGTGTGATGGGGCTTCAGACCTTTCTCCTCTGTAAAGAGTATTTGCATCTGTTAAAAAAGGTTTTCCACCAAGCTTGATTATTTTTTCAACAATGTCGCGTATAAATATTGGACGTATGAAGGCAGTGTTTCCCTTTTCACCAAAATGCAGTTTAACAGCCACCAAATCTGTTTTGTCAACAACCTGTGAAACATCTGTCCTGTCAAGAATGCTGTTGATTTTTGTTGTGTGATTGTTTGTAAAGGTTGTTCTCAAGTCAGCAAAATAAACCTTTGATTTCATTGCATAAATCCTCCCAACCCCTTTAAGTAAAAGCTGAAATTAAATCTGGTGTCTGAGGTACTGCCGGCAGTTGAACCACGGGTCTGAACTGAAATCCTGCTGCCCCAGCACTGTGAGCTGTAATCCAGTCCAATATTAGTATATTTTTTATTTCGATAATTCCTGTCAAACTGTACTCTGAAAAAAGTACGCAAAGAATCGGTCAGGCGAATTCTGCCTCTGAAAGCAAAGCCGTCAAATATGTCACGTGCATATCTGTATTCAAATTTCAAATTTGCATCCCTGCTGTTGCTCCAGCTTATAATTGCATTATAATATCGAAGGCTGTTTTCATAACTATCAAATGCAGCTTTTGTTTTAAAATAGAGGAAAGGGAATACACCGTAACGAATTTCAGCAAAAATATCTGAAAAGTCCTTTCCCGGATTGCCTTTCAAATAGAGCCCCCCCTTTGGTTTGCTGATATTGAAAGACTGTCCAACCAGGAAATAACCGATTTCACGTTCTTCAAAAGCACCGGTGCCATCAGGGATAATTCCGGAAAATCTGTTTTTCAGATAATAGCTTATGCTGTGGCGCTTAAAAAATCTTTCAGGAACGTCAAACCCCGGAAAATCATCCTGATCATTAGAAGGTTCATATTCATACAAAAGACCTGGTTCAACAGTATGTTTCAATTTTTTCAACCATTTTCCGTTTATCTGATATATTCTGATAAACGTAACCGAGAGCTCGGCCCTTGCACTTGGAAAAACCCCTGCTTTTTTAAGTCCCTTTTCATGATCAGCATTGAAATTGGCCATACCTCTCAGACCTATTTCCGGATTGAATTTCAGCCAGCCGTCATAGTTAACAGGCAGGGATATTTTAGGAAAGATATCGAAACGCTGGCCTTTCTGGCCCTCTTCCCTCCAGAAAAAATTATAAGAAGAATCAAATTGATAAAACAGCGCTGATCCTTTCACAGGCCTGCGCAGGCTTGAAAAAATAACCTGCGGAAGTTTTTGAAGAGTATCCGGACCCCTGTGCCGGAGGTTTTTATAAAGGTTAAAGTTTACAAGCAGATTATGAAAACCCCAGTTTTTATTGAAGAATATCAGTGATTCGTCTTTTTCGACAGATCTTATGTTTGATTTGTCTATTTCACCTTTTGAGCGATTAACCATTCTTTTATAATCATGATAAAATTCCCTGTCAGTTACGTAAGATCCCTGGGACTTTACATAAAAGTCTTCTGAAAAATAGTGCTCACCCTCAATGTTAAAATAACCTCTTTGCATATTCCTGTCACGTTTATCACGGTATCTGGCGTCAAAGTAATTTGTTTTCTCTTCAGCAAAATATCCGTAAAATTTTCCCCATGTTTGTTCACTCAGTTTAAAGCGATATTCCAGTCCGTTTCCAAGTCCCTTTCTTGATGCATAATCAAACCAGAAAGTTGCATCAGTGTTTTCTGATATAGCCCAGAAAAAAGAATTATTAACAAAATAACCTGATCTGTTTGAATGGCCAATTTCAGGGAATAAAAGGCCTGATTGTCTTTTAGTGCTTAAAGGGAAAACAGCATATGGAAGATATACTACCGGAAACCCCTTAACTCTTAATATGTTGCTGCGTGACAAGGCATAACCTTCAACTGTCAGGTTTATCTTTGCAGCATTTATTTTCCATGCCGGGTTTTCACCATCACATGTTGTTATTGTTCCCTGTTTTACTACATATGTATTTAAACCGGTTTTTTTTATCTCTTTTCCTTCAACATGAATATTTTGCTCCTTAATAAATATTCTGGCATTTCGGACTTCGCCAATCTGTGAATCAAGATTTATATCAAAGGACTCACAGGAAAGAATGTCACCACCCTCCATCAGGGTAACATTTCCCCTGGCTTCAGTATCCTTGGTTGTAAGATTAATCCTGATATTATCTGCTTTAAGAATTCTGCTGCCATGGATTATTTCAACATTTCCCTTGGCAAAAAGATAATTTTTATTTCTGTCATAATTCAGGTGGATTGCCTCAATGTTAACAGGCAAATCATCATAATTTGGATCAGCATCAGGTGTTGCACGGGAAAAAGCAGTTACAGCATATAATGGCAGCATTAAACAAACAGACATAATAAGCAGTTTTCGTGACATCTTATACCTTTAAAGTGCTATGGGACCACTTGAAAATGTTTTGGATTTTAACATGTACTCACGAACTTCACCAACAACAAACAGCGAGCCGGTAACACATATAATGTCTTGTTTTGAAGCCATTTTTAATGTTTTTCCAAATGCAGTGGAAACATTATCACACCAGAATACATTTTTATGCCTGGAAAATCTAATGAATTTTTCTATATGCTGCTTTGTAGCAGCCCTCCATATCATGGGTCTGCAAAACATGACTGCGTATGCATAAGGGGTCAGAATATTAACCATGCGGCGAATATCCTTATCTTCCATAACTCCCAACATTAAAAAAAGTCGCCTGGTTGAAAATTCTGTTTTAATGGTTTTGACTAATGTCCTCCATGCAGCTGGGTTGTGGGCGCCATCTAAAACAACAGCCGGATTTTTTTTAATTATCTCCAGCCTCCCATGCCAGACAGTTTTTTTAATCCCTGTTATGATGTCATTTTCACTTAACTGATAGTTTTTGTTTTTCAACTGTTCTGAGGCGGCAATTGCCAGTGAAGCATTGCGAATTTGATGGTCACCGAAAAGACCGCATTGAAGGTTTTTCAGTTTCAAATCAAAGCCCTGGTAGCTGAAAACACGCGGTTTAATCTTTCTGCATCTGATATCCCTGCCTAACTGATAAAATGCTGAATCCATGTTTTTGCATCTCTTCTCGAAAAAGCTGTTGACAGATGGCTGTCGGGCTCCGCTTATTACAGGAACATTTCTTTTTATAATCCCTGCTTTTTCAAGGGATATTTCCCGGAGTGTACTGCCAAGATAAGCCTGATGATCAGGGCTGATTGATGTTATTATGGACAGCAGTGGTTTAATTACATTAGTTGCATCATATCTTCCACCCATTCCAACTTCAACTATTACCGGATCAGCGCCCTCCTCTTCAAAATACTTGAATGCCATGGCAGTTACAAATTCAAAAAAAGTAATATTTTTTAAAAAATGCCTGTTGCAGACGGACTTTATCTGTTTGACCAGCATAACCACCCTTTGGTGAGTTATTTTATGATCATTTATCCTGATTCTCTCGGTAAAATCGATCAGGTGAGGTGAGGTGAAAAAACCGGCTCTGTAGCCACCATGCTTAAGAATGGACTGGAGAAATGCTCCTGTTGAGCCCTTGCCATTGCTTCCGGCAATATGAATACATCTGAGCATTTTATGCGGATTATCCAAATAGTTCAGGAGGCTGGTTATATTGGAAAGACCTAACTTAATGCCAAACTTCTGAAGGCCGAACAGGTAGGATATTGACTCAGGATAGTTCATTCGAGTAACATGAATAGTTTTCGGGTTAGGCTAATGTAGCATCCTTAAGTGAGTGCACAAAATCACCGACCTTTTGAAGCATATCAGATTTGTTCAGGTTTGACTCTATTATTTTTATTATTGCGCTTCCCACTATAACAGCATCTGCATAACAGGAAACCTCACGAACATGTTCAGGAGATGATATGCCAAAACCAATTCCAATGGGAAGGGCAGTGTGAAGCCTTATTTTGCTGATATGCTTGTCAATAAGGTCAGCAAGACTGTCACGGGCACCAGTGACTCCGGTTACAGAGACGTAGTAGATAAACCCTGAACCCATATCAGCAACAACATTCATTCTCTCGCTGGTGCTTGTGGGAGCAAGCAGAAATATTGAGTCAATCCCGCAGATATCCGCCTCATTTTTAAAATCCACAGCCTCTTCCGGGGGCAGATCAACAGTCAGGAAAGCATCAACACCAGCATCCCCTGCATCACTGGAAAGCTTTTTCAGCCCGTACTGGTAAAACGGATTATAATAACCAAAAAGAATTATCGGGATTGAAGAATATTTCCTGACACCTTTTACAAGGTCTAAAACAGATTTTATTGAAAAGGAATTTTTTAAAGCACGCTGGGATGCAGCCTGAATGGTAGGTCCATCAGCCATTGGGTCTGAAAAGGGAACCCCTATCTCTATCATGTCAGCACCATTGCTTACCAGGCATTGAAGCAGTTTTTCCGTAGTATTGATGTCTGGATCACCAGCTGTTATATAAGGGATAAGAGCTTTTTCTTTTTTTTTACGGAGTTCCTG
Source organism: Deltaproteobacteria bacterium (assembly GCA_024276465.1). Classification (GTDB taxonomy): domain Bacteria; phylum Desulfobacterota; class WTBG01; order CAIYCZ01; family CAIRTM01; genus JAJRXD01. Next base: position 27,219 of record JAJRXD010000098.1, read on the forward strand.
AAACAGGCTTTTTATCCGGCTCATGACCATCTTCCTTCTATTGCTATAGAATCATTTTTATATGTCCATGTTTGCACCCTCTTCAGGAGCAAGCAATGGATGTATGTTTGTTTAAAGTTGATGACTTTGCAAAAAGTCATCAACTATGTTTCAGATGGCTAAGTAAAAATTTCGATATACAAGGCGTAGTGATTTTTCAGGTGCGAGACTATACATATAGTATGTCAAGTAGCTGAAAAATTGCTGCAACGCTGTAGATCGGACTTTTTACGACGCCATCAAAGTTTAATTCCAATTTTTTCTGCAGCAATATGAATATCCTTATCACCTCTTCCTGAAAGATTAACAACAGCAACTGAATCTCTTTCCAGATTTGGCGCCTCTTTTATCAGGTATGCAACTGCATGAGCGCTTTCAAGTGCTGGTATAATCCCCTCTGCACGGGAAAGCTCCTGAAATGCATTAATTGCTTCATCATCTGTCACGGACACATAGGAAACCCTGCCCGTGTCCTTCAGATAGCTGTGTTCAGGTCCTACGCCGGGATAGTCAAGTCCCGGGGCTATGGAGTGTGCAGGCAGTACCTGTCCATGTTTATCCTGTAAAAGATAACTTTTAGCGCCATGTAAAACCCCCGGGGTTCCGGCTGCAAGGGGTGCTGAATGAGGCCCCTTGTCAATGCCAATACCTGTTGCTTCAACACCCGTAAGTTTTACTGAAGCATCCTGGAGAAAAGGGTAGAATATTCCCATTGCATTGCTTCCACCTCCCACACAGGCAAGAATCAGATCAGGAAGTCTGCCCTCTTTTTCAATAATCTGTTTTTTTGTCTCATCACCGATTATCCTCTGAAAATCCCTGACAATCAGCGGATAGGGATGAGGCCCTGCAACAGATCCTATTATATAAAAAGTATTTTTTACATAGGTTATCCAGTCCCGCATTGCTTCATTCATTGCGTCTTTTAAAGTACAGGTTCCTGAGCTGACAGCACGAACTTTTGCACCAAGAAGTTTCATCCTGAAAACATTCAGTGACTGGCGCTGCACATCCTCTGAACCCATAAATATCTCACATTCAAGACCGAACCTCGCTGCAACAGTTGCAGTTGCAACACCATGCTGTCCTGCACCTGTCTCAGCGATGATCCGGGTCTTCTTCATTCTTTTTGCAAGAAGAATCTGCCCGATTGTGTTATTTATTTTGTGAGCCCCTGTGTGGTTCAGGTCTTCTCTCTTTAAATATACTTTTATCCCCAGCTTTTCTGAAAATCTTTCAGCAAAATACAAAGGGGTTTCCCTGCCCACATATTCTTTAAGATAAAATTTTACCTCATCTGAAAATTGAGGGTCATTTTTATAGTGATCGTATGCCTCTGAAAGTTCAATAAGAGCAGGCATGAGGGTTTCAGAAACATATCTTCCTCCGTATCCTCCAAAGTGTCCGTTATTGTCAGGTAATGTCATAAATTCTCCTGCAATTCAGTTGTTAGTGCTGAAATCCTCCAACAAACTCCGAGAGTTTTTGTCCTGGGTTTTCAGCTCTCATTAGAGATTCACCTATCAGGCACGCATCAACACCGGATTGTTTAAGCATAGTCACATCCCCAGGATTTTCAATCCCGCTTTCACTGACAACAATTGTGCCCTCTGGAATGTGCTTAATCAAATCATGCGTTGTTTTCAGATCAGTCTTAAATGTCCTTAAATCCCTGTTGTTAATGCCGATTATTTCAGAACCAGCGTCAAGTGCCATTTGCAGTTCCTTTTTTGAGTGAACCTCAACCATTGAAAAGAGAGACACCTCTCTTAAGAGCTTTAAAAAATCCTTAAGCAGTACTTCATCAAGAATCGCAGCTATAAGAAGCACAGCATCCGCTCCCCAGGCCTTTGACTCATATATCTGATAAGGGTCCAGCAGAAAATCTTTTCTGAAAACAGGTATGGAAATATTTTTTTTAATCTCTCTCAGGTATTCAAGTGAACCCATAAAAAAATTGTTATCTGTCAGCACCGAAACTGCAACAGCACCATGTTTTTCATATTCTCTTGCTATTTCAACCGGATTAAACTCTTCACGAATAACACCTCTGGATGGAGATGCTTTTTTCACTTCAGCGATAATCCTGTTCCCCCCCCCGATCTCTTTTGAGAGTGCACCTTTAAAATCCATTGCCTCAGGTAAATCCTTAAGTATTTCTTTCAAGTTACCAGAAGGCATTGTTTTTTTTGCTTTTTCAATCTCTTCTTTTTTTTTTGCTATAATTTTTTCAAGAATCACTCTATGATGTTTTTCCTTTTTTAAAACTGGTATTGCTCTACACTCAGCAGAAGGTTGATAACTCATGAAAGCCTTTGAGTTAAATTTTTCAAATCATTCAGTTTGTCCAAAGCTTTTCCACTGTCAATTGATTCAGCTGCCTGAGCTATTCCTTCTTTTAAATCCATTGCCTTTCCGGAAACCATTATTGCAGCACCTGCATTTACAAGAACAATGTCCCTGTGAGGACCCTTTTTGCCGGTCAATAAATTCAGTATGATTTCAGCATTGTGGCCTGGGGTGCCGCCCTTTACTTCATCAATGTCAATCTTTTTCAGGCCAAAATCACTTATATCAATCTCATATGTTTTAACAGCTCCATTATTGAGTTCACTTACCAGTGTTTCAGAACTCAGGGTTATCTCATCAAGTCCGTCTTTCCCGTGCACAACAAGAGCTTTCTTTCTCCCAAGCTGCTTTAAAACATTTGCTAAAGTACCGGTCAGTTTTTTATCATAAACCCCCACAACCTGAACATTAGCGTCTGCGGGGTTTGTCAATGGTCCCAGGATATTGAAAATTGTTCTAATACCTATCTCTTTTCTAACAGAAGCTGCATATCTCATGGCCAAATGAAGTTTTTGAGCAAACAGAAAACCAATACCAACCTCATCAATACAGTGCCCCACACTTTCAGGTGAAATATTTATATTGATCCCGAGTTTTTCTATGACATCAGCACTTCCGCAGCTGCTTGAAACTGAGCGATTACCGTGTTTTGCCACACGAAGTCCTGCTCCGCCTGCAACAAATGCTGCCGCAGTAGATATGTTGAATGTATTTGCGTTATCACCGCCAGTACCGACAATATCAATCAAATCATCATTTGATTCGACAGGAATAGCAAGAGCTTTCTGTCGCATTACCATTGCAGCACCGGTAATTTCCTCAACAGTCTCGCCCTTCATCCTTAAAGCAGTAATAAAAGAGGCAATCTGTGAATCTGTGGCACTGCCTTCCATGATCAGGTTCATTACCCCGATCATCTCATTTTCAGACAAACTCTCGCCTGCAATCACCTTTTTTATGGCTGTTTTAATCATCTTTGATTCATTTAGTCACTTTTTTGACTTCCAGAAAATTTCAGACATATCCAGAAAATTTTTCAGGATCTGTTTTCCCTGACGGGTTAAAATTGATTCAGGATGAAACTGAATGCCCTCAACAAAATATTTTTTATGCCTTATCCCCATAATTTCCCCCTGCTTTGTGTGCGCAGTAATTTTCAGGCTGGCTGGAAGACTGCTTTTTTCGACAATCAGAGAATGGTAACGTGTTGCCTCAAAGGGATTGGGTATGCCCTTAAACAGTTTTCTGTTGTTATGAAAGATAACAGACATTTTCCCATGCATAATTCTCGGGGCTCTGGTTATTTTTGCTCCAAAAGCCTCGCCGATACACTGATGGCCTAAACACACCCCTAAAATGGGATATCTGTCTTTGAACCTCTTTATTATGTTCAGGGAAATTCCAGCATCAGCAGGTCTTCCCGGGCCAGGTGAAATAACTATTTTTTGAGGGTTAAGATTGTCAATCTCTGTAAGGGTAATTTTGTCATTCCTGAATACTTTAATCTCTTCCCCAAGCTCACCAAAATACTGAACAAGGTTATAAGTAAACGAATCGTAGTTATCAATCATTAAAAGCATTTAAAGACCTTCATACGCTTTGTTAATAGCTTTGATCATGCCTTTTGCCTTGTTTACAGTTTCTAAATATTCATTTTCAGGATCAGAGTCCATCACAACACCACCGCCAGCCTGAATATAAATTTTTCCATTTTTTACAAACATGGTTCTTATTGTAATGCAGAAATCCATATTGCCGGAAAATCCGAAATAACCCACTGATCCTGCGTAGGGCCCTCTTTTATGCTTTTCAAGCTCATCAATTATCTCCATGGCCCTTATCTTTGGAGCTCCTGACACAGTACCAGCCGGAAAACATGCTCTGAACACATCATATGCATCCCTGCCCTTTTCAAGTATTCCATTGACATTGGAAACAAGATGCATCACGTGGGAATACCTCTCAACAATCATGAATTCGTCAACAGATACACTACCCATTTCAGCAACTCTTCCAACATCGTTTCGACCAAGGTCTACCAGCATAACATGCTCGGCAATTTCTTTCGGATCATTTTTAAGATCGTTTTCAAACCCGTAATCCTCTTTTTTATCAGTACCCCTGGGCCTTGTGCCTGCAATAGGTCTGACAACAACCTCACTGCCTTCAAGACGCACAAGAACCTCTGGTGAAGACCCTACAATGAAATCATCACCAAGCTTCAGATAATACATGTAAGGTGAGGGGTTCACAACACGCAAAGAGCGGTAAAGATCAAAAGGGTCTGTCTTCAGGTCTGTTTCAAAACGCTGGGAAGGTACAACCTGAATAATGTCTCCGGCACGTATGTATTTTTTTGCCTTTTCAACAATTTTTTTATAATCGCTAATTTTAAAGTTTGATTTTATTTCAACCTTTTTTGGCTTATCATTTTTAGCAATTTTCCTTAATGGCTTGTTAAGCAAACTGATTATCTTATCTATTGCAGTAATTGCCCTGCGATAGACAGCATCCAGCGAGTGTTTTGTGTTAAGATGAACATTGCAGACAACCTTAACATTGTGCTTAAGATTGTCAAAAACAAGTATGGTATCAGTAATCATTAAATAGGAGTCATACCAGTCCAGGTCATCTTCAGTGTCATCAGGAAGGTTTTCGAAAAATCTGACCATATCATAAGCTATATAGCCCACAGCACCCCCGAAAAAACGGGGCAAGCCCTCAACCTCAACAGGATTATAACCTGCCATAATGTTGCTTAGAACTGAAAGCGGATCATCGGATAAAATATCCTCAGTTTTTTTTCCTCTGATTATTGTAATGTTTTTACCTTTGCTCCTGAAGATTATGGATGGGTTGAAACCTAAAAAACTGTATTGTGCCCATTTTTCACCACCTTCAATACTTTCAAGAAGAAAGCAGTGTTCGGATCTGTTCAGTTTCATAAAAGCAGACACAGGGGTTTCAGTATCAGCAAGAATTTCCCTGTATACGGGTATCAGGTTCCCTTTTTTTGCCTTTTTTTTAAACTCGGTTAAGCTGGGGTAGTAATCTTTTTTGCTCATAAATTTTTTAACCAATTACCCTTTTTATATTTTAGCAGACAAATTCTAAGGCGGTAAAGATTTCTCCCTTCACAGACTGTGTCATAATAGGCTTCTGGTAGCCGCAGACTTTAGTCTGCGTTAAGTTCTGATTTTATTGCAAGCATGTGACTGACGTCAACAACTTTTTAAATGCTGCCTTTTCGTGGTCCAATACGGGGAATATCCTCATGAAATTTTGGAGAAAACATCTTTGTCAGTTAAGAATCCACGGGCGTCGGCAAAAGGCATAATTCTTTTTCGAAGAATTTCAAACTGGCTGATTCGCAGCTGTCGCCGCAAAGCCTCGCGTGCAATTTCACTCCGGCTTTTTCCTGCTTGCCCGCTGGTTTTGGACAATAATTTGTCGAGGGCCTTATCCAACCGAATTGTAAGAACGGAAGTTTTCATGTCTAACAATGTAATACATTAATATGTTTTTGTCATGGTCATAATAATCTTAACACCCTTTTCTTGAGCCGCAGAAGCACACAGACAGGCGCAGACAAGGGAGATATAAGCGCGAAAGGAATTGGACAAAGGCACAAGGTAAAAAAAGCCCCGGAATTAACCTGTAAAGGTTTCATAAAAGGCTGATGCTTTAACTCCGGAAGAGTACAAAACTGAGTTTTTGGCATTATTATTTTGAGATATTACCTGGAAAGATTTGACATTTACAGGATTGCATTTATATAATGACATGAAGAGGCATCATATTATGACATCATTTTGGGAGTAGGCTATGAAGACAATCACTGTACGTGGTATTGAAGAACCGCTTGCAAAAAAGCTGAAACAGGCAGCGGGGAAACAGGCTAAGAGTGTTAACAGATTTATAATAGATATGCTCAGGCAAAATCTGGGCTTACAACAGAAAGAAAAAAAATATACAATCGTCCATCACGATCTGGATCATCTTTTCGGTAAGTGGACAAAGGATGAATTCAACAGAATCCGACAGAAGATTGAACGGGAAAGAAAAATAGACAAGGAGCTCTGGGGTTGATAAACCTGCTTATAGATACAAATATTTACTCTCATGCGCTGAGAGGAAGCGAGGATGTTATAAGAATCCTGCAAGGGGTTAGCAGAATCGGAATTTGTTCAATAAGTGTCGGGGAACTGCTTTCAGGTTTTAAAGGAGGAAGAAAGGAGCGAGAAAGGAGCGAGAAAACAGGAGGGAACTTGAAGAGTTCCTGGATTCACCACGTGTTGTTGTTTATGCCGTAGATGAAGATACTGCAGAATATTATGCAGATATTCTGAACAGCATGAAAAACAAGGGCAGACCAATTCCAACAAATGATATCTGGATTGCTGCTGTTGCGTTTCAACATGCTTTGAAACTGTTTTCGATGGATGGCCATTTTAAGAATATTCCGGGGTTAATGCTTGTTTCATGACGTCAAAGGAGACATAAATCACAAAACAAAGGTTTAAGACCCTTTTCTCAGGCACTTAAACCTTTGTGGAACGGTATTAAAGACTTAAGGACAGGGACAAAGGATTAGAGGATTGAAGCAAAACAGATGCAGGAGCGCATTCATGCGCGAAGGGGTTGGCAGAGGCATCCGCCTTCGCTCTGCGAGCTACGGTTGGACAGGCATCTAAAGGAAATGTCAATTGGCAATGGCCGGCAGGTCAGTGGAGTTAACCCGGAATTAACCTGTAAAGGTTTCATAAAAGGCTGACGCCTTAACTCCGGAAGAGTACAAAACTGAGTTTTTGACCGGAACGTGCCGCGCAAGCCCCGTCCCGAATCCTTTCGGGATAGGAGGGGAGCTTCACATTTTCTTTTTTGAACTTCATTTGGCATTTGGATTTTGAACCCTGGCATTATTACTGCTCACAGAGAAAAACATCACCCTGTCAATAAACCATAATAATTGAATAATTGCCATATTAATTGTTATTGACAATTAAAATTATTATGGTAAACTTAGCTGTATGGGTGTTTATAAAAAAAGAGATATTGAGTCACATATCAATGATTATTTTGAAGTATTTCCCATTGTGTCAATCACCGGACCAAGACAGTCAGGCAAATCAACATTAATAAATCATTACATCACAAAAAAATGGAACTATTACTCCCTTGATGACCGTGAGCTTTTGTTAAGAATCAAGGATGATCCCACCCTTTTTACAAAAACACTCAATACCAACATTGCCATTGATGAAGCACAGAAAGCCCCTGACCTGTTTCATGCACTAAAAGCATTGGCAGACAGTGGTTTCCCGTTTAAAATTCTACTTTCCGGGTCAGCTAATTTTTTATTAATGAAATCGATCACAGAGTCTCTTGCCGGCAGAGTCGGCATATTACACTTATTACCCTTTTCACTGTCAGAAGCTTATGAACTACCTTCAAACACATTAATACAGACCTTCATAAATGCAAAATCCATCGATGATCTTTTTCAGAAACTCCTTCAAAAAAAAAGTAGTCAAATCGCCGATAACATTCTTTTAGAATATATTTTCCAGGGGGGGTATCCTAAAATACATAGCCTCCACACCCAAAAGCACAAGTTGCTCTGGTTCCAAAACTATATCAGCACCTATATAGAAAAAGACCTTCGCGACCTTGCCCAGGTTGGTGACATAGACATCTTTCAGAAAGTTTGCAGGCTGCTTGCTTTTCAAAGCGGCAACATTATCAACATGTCAAAAATTGCCGCAGGGGTCGGCCTCTCTGTACAAACCGTAAAAAGATATATCTCTATCCTGCAAACATCGTTTCAGTGCGCCTTACTCCCTGCATATTTTATCAACCAGAAAAAACAGATAATAAAGGCTCCGAAACTGTTCTACAGTGACACAGGCATTATTAATTATTTTATGCAAAACGACTCTATTGAAAAAATGACCCATACAGCCCAGTGGGGATCTGTTTTAGAAACATTTGTCTTTACAGAAATCTCAAAGGAAATACAGCGCCTGAACCCAAAACCTTCGCTTTATTACTGGCGAACAAATAATGGCGCTGAAGTAGATTTTGTCATTGAATGTAACAACAAACTGATTCCGATAGAAGTAAAAGGAAGTATACAGATAAAAAAACAGTCCTTGCGAGGCTTGAAGAGTTTTATTGCAACACAGAATCCAGGCTCAGTCCCTTTTGCTCTGGTATTATACATGGGTGATGAAATCATATATCTGGAAAAAGATACGATAGCAGTTCCGATAACAATGTTTTATTAGGGAAAGCGGATTCGGATGTAATACATCAACATATACTTGTTGAGGTCATAATAATCTTAACCACCCCTGCCCCATACTTATCATGGTTTTGTTCAGATTCAGGTTGTCCAAGTCAGCAAAGCCTGCAACGTCTCAACCTCACCACTGACTGTCTACTTTCGATATGTTCTACCTTTCTCTTCCTTCTCGAACAATATCCACTATTTCTTGTGTAGTGGTCGTAATATTCGCTTTAATCGATGGTACATCTAAAGGTGAAGAAGCGATCTTTTCCGGAACCAGCGCGAATGTTCGCCCGTCTTTCCTTCGAATTAGTACCTTTCCAGTATCTTCAGCCTGTTTAAGAACTACAGCGAGCTTTTGCCTGGCTTCTGAATAAGTATAAACCTGCATTTTAGACCTCCATGGTTTTGACATTAAGATTTTGAGCAACTGTCTTTAGCTTACGATCCAACGTCAATAGCGGTGCTTTACATCTAATAGCACAATCCAGGAAATACAACTCGATAATCTCCTATTCGCAGCCTGCATCTGTTCATACCTTTAAGTTTTTTTGATTGGGGGTGTGGGTAGGGATTTTTTCGCAAAGAAAGCATTGCCTTGTCAATTTTAAGAAATTGCTCAGAGGGGATCTTGTCCAGTTCTTTTTTTGCCTTTTTTTTAAACTCGGTTAAGCTCGGGTAGTAAACTTTTTTCCCAATCATTTAAAATCATCCTGATCTATCAGGATTCTGGTAGTTCTATTCAGTGGCTGAACGAAAAGTCCTGATTCAGGTTAAAATCTGATCAATAATTTTCTGCAGGAGCGCCTTCAGGCGCGATATTACGCAGCACAGGTCTGTTTTTCGCGGCTAAAGCCGACTCCTACATATGCTGCGCTAACAAAAAACAGGGTTTCCGGTCAGCCTCTATTTAAGAGTAGTCAGGTCTCTGAATTTCAGAAGCTGGCTGGTTTCTGCTAAGATCATTCTACTTTATTGATTTTGTCTGTGGCAAGAAGAATTTTATAAAATTTTAGGTTGGAAGTATCACAGGTTCTCTCAGCAGAAGCTTTATGCATTGCCTGGATTTGTCAGCAAGCATGGGATGGGTTTCATCCAGGGATGTTAGCTGTCTTAAATTATCTGCTGTCCTGAAAATCATCATGGCAAGATCACCTTCATCAACAGAGGTTAATTTTATTACATTCTCCCATGTTTCGCCCCTGGCCCAGTTATAGAGAGCTGCTGCAGGCCAGAACTGGACATTAGGAACTTTAAAGTTATGCTGTTTCATGAGCAGGATGATCTCTTCTGTAGCATTTTTCATCCTGTAATAAGATCCCATCAGAAGATCTTTTTCCCACTTAATTGATTCATCCAAATCAAGATCCCGGAACTTGTCATTAACAAATACTGCAATTATGCCTGATAGCAGCTCTGGGCTAAGCCTGCTGAGCATACCTTTGCGTATGGATTCAGCAATGATAAGGGGATGATCAAGACGCAGTTTTGAAGCCCATATTCCATCGGAGGTAAGCTTGCCATTATTATCGGCAAATCCGTTAAGGATAAGGAAATCAAGGTGCCGTGTAAATTCATTCCATAATACATTATAAGCCTTTTCATAAGATTGAAAAAAATATTTTGCTTTATGAACAAGATCCATGAATTTCCTGTTTTTCTTTCTGTTGCAAAGCTGGTAATTCTTACAGTCACTGCATGGCAGTTTTTGAATTTGATTTAACAGGAACTCGATTTTTTGATTAATCTCCCTGAAATGTTCATCTTCTTCAACATTTATATCAGACATACTGCACTTTTTTACATATTTCCTTTTTTGTTTCTTGAGTCGTGTTAATTGTCCGGACAACAGATCTCTCTGCTCTGTTTTTTCAATAATATCCATAACATTTTCACAGCAGCATCCGATTAACTTCTGCTGCAAATTTTCAAATATTTTTTCTTTTCTGTTTTTCAGTTCACTGAGCGAGTCCATTTTCTGAAATTTTGCAAATGAAACACTGAGCAATTGATTAATCTCCTCCGGGGTCTGGCTTAACAGCAGATTAAGACACATTGAAAAGTTAATTTTAATCTGACTGTTTATCGGCTCAGGTGGAGTAGCAAAAAGTTCATTAATAAGATGCGGATCCTGAAAAGGACCATGCAGCATCAGGGCAAATCCTATCTTGTCTTTTCCTCTTCGGCCTGCCCTTCCAGTAGCCTGATGAAGTTCTGCAGAGGAGAGACTGACAAATTCTTTCCCGTTGAACCTGTCGCTTTGCGCAAGAACCACAGTACGTGCGGGAAAATTTACCCCGGCAGCTACAGTTGAAGTTGAAAAAATAGCATCAAGGCATCCTTCATTCATCAGCCTTTCAATAACTACTTTCCAGTGGGGAAGCTGACCCCCATGATGTGATCCGACCCCATGATACATAAGATATTCAAGCTGTATATGATCAGATAAAAAAGGGTATTTTTTCAGGAGTTGCTCAAATCTTTCTTTTGTTCTATTGGATCTGTTTTCTGAAACAGTATGTTTTCTGCATGCGTAAAGCGCATTATTGCATTCAGAGCGGGATTTAAGAAAAAACACAGCAGGAAGCAAATTGAATTTTTGCAGAGCATTAAGAATATCTGCGTATGCTGGTGAGCTCTGGCTTCTCCGGAATCTTTTTTTCTGAGAGTTCAGGATGAAACTTTCTATTTTGGGGCTTATGCCATTATGACCTGAAAGAGGTACAATCTCACCGTCAGGCAACTGATACAAGGGGTATATGGGAACAGGCCTTTTCTCAGAGTGAACAACATGGCAGGTAAGGTTTCTAATACTTTCAAGCCAGGATGCAATTTCATGATCATTAGGAATGGTTGCAGAAAGCATTAAAAGCCTGACTCTTGTGGGCAGATAAATCATAACTTCCTCCCATACTACCCCGCGGTCAATATCTCCAAGATAATGAGCTTCATCAAGAATAACAAGTTCTGCATTAAAGTCAGAAGATTTGCTCATTGAATCATAAAGCTGATTTCTTAAAATCTCAGTTGTCCCAACAATAATTCTTGCGTCAGTGTTTTCTTTCCTGTCACCTGTTATAAGTCCAACATTTTCTCTGCCGAATTCCTGCACAAACTCATGGTATTTGGAATTGGAAAGGGCTTTCAGCGGAGAAGCATACCAGGCGTGTTTCTGCTCGGAAACAACCTTTTTTATAGCCTGAACAGCAATCCATGTTTTTCCGCTTCCTGTTGGAGCGCTGACTAACACGTCACCCCTGGTTATTTTTTCAACAGCCTCAACCTGGAACTGATCAGGTATAAAGGGTGAAGGCTCGGGAATTCCGATTTCAGAAAATAATTTTATTAAATTGCGGTCAGCTTTTGCAGTAAACTGAGGATGTTTTCTAAACTTTGCTTGCTTAATTTTTAATTCCTTCTGCTGGTTTACATGGTTAAAGATTTCTTCCTTTACAGATTGTGTCGCGATTATGAATAAGGCGGGTAGCCGTCCCGTTTACGGGGCGAAACATGTTGAAGTTGCATGGGCTAAAAAGCGCAAACTAAAGTTTGCGGCTACCAAATTCCTGTTATGACACAGTCTGTTGGTTGAAATTACAAAAAACAGGGTTTTCTTCCAGACTCTAATTTATTCAGGAGTAATACAAATTTTTAATTGTATAATTAGATGGACCAATATGCAACTACTATAAATTTGAAAATTTGATTATTCTGGTCCTGGTCATTGCAGCATTGACTGCTGCAGAACACAGGGCTGATTCGGGCGCGTTTGAAACCAGGAAAATATCTTTTCATAGTTATATAATTATGTTATGCTCCAGCGTTAACGTTAAGCACAATGGACAAAAACAAAAATCAAATCATATTACAATTTTTATGGATGAGGTTTTACTTAAGATGAATTATCAGGAATTTACTAAAACAGTTGACATAATAAGGCAGCAGAATGAATGGAGAAACAGCACAATCAACCTGATTGCCAGTGAAAATGTTATGAGCAGGAAGGTAAGGGAGTTAGCAGGGTCTGACTTTGCGCACAGGTATGCAGAGGGGCACCCTGGTGAGCGTTACTACAGAGGAACAAATTATATTGACGAGATAGAGAATACCCTCAAATCAAACCTGAAAATTTTATTCAAATGCAATCATACGGAAGTAAGGCCCATAAGCGGAACGAATTGTAATGAAGCTGTTTTCAGCAAGCTTGTACGCCCGGGGGACGTTGTAATGGTCAACTCCACTCCCGGAGGTGGTCATATAAGTCATCACAGGATGGGCTCGCTTGGCAAATTCACAAAAAACATTATTGACTTTCCAATATCAAAGGACGGATATCATATTGACATTGAAAAAACTAAATGCCTGATTAAAGCTGTGAAGCCAAGGCTGATCGTGCTTGGGAAAAGTCTTTATTTGTTCCCTGACCCTGTAAAGGAACTGAGCGATATCTGTAATGAAAACAAGGTTTTTCTTATATATGACGCAGCACATGTGTTAGGTCTTATTGCCGGCGGAAAATTTCAGGATCCATTAGAAGAAGGTGCTTATCTTGTAACAGCAAGCACTCACAAAACCTTTTTCGGTTCCCAGCGTGGATTGGTTTTAAGCAACATGGATGATGACTCCTGGAGAAAAATAGACAAGGGAGCTTTTCCGGGTTCTTCAAGCAACCATCACCTTGCGACCCTTGCTCAGCTTTCTCTCAGCACCTCTGAATTCATGGAGTTTGGGAACAGTTATGCAGATAAAGTCATTTCAAATGCAAAGGTGCTTGCAAAATTTTTAGACAAACATGGATTTGATGTTCAGGCAAAGGAGTTCGGGTACACTGAAAGCCACCAGGTGGCAATAAATGTGAAACAGTTTGGTGGTGGAGAGAAAGTCTCAAAAACTCTTGAGGTTAATGACATTATACTTAACATGAACATGCTTCCATATGAGCCTTTCAGCAATCATGATCATCCTGACGGAATCAGGATCGGAGTACAGGAGATGACCCGTTTTGGCATGAATTCAGATGATATGGAAAGGATTGCTGAGTTTATTAAGGAATGTATTATTGACAACAAACCTGTAAAAGATGAGGTGAACAAATTCAGACGGAACTACCAGGACGTTAAATTCAGCTTTGATGATAAATAGATATTCTTTTAATGGATTTAGTTGAACCAGAGTTTTGAGCATTAAAGATAGAATGGGGGATCAGCATCTTTTCTGCTTTGTCCTGCTTATATACCATTTAAGTTGTCTGAAAACACCTCGAATCAGCTTTACATCCTCCCCTGTCATACCGGCACGTGTAAGAATCCTTCTGAACCTGCCAAGAAAAATTTCAGGGTTCTGAGGGTTTAAAAAACCAATATCAAGCAGTGTACTTCTCATGTGATCATACATGTTTTCCTTTTCCTCGCTTGTTGCAAGTGTAACTGTTTCTTCTGTTTTGCGATTTTCAATTGCCGTGCAGAAAATTTCATAACATATTATCAATACTGAGTGTGATATATTAATTGACAGGGCGTCTTCTGTGGTGGGAATAGTCACAACCTCGTTGCACAACTCAAGCTCGTCATTGCTTAGACCCATATCCTCAGGACCAAAAATTATTGAAATTTTATCTGTTTTTGCAAGCTTTAAAATTTTTTTTGCCATCCTGTCAGGAGACACAAAGCTTCTGCATCTTCTGTTGCGGGCTGTTGTTCCAAAAACATAGGAAGATTTACTGATTGCTTCTCTAAGGGTGGAAAATATCCGGATGTTTTCCAGAATGGCGGCTCCGTGGGTTGCCATCCTGAACGCCTGGTCGTCTATCCCGCACTGTGGATTTACAAGTTTCAGAAAGGAAAAACCCATGTTTTTCATGG
>JAJRXD010000099.1 GCA_024276465.1 Deltaproteobacteria bacterium
AGAGAGCAGTATATGATCTTCCAACAAATCCAGCAACTCAGGGCTGAACGGCCAGCAGTCAAAGACCTCCTGCCGGATACGGTCTTTATCACCTTCTGACTTGTCAGGGTTCAGCAGGCGAAAACGCTCATTTGCATAAGCACTGACAAGATCAGTAATGGCAGGATCTGAAATATTATCCCTGTTCTCAAAGAGACGATGCAAAAGTAAGCGCTGGCGATCCTGTTTGGCTGTCGGGCCGCGAAAATCGATGAGTTTTGGCCCTTGCCTATGGACCTGTTGAAAGGCCTCATTGTCATTATTTAAAACTGAAATTACAAAAATGAGAATTTCAGGCCTGTCCTTGGAGAGTTCTGAAAGAATCTGGATAAAATTAAACGCCCATTGCTTGAGCATAAACCCGGTTTTTGGGTCTTTATCCGGTAATCCGGTAAACCATGTCTGAAATTCATCCAGGATCAGGCAGGTTGGCTGATCTTCAAACATTTTTTCAAGCAATGTCCGGGGCGGAAAAGGTTGGGACATCTGCTCAAATTGTCCCTTGTAATATTCTCCCTTTGGGTGACGATCAAAAAGAAGCTCCCACAGGAGAGGGTATTCATGGTTATGTACCGGTTCTGAAATAGCCAGAAAACCTTTGAGCATTGCAAAATTTTTCAACTCGTCACTGCCCAGTTTATCAGCCCAGCTCTGCAACCAGGATTCTACAACCTCCGTAGAATTCACGGCATGATGCATCACAGCCATAATATGCGATTTACCCCGGCCCCGGTCTCCCATAAGTATGATGGGACGTCCGCTACGCTTGGCACTTATGGACATCAAAGCGGCCTGAATATCAGCCGTTGGGTAGGTGACGGATAAAATATCTTCAGGGGCCTTCTGAGCAGCACCCTGATTATCGCTGGTTCGTAGCGAGATTGCTGTTCCCGGCATGTGAGCCCCAAGGAATTCATCTCTTAATTTCAGACCAAGCATATTGTTATTCTCCTGATAGTATTGACTACGTACCCAGCAAATCAGGCACTCTTTCCTTCTTTTCCGGAACTAGTTACAGGCACATCAGCGCCACCATTGCGCACCCAATCATCGACCTCCCTGGTCTTAAATTTCCATAGGCGACCGACCTTATGCGCAGGCATACTTTTTTCGCTGATCCATTTGTAAATCGTATCTCTTTTTACACCGAGATAGATTCCAATTTCATCCACGGACAGCCATCTGTCTTCCATTGCTTTGCTCCGTTTACAGCCGTCTTATCAGACGACCGATCCGATAATCTTCAATTAAATTTGCTCGTATTGGCCTAAATCATGCCAAATCATGTTAAACAGGTATAGTTATCTCACAGAAGAGACTAACTGTCAATAATGACGAGAAAATTTCATCCTGCTTACTTTGCATTATTATGATGATGTCTTCTTGAAATTTCAGCCTTGATAAACAAACTGTATGATACGTATCTAACTATTTTTTTCTTGCTTTTTTCATCGTCAGGTAGAAATATATAGTTAATATTCCACTTGTTTCATACAAGTAATCCCTCTCGCAGGGAAATAGCTGGGTTATCATTTTTTGAATTTCCCTTGGAACCAAGGTTACAACGGTCACATTCTTCGCCTGCTTGAAACAGTTTAATCGCAGCAGCGAACTTCTTTTTTCCAACAAGATGTGACACCCCCAACAGCAGAATTCTGTCTTGAATTCCTGCTCCTCTTACTTTTCCTTAATTTATGTCCGGCAGATAAACTCTACGTTCATTTTTGTGCGTATTATTTTTGCTATTCTGCCCGGCATTTAATCTGATCTAAAGAAATTTCAACCATCACCAGCACCCATAACCGGGAGTGAAACACATACTCCCGACAGGGGAAGTGTTGTTTCTCTCCCATATTTCAGGAGGAAACAACAATGTCTGATGACGAAAACA
>JAJRXD010000100.1 GCA_024276465.1 Deltaproteobacteria bacterium
ATTGCCACGCTTCGCTCGCAATGACAATGCAAAGCAAAATCAAACAGTTAATGTCATTGCGAGGGAGGTATGACCGAAGCAATCTCAACCTTGAAACACATGCAAAAACAATATGTTAATACCTTGTTTTGGACATTAATGATATTAAATAATATTAACAAACAGCTTTTGCCGGAAAGTCCTGAGAGAAAGTCTCTCTTTGCAGCCGGGCATGAATCGGAACAATTTAAAAAAATCAAATTTAATTACCGACCTGTCTGCGAGCAGCATCACTTAAGGGTGGTATCCACCGTACAAAAGTGGCTCCAGAAGGAACGTCCGTTAACCGATGATAATTAGTCCCATCCGGGTTAACCATAACAGGTCCGATATAATTGTCTGCCTCATTCCATTCACTGAAAATAATACGGTTGTCCCATGACCAGTCAGCAACTCCATGCCCACCTGTATTTCCATCCGGAGAGAGCTTCTTAAGTTCGGTACCGTCTATCTTAATTGTAAATATATCATGGCTTGTCATCCAGCCAAAATTAAGGCCCGTATTTGTTGCTCTTTGAAATACAATATACTGGCCGTCCGGGCTGAACTCAGGGTCAAAATCTCCACGTCCCCACGTATCGAAATTCCCCTCGATGAATTCTCCCCCGTCAGTAACCTTCCTTGCTTCTGTTCCATCAATCCGGCATATGACGATTATGTTAGGTTTGTTATCTGATGCATCTGCTGGATTTCCACCGTAAAGCATGGCAAGCCACTCTCCATCAAATGATACACTGACATCTGAGACCCACTTTCCGGTTTCAGGATCACCAAGATTTTGCTGAAGGTTCTCGGTGATGTTAATCATTTCTCTCCCGTCGATTCTTACCTTGTATATGTCAGATTTTGCATCTTTAATAATTGACAAGTATACATAATTGCCATCTGGCGACCAATCCACTCCACCCCAGCCGGCATTCAGCCAGGGGAACAGAGGCCACTCTTCCCTGTTTTCCAGATCCATAATCCAGAGCACTTTTTGATCCGCCCAGTCTATTGTGCCGTTACCATTAGTATCTCCATAACTGAAGCGAATGGCAGCAATCATCCTGCGATTGGGAGAGACAGCAAAATGATTATAGTACTTCCCGTTATAGGTAATCCTGGTGATGTTTTCCCCATTAGAGTCCATCACATACAGCTCATTGGTCGTGTTTGAACTCACAGCCTTTGCATCCTTCCATCGGGCAGAAGAAACAGTATCATTGTCATTCTGTTCCCACATGGCAGAAAAAATAATCTCAGCATCATCAGGGATAGAGGTCAGGCTGTCCACTTTTGACCTGCATCCGAAACAAAGGCCCATTAACATAATAAAGCAAAATCGAAGAATATTTTTCATTTCTGCTTCCCTTAATTTTAAAAATGTTTATATTATATAATAGCTGTTTGCAATATAAAAAATCTAAATGGAATATTTTAACCCAGAATCTGCAACAGTAGAATAAATATAGCAATATGTCAGAAGGAAATCAAGCTTTCCGTGGATAGTAAAATTAATACTTTTTTTAGTTAATGGCAGGTAAAAAATTATGAGAAAAAATGCAGAAATCATGCTGTTACCTCTTATTATTCTTTTGGGGATTACTGTTTCTGCAATTAGTTGCCAAAGCAGGCAATGGTTTAAGGGAAACTGCGGGGATGGAATCTGCCAAAGATGGGAGCAGCGTCGTAACAGCTGTCCTGAAGACTGCAAAAACGATGAAAAAGCACCCATATCATTAAAAAATGTCATAGAAATAAAGACTCTTACTGAAAATGGAGGACACCTTGCCTGGAATAAAAAAAATAATTTAATCGCTTTTGACCGTCTTGGCAGCGACGGATATTTTGATCTGTGGATAATGGATGCCCAGGGTAAAAATCAGGTATGTCTAACCTGTAATCAACCTCAACTGCCTAATCGCCACACAGGACAGCCCGACTGGCACCCCTCAGGAAAACTCCTCATCATCCAGGCGCAAAAAAACCTCGGCACAAGGAAATATGACAGTAAATGCGTACCAGGAGCAGGCCTCCTTAATGACCTGTGGGTTATTACTGCTGATGGGAAAAAAGCATGGAAACTGCATTCTGTGCGCAGTGATCTGTCTAAAGATTCAGCTGGCGTACTTCACCCCCACTTTTCACATGACGGGCTAAAGCTCCTCTGGAGCGAACGTCTTAGAGGCAACGGACGCCCATTCGGGGAGTGGATTCTTCGTATTGCTGATTTCACTTTCGATGAACGACAAGGGCCAAGTTTAGGTAAAATACGTGACTATAATCCCGGGGGAAGAAGTTCTTTCTTTGAAAGTCACGGTTTCAGCCCTGATGATAAATACATTTTATTTACCGGAAACCAGGATGGTCCACTGGAAATATATGAGATGGAACTGGAAACAGGAGCCGTGAAACGTTTAACGAATAATTCCAAAGGCATCTGGGATGAGCATGCACATTATTCACCTGATGGCACAAAAATAGTTTGGATGTCCAGCAGGGGCTTGAGGTGTGAAGTAAAACCATTTTATCTGCAGACCGAATTTTGGATAATGGATAGAGATGGCTCAAACAAACAGCGTTTAACCTACTTCCACAACAGCGGACACCCACATTATTTAGGACGAAAGTGGGCTGTAGCAGCTGATTTTGACTGGAACAAAGACGGCTCTCAGATCGTGGGTCTGGTTATTACAAACAGCCCTGACAGCAAAAAAAGAGGCAGTGGGATTAACGTATTGATTAACCTGCCAGGTCAATCCAGCGGCCCAGACTCTGGCGCTTTGCGCCCTCGTTAGGATTTTCATCCTGATTCAGAGTGTCAGAAGGGGCTGTTTGCTTAACTCCTGATCTTGTTTCAATAAAAAAGGAGTAGCACCAGCACTATGGTTTTACTGGGGCTGAGATAAAATCTCAGATAATATCCGGCCATCCACATTACCCGGGGATGTCCAGCCAAGCGATTGATAGATCGTGGGAACAACATCTGCCAGGGATGTCTCCTGCACATCAAATATGCCACGGCTGAAATCAGGTCCCCTGATGGCAAGCAAAGCTTTCATGGTCTCTTTTCCGGAATGTCCGCCACACACTTTGGGCAACGAATCCTTCTCCTTCACCAGCTGAAAGCGATACCTGGTAAAAATAAAAATATCCGGCCATACAGCTTTGGTATTATTATCAACAGGATGATCAATAAGCCATTCGCTGTACATTTCACCCCTCAATGGTCCTCCATCGCGGCCAAACCGGCCTATAACACTGTCAACACCGCTGGCCATTTCTGTCCGGGTAATGGCGATTAAAGGCTTAACATCCTGCTGCAGCACCGGATGGAACACAGTATAGTTTTCCAATGCTGCTGCAACAGCAGGGGCATCATTTGAATCCCAAAGATTAATGGTACCGGTTTCCTGCCAGCCGGTAATCCTTCGGACTACTTCTGCTGTAGATCTTTCCACAGCATCTCCTAACCCCGCAGCGTCAATAATTGCCTTTGGGTCTACATGTATATTCATGTATGTGCGCGCACTATGGTCAGAAGCAAGAACAATTATAGATTTATCCGCCACCCCCCTTGCTTCAAATTCATTAAGGATTAAACCAGTGCAGGCATCAGCTTCATACACAACATCCAGAACCGGCTCCCGATTTGCGTTTCTATTGAAAATGTTGATGTCATCCCACAGAACATCAGGGGTGCCGGGGTCTATCCATTCCTGGGGAAGATCAGCAGAACCAGCAGCATGCTGTATTTTGTCCACACTGCCAAAATGAACAGCAAAAACATCCGGATCCTCCACAGCAATTATGCGCAAACTGCTTTCAGCAACCCAGCGGTCCGAGGGATATGCTCCGGGGGAATCCCCGGCATCACTCATACCGTACAGAATTTTTCTGTACTCACTGAGGGGAAATATGTTTACGCCATCCCTGTCGCTCTGTGCATTGTCGTCTGTGATTGGGTCACCTAACACATAAGGCTGCGGCTGTGTCAGGTAATAGGGACGCAAATAGCCATTAGCAAGGATATCAGGATCGGTCTCAGAATTAAAACCATAGGGGTCAGTATCAGGACCTGTGCTAAACAAATTAACCAGAAACCATTTACCTGAAATCAGTGCAGTGAAAGTGTCAGGATCGCCGCCATAAACCGGATCTTTTGCAACATCAAAGACCGAAAGCACTGGCTGCCCATCCGCACCATAACGCAATGCATCTGAGGTTATTCGACCATTTACTTCCTGGCCCTGGGAATCCCATCCTTTGAAGTACAGGCCAACAGATGCCAGGCCGGCAGTTCCAGGCCAGGACCCGGAAAGAAGGCAAAACATGTTTGGATCAGTAACTGCAGGTAATGAATCACGCGCATTAGGAAATCCGGCTGATTCCTGCCAGAACCTGAAAATATTGGGCATCAGCAAATCATCACTGTTTGGATTTTTGTTACCATGCCGACCAAGTCTCATGTACAGGGGTGAACATCCATCTATGCTAATAAAGTACATTTTTGGCTGGTTGTTCACTATGGCCTGCACACTGACAGAACCGTTAGTGCCATTGCTCATGGCTGCATTCACCTGAACAGAACAACTTTGTCCTGCTTCAAGATAAATGTCAGGGGTCACAGTAACAACAATGTAGCGACTCTCATTTTCTGTTATGTCAGGAAAATTCAGCATAGGACTGCCACTTCCAGTCGGCTGAAAATTAGCATTAGCCACAGCCAGCTCAGCAGCCCAGCCCTGGGTCACGCTGCTTAGGACAACTTCCGATGAAACATGCCCTGGCCCTGCATTATAAAGTTTTAGAACAAACGTTGTTTTTGCTCCGACAGGAACCCTGTGGGCACGATCAGGGTTAACAGAGAGTACCCCTAAAATATCCGTTACAGCCAAAGCAGCACTTGTGAGGCCCAGCATTGCCAGACTGAGTATAATAACGACTCTGGTAAGATAGAAAGTAGTTAGTTTCATAGTGTTTTATCTTTCTTTTATATGGTTTTATAAATTTTTGGAAACTAAGCAATCATATTCTATCGTTGATATTTTATGAACTTATACGATATTTGTTCTATTATATCCCACAAGTCTTTGAATGTCAATTAAAACTTCAATCTTTTCTAAGATCGGTGATAGTTCAGAGCAAAAAACCCGATTCCCAAAAGCCCTATCAAGCTGAAAAGATAAAAGACAAAACTTAACCCAAAGGCTTCTGACAGAAACCCAGCAAGCAGGGGTCCGACAGCCAGACCAAAACTCATACTCATATTGAACAAGCTCATGGAGAAACCCATCCCATAGGCTTTGCCCTCCTGCACCATAATAGCAGTAGCAGCTGGAAGCACCAAAGCCCCGGAAACCCCGGAAAAAAGACTCAAAACAAAAAGCTGCGAAAATGTTTTTACTAATGGGATAATCAAAATTAAACTGGAAAAAATTATCCCTCCGATTATAACAAGCTTTTTTCTCTCCACTTTGTCGGCCAGTACCCCAAAGGGCGCCTGCAGGATTGCCGTTACAAGAATATTACCTGATATTATTATGCCTATCTCGCTGCTGGAAAGCTGAAGCTCATAGTAAGCAAAGATGGGGACAAAGGCTATTATGGCACCACGGCACATTGCAGCAGTGGAACGAAAAACTATCAGCCCCCGCACAACTCTGTTCCTAAGCACCCCAAAGATCGTTTTATCCGGCTGCGAAACACTTTTTCTGCAATCCTGAATATCCGTCAAAAAAAAGCAGACTAAAAGCCCTGCAAAAAAAGTCAAACCACTCAAAGCATAAATACTGCAATCCATGCCGTAAAGATCATTCAACCCACCACCCACCAGAGGCCCGACACCAAACCCGGCAAAGAGGGCAAGGGAAAATATCCCCATATACTTGCCTTCACTGTTTGCAGGTGCAAGCTCACCTGCATAAGCCTGGGCAATGGGAATGATCATGGCAGCTGCAAAACCCTGTCCAAAGCGCAGGACAGTCAATACCCCTGGGGTTTCAGCAAAAATGAAGATAAACGAAACCGCTGCATAAAGAAAAAGTCCTGAAGCTATAAAATTTTTTCTTCCGCTTCGATCTGATATTTTTCCCACAAAAGGCATAACAAAAAATCTGGCAATAGAAAAACCGGAAAATATCAGTCCAATCCATATACCGGATGCTCCTAAAGTTTCGGCATAAACAGGTAAAACCGGGACGATAATACCAAGTCCTAAAGTAGAAACAAATGATGACAGCAGGAGAATAGAAAAAACTTGTCTGTTTTGTTTGGCTATCATTCAGATTCAAACTGTCCTTTTTTTTGTTTGTGGGTTTTTTTCAATTTAGATTGAATAGAAGCAATAATGTTTTGATCAAGCGAGTAGCTTAAAATAAAAAATGAAGCCACAGCCAGCAAAATCGACGGAAGAAGACTGTATAACATGCCTATACGTGTAACAGTAACAGGCAATTGCTGAACCTGACCAGGCATTAGACCTGCAAACCAGTCAATCAACATGCCCGTAATTATAATTGCTGCTCCTGCTGCCATCTGTTCTCCAAAATGAAAAATACCAAAGAATATACCTTCACGACGCTTGCCGGTTAAAAGTTCATCCTGATCAGCAATATCCGCAATCATGGAACCGGGGATAATCCATAGAACACTTGCAAAAAAACCTGCAAGCCCATGACCAAGCAAAAGAGGCTGCAAGTTGCCGGTGCCAAAGATGCGACCTTCACCCAGAAGCATGAAAGCACACCCCATTATCATGGATGTACATAGCGTTCCTGAAAAATAGAGCCAGCGTTTTTCAATAATTTTGGAAATTTTCATCCAGAAAACCACGCCTGCCAGCGCACCCAGATAAAAAGAAAGATGAAAAGTGCTTAAAGCTTTGCTTTCAGAAATTTCCACATAATAGGTCAGAAAATGAATAGAAAGGGTGGCATTGATTACTGTTCCAAGAAAAAAGATGGAATAGGAAATAAAAAGACTCCTGAATGACTGGTTTTGAACTGCAAGAACTAAATCTGCAAAAAAAATACGCACAGAGTTTCGCATACTTATTGCTTTTCCCGGAGAAAAATATTGACGACATGAAAACGTTCCAAAAGTGCTTATCAGGCCGATAAGGGTCATGGCAAGTCCAGCAAATAAACCCATAGCACCATAGCCTTCTAAATTAAATTTTGGATCTACCCCCTGGGAAGTAGAGGGGAAAAACAAAACAAAAGACAGAGCAGAGGTTGCAAGTGTACCAATCAAAGCAAAGATACCCCGTATGCCTGTAACAGAAGTCCTGTCATGATAATCTCTGCTTAACTCTGCACCCAGAGCATAATAGGGAATGGAAAATATGGAGGTCATAGTACGCACCAGAATATTAGTTACAAGGAGCCAGAAAAAGAGAGCTTCTGTAGAGAGATTGGCCGGTGGACTGAAATACGCCCACAAAGAGATACCCATCCCGGCAGATCCAACCATCATAAAGCCATGACGTTTGCCCAGACAACCCTGAGCATTGTCAGAAATATTACCAATTACAGGATCAATAACCGCATCCCACACCAGGCCGATAGCCACTGCAACTCCTACAAGGGTACCGGACAGTCCAATCACAGTGGTATAGAAATAGAGCGTAAAAATGCCAAACAGGGTTGCCTTTATTGCATTTGGCGCCTGGCCAATACCGTATACAACCTTAAGCCAAAATGAAACTCGATTGGCTGCAGGCCCAATAATTTTATCTTTCTCTTTTTTTGTGTTTTCCATACAGACTGGTTCTCCCTGAACCGACACCTTTCCCTGAATCCTCCAGGTATTCTATTATCACCCCTGAATTATTAACCTGTACAATTAATATATCCCTCGGGCGAAATAAAAAAAGGCCCAATTATTATGAGCCTAAAAACAATTTGAACTTAACGCAGACTGAAGTCTGCGGCTACCAACAACTATAACATTCAACTGGAGCTATCCACATCCTCTAAAACGCACAAAGGAAATTCCTATACTATTAAATTACCTGGATCAACAATGTGTATCAGGCAGGCCTTAAGCATTTACCATAAGCTGCTATTTTCACAGGTGGTCTCCATTGAATCTGGATCATCTATCCAAACCAGTGGTTCTACAGGCTGCCCGTCACTCCACTCACCCATGTAGACCTGCTCTTCGCTTCCATTCCCAAATGCATATTCGCACTGATTCCCTTTGAATACACAATTGAGAGCGCCTACAGAGAGTTTAAAAGTTACATAAAAGTCACGCGCATCTACTGCTGATTCATCCCCGTGGCCGCTGGTATTAGGGAAGTAATGATTTGACACCAGTTTTGGAAACCCATGGTAATCTGACAGAACCAGCAGGAAATCCTTGTTTTCGTCTGGAATATAGAAAATTTTATTCCAGAGTCTGACTGCTGTAGAACTACAGATAAGATCGTCCTCATCACCAACAGCAATTACAACCCTTGTGCTGGGAGCTATATGATTAAACAGCCCCCAGGGTATAATACCTAAAGGACCAGGCTCAACAGCAACAATAGCATAAGGAACAGGTATCATTTGAGATGTCTCAGTTGCCCTTGCTGCAATTATGGCGCTTAAAAGCCCCCCTGCTGAATGCCCCACAATTGCTGTTTTGAAGACCCCTTTTTCATCTCTTTCAGGGCGGGTTTGAGACTTTTAGTCATCCAGGCGTTTGAGGGCATCTCTCCACATTACAAGAATTTTTCTGTCAAACCGCCAGGTCAGAGACATTTTAGGAGTTTCAACTACATCATCCCTTTGATACTGAACCCATACTACAATGTAACCTTTTCTAACTATGTGTCTAATCCAAATGTCATAATGCTTAAGTGAAACTGCTCCCCAGCCATGTAAAAACAGAACAACCGGAGCTTCATCGGGTGTCGGATCGACTGGTTTGAATAAAAAATATTTATAGGTTTCGTTTACTCCTAATGCATCCGGCCAATAGGGTCCGGTGACGGCCACATCCTCATGTTCATAGGTGGCACCGCCCGGCCCGTCCAGTGGCTGTTCGGGTGGAGAGGGAACCCCGGCTAAACTATAAGAGAGCAGAAAGGATGAGAGAATAAGAGAAAGTGCAATAATTTTACTTAACTTTTTCATATGATAATTGTTTCGTGATGAATAATTAGCCCCGATTAATAATGTGCGGGAATGAGTCTCTGCCAAGTCTATCCTCTCAAATCAGGCTTAAAAAAGCTCCGGGCTCTTTTGGTAAGGCTCTCCCGCAAATCTTATTGTGGTTCTCTAAATGTTATTAGAGCTATCTTTCCTGTTACTTCAGCACTGTCGTCGCTCGGTAAAATCAGATATGCAACCAGACTAATCCCGTCTGGACTCCACGCCATATCCGCAACAACAATTCGTTCACCTGTGTATTCCAGGCTTTCCGGTTCATTAAAGAAAGTCAGCTGTGTTTTGTCAGATCCGTCCACATCCATCATCCACAGATCTGTCCTCAGCTCCCTTATTTGTTCAGCATCCCAGTTATATGCTTTGCTCGACATCCAAACTATTTTTTTCCCGCCTGGGGAAAAGTGTGCGTGTTCATCCCACTGGTCAAAACTTGATGTAAGATTTTCCAGTTCCTGTGTTTCGATATTCAACGTATAAATATCAATACCGGTCATGGCCTGCCCCTCAAGGTTCCCGCTAAACAGGATCTTACTTCCATCTCTTGAAAAACCGTGGCTTTCATAAAAAAGACCGGCACCAGGTGTATATGTTTCTATGTTTGAAAGGTCAGGGCCTGCTTTGTCTATAAAAAAGTCAGCTACTTTTAAAGCCCATCTCTTTTCCCCTATTTTTTCAGACCAGAAAACCCTGGATCCATCGTGTGAGAAATGTGGATGGAGAAGCCCCATTCGATGTTTAAGCGACCTCAGCTTATAGGTCTTTTTCCCATCAGTTGTTATGAGCCATAAATCATTATTAAATCCCCGACCTGGTGCCGACCAGTATGAATTAAATATTTGAAACCGTTTTTGGGCCTGAAAAATAATATATTCACCGGATGGATGCCATGCAGGATTCCCTGTGTGTTTACCCGGCAATTTCAGATTTTTACAGGTGATACACTTCTCTTCGGTTCCATCGGGAGTCATGGTATAAATATCATAGAAACCATCAGCACCCCTTCGGTCAAAAGCAATAAGATTATTGCTTTGAGACCAGGCAACCCGGCCACCATTTTCCGTGAGGATTTTAATACTTGCCACAGGGGATTCTGTGTCAGTGATTATTAAAGGAAATTTCGAAATCCATGGTTGCTCAACCCTATCAACATCAGCAGGCCACCCCCCTGATAGAGCTTGGCCTGATAAGAGAACCGAAACTTCGGCAAAACAAATCAGCAGTAAAATAAAAACCGGGAACAATCTGTTCATTTTAACACCCTGCCTAACTGTTACTGATTACCAGCCTTCTAAAGGGTTGTAAAGACGCATTCCAAATTTAACTTCTTTAATTTTTCCTTCTTCAAAAAAAAACGTCATTGTCCCTGACAAGTCTTTTATTTTCCACGCCTTTAGTTTTTTGCTTGTAGCTGCTCCTTTTAAAACCACTTTATTTTCTCCATCTGCTTTGATTTTATCGATTCGCACAACACGCATGTCAGCATCAAAGCGATCTCTATGCCAACGCTCTATATTTTCCTTCCCCTGATAATGACCCAGATGAAATTTGATTTGAGCATCTTCCCTGTAAAAATCCATACATCTCGCAAAGTCCCGATCCTCGAGAGCCTGGATGTATTCTTCAACTATTGTTTCCAAGCTGTTTTGTTCCTGCATAATTGAAACCCTTTCTCCTGGTTGTTTCCTGCCCGAAAAATGAAGTAATTTTGTCACTCTCAATATTGCCCGGTTTGTATCCCTACAAAAAATCTCCGGGAGCAACTCCCAGGCTAACCCCCTGCTCACGGAGCGGATCTTCGCTTTTGCCCAAAGCGTTCAAGCGATCAGCAATCCAGTCTTCCAGCTTTTGCTGCATTGATTGTGCAAGCCCTGCCTGTTCTTCAGCAATGTTGTGCTCCTCTCCGGGATCTTGCTTTAAATCATACAACTCTACATCCGGATTGCCATAGAAATCCGGCTCTCTGGAAATGATAAGTTTGTGCGTTTCCGTACGCATGCTCCATTTGGCCTGCCTTGTACACTCGGCGCTGATTACATGTTCATAGCCCCCGTCCTGCACCTCCCCCTTCAACAGCTTCCAGAAGCTCTGCCCCTCCATCTCTGATGGCGGGTCTTCTCCAATAGCTTCCAGCAGGGTGGGTGCAATGTCGAGATTCTGCAGCATTTGAGGAATGCGTCTACCCCCGGGTAGCTGTCCGGGTAAGCGAGCGATAAATGGAACATGGATAGTGCAGTCATAGAGACCATGGTGATCAAAAAATATCTTATGTTCTGTGAGGCTTTCGCCATGATCAGCTGTAAGTATGGTTATCGTATTATCAGTAAGACCAAGCCTGTCTATCGTTTCCATAACTTCACCTATCCCGTCATCCAGACGACGTATTTCCTGATCGTAAAGTGCGGCCACATACTCCGGGTCTGTAATCAAACCGTTTTTTGTTTGTAACCATGTGTCCCGTGCCAGAGCTCCCAGGGGTGTTTCCCACCAGGCTTCTAAAAGATGATTGGCAGGATCTGCAGGGTTTTTACCTTCATAAAACAGATTGCGGTAGCGCGCTGGCGGCATTAGCGGCCAGTGGGGGTCCCAGTAATGAACAAAAAGAAAAAAGCTTTCATTTGCATGGGTTTCCAGCCATGGAATTATTCGTCTGTTGAGTTCCTCACATGTAACTCCCAGAAGTAAAGGGCGTCTAATGCTGGGGTCAATATAGAATTCATAGCCACGCGCAAACCACTGCCGGGCACGGTTTAAATTATCTACAGCACAGGTGGTATACCCTGCTTCAAGCAAAAGCTGAGGGAGAAAAGGAGCTTCTTTGTCTAACTGTGCCTTGTTTCCATGAGCGACTATGCCATGGGTGATAGGATGTTGAGCAGTATACAGAGTAGTAAAAGAGGGGTAGGTCGGTATGCCGGGACAGAAAAGAGACTCGGCCAGCACCCCGCTATCAGCCAGTTTATCGATGTTGGGACTGGTAGGATATTTATAGCCATAGCAGCTCAAATGATCATATCGCAGTGTATCAACAACAATTAAAACAATGTTGGGTTTTGCAGCCATTATTAACTCCTAAATTGAAAGTTTTGTTTTTAATCCAGGTCTGATGCATTAATAACCCCGTTTTTTACAAGAGTCAAACGCCTTGCAAGTTTGTCTAAAAGGATATTTAAATCTTCAGCATGCCAGACAGACAGCTTTTTATCATTAACAAGATCCACCTGGACTTCTCGTAAAATTTTGACTGCTTGTTCCGGGTTGTTTTTTGTCATAAAATCATGTGACCTCGAGAGAGCTTTCACAATAAAGCTCTTTAAATCAGGTGAAGCAATCCTTTTCTTCCAGTCCAGATCATTAAATATTTTTTTCAGCCAGCTGAAAGTTATCTTTGGAAAAAGAGTTGGAACACGGGCCAGATTTGACGGCACAGACACCTGCAGATTCATATCCTCTGCGACTACGTAATAATGATAGACTTTGTTACTTATGGCATTATTGTCTATATAGAAAAACTGTTCTGTGCTGGCGATCTCAACAAAATCTCCAGAAGAACATGTCTCCTCATTGGAAAAGGCCATGTTGTTTTTTTTCACTTTATTTAAAGGGTCTGATAAATCTTCGCGCATATTTTTCTGAAGCATTGTGTCTGACGGACAGCGTATGGAACGAAAAATACGAAACAACCTGCTGTCCTGTTTGCTGTCCCAGGACAATATGATAGCCCCGTTTTTTTGCTCTGCCTCTAAGCAGGCTGGAGGGGATAGTTTGTTTCTTGATTCTGATGTCAGAGGTTTGTTTTTTTTGTCAACTGTTCCCTGCCAGATCTGCAGGCCACCCCAAAAATTGCAGGTTCCAAAAAAAAGACCATACGGAGTGGAGGCAAATGTTCTCAATCCCATTTGCCACATATCGCCAAAACCATCGGTGGTAATTGGTGTCCAGTACCAGCCGGTTTGTGAAGCATACAGGTCAAAGCCGAATCCCTTCTCCATTTTTTTGCCATACAGCGGAATTCTTCGAGTTCGTGTGCTTTGATCAGCTGTGCCGGCATAAAGCGCACCGTCATGCCCCTGCATGCGCCAGATATGGACGTTCATAGACCAGTCAAAACCATTTTCAAAACCGCTTAGTGGATATTTTTTCCCATCCGGGGTCATTCTCGGCTTGCCTACAACAAGGTCCCAGGTATCATCCGGGTTAATTCGGATAATATCAGCAGGCGAGTCCGTACCCACATAAAGTCTATCCTCAAAAACATGCATGCTTACAACAGTTATGCTCGGCTTTACAGGATAGTATCCTCCACTGGTAATTACAGGTATCAGCTCATATGGAGGATCGCCTTCGGCTGTTGTTTTAAGAACAGAATAGCCTTCCGGATCCCTTGTTCCTATATAGAGGTATCCATTAAACGCTGCCATGTCCCATGTCCTGATATCTTCAGTGGTAACTTCCCTCAAATTCTGCTTTCCTGCTGCAGGGTCGTCTGTTTCAAGAAGAATACCGGTTCCCTGGAGGTTTCCGCCAGTTAGAAACAGCCGGCCTTTGTAAATTGCTGATGAACGGTAGCTGGCAACAACAGAATCATTGCCTTCAACACATGGCGGGAAGTCAGGATCGGGCGAAATTGCCTTAAAATTAATGCCATCCGTAGTGCGCAGAATTCGAGGGCATGGAACCTCTTCTTCGTCGGTCATAGTCCACCTTCTTGCATTTGCACCGAACACATATAATGCTTCTGTCCCGTCCGGTTCAGTAAAAACTTCCATTCCTCGAAAGCCTACATCGCGTGCCACAAGTTTTGTGGGGTCCTTGGGAACAGGTATATCTTCAGGAGACTGGTAAACGCGTTCCCACACCTCTGTCTGGGGAGTATAGCACCAGATCTCAGCCTGGAGCGGCAGGTCCAGAGGCGAGTCAGTACAATCCTTGTCGGGATCAGGGCCAGGATAAGGGAGAACAGGATATTCCGCGTTAGCAGCTGCGGAAGACCAGCAAAACCAGCTCCGCACAGTACCAACATACAGCTTTCCCCTCCACCACTTCATAGACCAGGCTGCGTTATTCTGAGGATCGCCAAATCCTTCCTGGGCAACCTGAACAAAATCTTCGGAAGTCAGCAAAACCCCATCCTCAGAACAAAAAGCAGGAAAAACTACAAAAAACAATATTGCCGATATAATAAAGCTGGCCGTTAGAATCTTCTTTTTTTGCAATATAAACATCATGGTCTTTTTATTTAATTATATATGTCACTTCTTATGAATATTATATTATTCACAAATATGCAAGCAGGCTCGTTCTTTTTTATACGCTTCGTTGCTTATAAAACCAGTTCTTTTGATAAATCTTAATCTTTTAATGGGTCTCTGGTGAATACCCACTTGTCAAGCTAAGGTGTTCCAACAGTTCAGCCGCCTGGTCTGGTCCACCATAACGCGAAAAAGAAGCACGTATTCTCTGGACGTTCTTGCGGAAACATGGATTGGCCAAAACACATTCCACCGCACTGCGAAGTCGGCCTGGGGTACAACGCTTTGGTGATAACCGGAGACCGGTTCCTGATTCCACTACACGTTGAGCAATTTCAGGCTTATCCCATTCAGTGGGAATAATAACCAGAGGGACCCCTGCCTCCAGTGCAGCCAGAACTGTCCCGGCGCCGCCGGTTGTTACCAGCACGTCTACATGAGGTAACAGGTCGCTATGGGAAATCCAGTTTTTCAAATGAACATTAGGTGCGACAGGTCCTATATGCAAATCTGCCGGGTCCCTGTTTCCGCCTGTTGTCATAATAACCTGCATGGGCAAATTGGCCAGTCCACGGGCTGCCGCCTGCAATACCAGGGGTTTTTCAACATGGATTGTACCCTCGGTCACATGAACCCATGGTGTGTCCTTTTTCAAATCGTTCAGCCAGCCAGATGTTTGTTGATTGCCCGGCTTGTTCCACAGACAGGGCCCAACATAGTGAACATGCTGAGGAAGATCGCGCCGTGAATAATCAAATTCCGGGCTGCTGGGTACAAGGTAAAGAGGCATTTGCCTGGTAAATTCGGTTACAGAGCTTTTCAAAGGGTCAAGTCCAAACTGTTTACGCACTTCGTTGACAGCATTTCTAAAACCCTTTCCATAAATGTCAATTGAAATCTGTCCTATTCGGGCTAATAACTTTGAATGCCAGTCCCGCGGAGATGAAAGCCCCAGACCAAAGGGAGGAGCATCCGGCCCGGGCAGCATACAGCAGGGCACAAATGATGAAATTGCAACGGGTATTTTTAGCAATTGATGTAAAACAAGAACAGGCCCCCACATGGTTGGATCACATATTAATACATTTGGTTGCAGTTCTTCTATTAGTTCCTCTAAATCTGCCACTTGCTGTGGGATGGTCTCAACCAGCCATTTGCGAAGCATGGTTTTATACAAAAAAGCTCTTTTCCACCTCCATGGCGAGCGATATTCTGAAAAAAGAATACTGTAAAGTCGGTCCTCATCAAGATGATTGAAGGAAAAACAGCAAAACCCCTCTTGTTCAATTACACTGCAGGCTTTGCTGCCAGTGTAAAACACAACCTCATGGCCGCGTGTTTCCAGGGCATGAGCTATAGCAATATTTGGATAAAAATGGCCGGGAATCGGCCAGACTGTGAACAAATATTTCGTTTTTTTCATTTTTTTCCGGAACGTGCTGATTCAGCCCGGTCTTGCAGGCAGGGATGAATCAGCACAATTCTTAAAAGATCAAACTTTGATGAACTCGTAAAAAGCAAAATTCACGCATCAAGGATCAGATGATCGGGTCACTCGACGTATGCTTTCGTTAAAGTAAGCTCGTTCTATAAGGCTGCCAGGCACATATCGTCGCAGGGCAAACATCAACTTTGCCCGGCTCCCAACCATATAACGTAACCGGGGACGCCGGGCATTCAGAGCTCTATAAATGGCTTTGGCAACATCCAAAGACGATGTGGGTGATGAGCGGGCAACCATATCCATTAATTTTTTTGCCTCCCCGTACCAGGTGTAATAGGCGCTTTTGGCGCTAAGAGCTTTCCTGGCGCTGCAATGGTCTGTTGCCCATCGGTCACTCTTGAGGATGGCAGGTTCAATAATGGAAACATGAATCCCCCAGGGTGTGACTTCCTGAGTTAAAGATTCACAAAAGCCCTCAAGAGCAAATTTGCTGGAACAGTAAACACTGGCAGTCAATGCACCGCTGCGTCCTGCTACAGAGGTAACTGTTAAAATTCTACCCTTCCGTGCACGCCGCATATGGGGCAGGACCGCTCTTGTAACTTCCATTGTGCCGAAGACGTTTGTCTCAAAAACCTGGCGAGCCTCTTCCTCTGCAATATCTTCAAAATAGCCCCTCAAATATAAACCGGCATTATTTACCAGGGCATAGATTCCCCCGGACTCTGCTATTACAGTTTCAACTGCACTGCAAATACTCCTCCGTTCAGTAACATCCAGTTGGAGCAGGTTCAGATGCACGTTTCGTCGTGCAACTTCGGAGTCAAGTTTATCCCTTCGGCTTAAATCACGCATGGTGGCATATACCCGGAACCCTCGTTCTGCAAGAAGTATGGCTGTTTCCAAGCCTATACCGGACGATGTCCCGGTTATTATCACAACTTTTTTATCCATCTTTTCTGCTTTGCTAAAAATGTTGCCATCCCTTTTAATTTGCCGGGCTTAACTCCCGGCAAACAAATTACTCTAAGGTTTGTTAATTTTATTAGGTCTAACGCCGCGTGGTCACTTTTTTTATAAAGTATGAGAAATATATTCTTTCAAACAATTCACCGGGAAGATAACGGCGCAGTGCGAACACCAGTTTTGCCCTGCTTCCAACCATATACCTCAGCCGGGGCTTCTTTTCAGACAATGCCCTGTGGATTGCCCTGGCTACATCCAAAGGTTTTGTCGGCGATGTCTTTACCAGAAGGTCTGACAGTCGTTCGGATTCGCGAAACCATTCAAAATAAGGACTTTCGGGATTTAATGCCCCTTTTGCAACTCCACGATTAATTCCCCAGCGTTCTGTCTTGATAATGGCAGGCTCTACAAGGCTCACATGAATACCGAAAGGAAGAACTTCCTGGGCAAGTGATTCTCCAAACCCTTCCTGCGCAAACTTGGTTGCACAATAAGCACTAACAGCAAGTGCGCCGGTCTTCCCGCCGACAGAGGTTATAATAACTATGCGCCCCTGCCTTGCCGGACGCATATACTTCAATGCAGCCCGTGTCACCGCCATTGTCCCGAAAACATTGGCCTCAAAAACACGGCGAATTTCCTCTTCTGACAGGTCCTCAAAATAACCGCGCAACCCAATTCCTGCATTATTAACAACCCCATAAATGCCACCGGTCTGTTCATAAATGGTGCGCATCACATCATTAATGCCCTCCGGGTCAGTAATATCCAGTTGCAGCACCTGCAGGTTTAAATTGCGCTTCCTGGCCGGGGCTTCAATGGCATCGCTATCCTGCGGATTTAATGTGGTTGCATATACCTGAAAGCCTTTTTCAGCAAGGTAAAGAGCAGTTTCACGACCCAACCCTGTTGTTGCTCCTGTGACAAGGACACTGTTCACCATTTTTTACACCTCTGTTTTAGAGTTAACCAGAAAGGTTCTCAGATGGTCCACAATCATTTCAGGGTGCTCAAGCGGCCCATAGTGGTCTCCTCCGGGAATAAGAACAGCTTTACAGTTGGGGACATTGTCACGCAGATATTCATAGGTAATCAGGAAGTGAGATTTCTCTCCATATAAGGCCAGTGTAGGACAGCTTATTTTTTCTACTTTGTCCAGGGTCATCCCTGCCACCTTTTCGTAATCCTGTACAATAGTTGTGGTATCAAGCAGTTTTATTATTGTATTGCTGCGTCGTGGGCGGCCTTTAAAAGGACCGTATCTCATGGGAATTTTTACGGTTTGCCTTAACATATAATCAGGATCGTGCCATTTTTCCCGCGGCACGTGAATATCAAATTCTTCCAACCGTTTTGCCCAGTATGCCCAGCCTTCCCACTCCCTGCTTTTTCTCCAATCTACTAAAGCAGCAATGTTGGGCTCTATCACTACCAGCTTATTTACCCTCTCAGGATAGAGTATACTGAAGTGCATGGCAATATCAGCGCCCCAGCTATGGGCGACGAGGTTCACTTTTTCCATTTTTAAAGAATCAAGCAAGCCCCGCAGGTCCTCTGCCATATTATCTGTAGTGTATCCATTGGGAGGCATATCACTTTTTCCATGACCGCGCAAGTCACAGGCCGTAAAACGAAAGTCACTCCGCAGTCGATCAACCAAACTCAAAAACCATATGGCAAGATTTCCACCCAGCCCATGGATCAGCACCACATCGTCTCCTTTACCTGTCTGCAGATAGTGGATATTTATTCCATTCGCTAAAGCCTTTGGCATACTGACCACTCCTCTCTCTTTTTGTTAAATGCCATTCCCTGTGCTTATGCACCAAGACAAAAAGTTCTTATTCTATATAGCCCAGAGCCCTAAGCCGTTTCGCTATTAAAGCCTCTGTTTCATCATCATAACCCAATTCCGCTGTGCTTTGACTGGTGACCGGCGACATGGATCTGGAAGCATTTCCAGTCAGCACAGGACGTTTAGCAAGCATTGACTGTTCAAGGATATATTCGGGCACACTGCCTTCCATATCAGCCGGAACCGGCAGCTCCAGGGAGTAAAACAACAGCGGTGCAACATCAAGAATTGAAGTTTGATCAACAGTAATGCCCTGGCGTATGCCGGGACCCCGTGCTATGATAATTCCCTCAGGGCGATGAGTGCCACTCGGTTCAGGGCAAAGCCTGATGGTGCTGTCCGATGACAGAATTGAAAACATTCCACCATCCCTTAAGGCCAGCGTCAGATCAGGAGCCAGATGCATGTTTGGACCGTCAAAAGCCTCCTCCCTGGTCCATATGCGGGTAACCATCTGTTCACCAGTGCTTGGACTTACAAGTTTATAGAGGGATTCCATTAATTTGCTGCGAAAACTCTCATAATCTTTCTCTGAGACTCCTTTATTGTTATTGCTTTCAGCTTTTACAATGTGTATACCATTGCTGCTCGGGGTTGATGCATAAGCCAGGGTTTTATCCCAGTCCAGCATATATACATGACGTGCAAGCTGACCCATGCCAAGGGTTGCCGATTCCCCCTCTTTAGGTGGCTCATCATCAGCCCACGTCAAATAACCATTTTGTTCCAGCCATGAATTGACAAAAAAAATTTCCTTTTGAGCCCCAAAACCATGATCAGATGCCATCACAATGGTAGCTTCAGGGCCAGCCACCCCTGCGATTTCAGCAAGAAATCTATCAAGCTGCCGGAAATATTCAAGACAAAGGTCTCGGATTTTGCCTTCCCATGATGATAACTGTCCAGACAGACAATTGGGATCCAGAAAACGCCAGCACAGGTGTTGCAGTTTATCCACGCCATCAAAAAGTATGCCGGTGAGCTCACAAGGGTCCTCGTTCATCAGATGAAGTAAAATCTTGAACCACTGTTGCTCCCGGCGAATATGCGTGTTTATCCAGTCTTCATACTCTTCGTGCTTACATCCTTCAACTGCTTTTTCCTCGTGTGACATATCCATTGCGAGCTCTCTCGGATTAAAGCCGGGGAGAGATTTTAGCCGGTCATATAAGCCGTCAGGATAACATCCAAACCGTAACTGCCGCGACGTCATCCAGCCACCTGAAACCACATTACCATTAACCTCTGGTGGTGGCATCATCAATGGAAAATTCAAAGAGGTTACTCTCATACCACTGCGACTGACATTTGACCAAACGGTCTCACAAAGAAGGTTGTTAGAAGTAGTAAAACTGATATGGTGATTCTCACTCTCCCTCTGAAAAAAATCGAAAATACCATGGTGACCCGGACTCCGCCCTGTGACCAGTGAAGTCCATGCCGGTGGTGTTAATGGAGGAACTGTTGAAAGCAGTTCTGCCCGTGTTCCCGAGGCCATAAATTCTTTCATGAAAGGCATAACACCTTCATTTATGAGTGGATCAAGGATAGAAAATGTGGCTCCATCCAGCCCTATCAACACAGTCTGGTTCTTCATAATATTTATTTTCCTCTGTTTATTTGTTGCTGTTAAGATGTTTATCAATAAATTCAACAAATTCCTCCACACAAATGTACCGAACTTCTCTTTGACCTATCTCTGATAAAAACCAGGCAAAAGGAAGTGTCTTGTTATATTTTTTCTGGATAGTTTCCCCTAACACTACAATATCAAGTGACTCAAGCCCAAGATCAGAAACAAGAAAAGTTTTAGCGGTAATGCCTCCGGAATATTCCCAGTCATCAAGCATTTGATTCAGCATTTCAAGTAAAGTATTAAAAATAGATTCTTTGCTTATCTCAGTCATGTTAAACTCCCTGAAAAACAGTACTGGTAAAAATATAGTTTTTTTCCATGTCAGCATGTACAAACAGCGTTGTTTTAGCAAGATTGGGAAACTCCTCTGCAAGTCTGCCCCTTAAAGTCACTTTAACAGTGCCTGTTGCTGCATCATACCCTTGCACAGACAGGCTATGAGGACCTTCTGTCAGACCACGCCCAAGGGCCTTTGCCAGGGCCTCCTTTGCACACCAGAACCGTAGTGCCAAATAAGGCTGTTCCGATTCTTTAAACGAATCCAACAGGCTGCGCTCTTGAGAAGTAAAAGCTGTTTTGATGAATGATTCGTCAAGAGGGCGAATCTGTTCAATATCAAAACCGACCCTGTTTCCTGCCCTGGAGTTACAGACAATGGCTGCAGCCATTTCGTTAGTGTGTGCTAAAGAGAGGGCTGGCACCGCACCTGTTTTATCTATACAGGCTCCAGCCGGCACAGGACGCCCATAGCCGTCCGTTCCTATTTCTATATCGGCAGGACCTGCTTCTATATCATAGTGCTTCTTGAGAAGACCTCGAATAGCATCCTTAGCCGCAAGCCTTCCCATAAGCCACTGGGTTTTCCTCTTTCCTGATTTTCCTAAATTTCGAAATTTTTTCCTCTCATTGTGATTTAAAATCAGATGACTGAAAACCTGCATCCAGAACTCTTCATCTCCACTGGAAAACCTCCCTGTTCTGCAGCAGTATAAAGACTGGTTGTCAGGAAAAGGTTTAACAGGGGCATCCCATTTCATGCTGGGAACTACTTTAAGAGGGGAAAGGAGAAACTGGTACATATTGGCCGGCAAATCAAACCTTTTATCCTCCCAGCCTTCCAGACGCATCCAGAGATGTCCATCTTCTCCTATCATATCAATGTCAGAAAGTACCCGCATGGTACCTTCAAGATTTATCCTGGCCTGACACCGGACATTTTGGTGCAGATGAAGCCGGGACCGGTAAATATGCAACGCCTTTACCCGGAAGGGAAAGATCAAAAAGCCTGTCTTTAAATGTTCCATGGTCCAAAAACCAATAACCTGCCCTGCAGCATCCAGCACGACAGGATCCGTAACAAATCCGGGATTTTTTTCAAAGCGAAAAAAATTGTTGACAGACAGTACTTTTAGTGAACAGATGGAGCCATTCTCCCCCCAGCGATCAACAGATGAAACCCCTTGCCAGCATGGACCGTGAAACATTGCCTTAGTATAAAGCTCTTCAGAAGTCCATTTGGAGTCTCTTTCGTTGCGAAGAGAAAGTTCATCCACAACTGGTGGTTCAGGATATGCATCCCCAAAAATCATTGTTCCCTCTATAACAGGCTTGTCTGAATTGGTTTGGTCTTTTTCTGTTGTATAAATTTTAACTTCAATCTCGCTGTTGGTTTCCAGTATTCGGCACGCATAAATTTTTAAGTTTACAGCGTTTTCTTCCAGCGCAATCCATTTATGTGCACGGATATTTTTCATTCCTGTCAGTATTTTATCATTAACAAGAAGCGAGGCTGCTTCGGCAAGTATCTCCATACTCATTGTAAGAGGCATCACCGGAAGAGGTCTTAAGGTTTTGTCCACACTGGACATCTTTCCACCAAGTGTATGATCAAGAAGGAACAGGTCTTCATCCAAACTGATACACCTGAGTGCCGTAAGTTCCTGACCCGGAACAAAAGAAATTATCCTGTCAATAAACGGATACTTTTTAAGCTCCTCATTTTCTGAAAAACCTGCTTTTGTCTCTGTAATCTCCGGGTTGTTTAGCGCATTAGCCTGTTCAGAAGACTGATCCCCGGCTGATTCCAAAATCCCATCCCAAAAATCAACTATCTGTTGAAGGGTCTTAAGGCTTGCTATCTGTTCTGTCTCATGGCCCATCTTTCTGCCTAAGCTTTCATTCAGTGCCCCTATAATCTCAGTACGTTTGATGGAGTCGATCCCCAAATCAGCCTCCATATCCAGATTGAGATCAAGCATTTTCCGGGGATAACCGGTCCTCTCGCTGACAATTTCAATTAACCTCTTCTGAACTGTCTGAAGATGATCTTCTGCTATCTCTTCACTCATCACAGGAATTCCAGTATTGATCCCGGAAGAAATCGAAGTCTTTGGCAAATCAGAAGATTGAGCTGTAATGTTATTCTTGCTTTCATTATCTGTCACCTCAACATCCGATGAGGCTAAATATGTATGCATAACCTGCTTTTGCAGTTCCAAAAACTGCTCCATGGTTTTCAAATAGTCAGACATTACCTGATTAGAGGAAGAGTCTCCAGAACCTGACTGGCAAACTGATTCCATGTCAGGTAAAGGAGCGCTGTTTAGACCGTCAAATGGCAAAGAAGGCTGTACGTCCTCCGAAAGGTCCTCTTTGAGGCTATGGGGATCAGTTGAAAAAACCGTAGAATCAGGTTTCAGGGCAGAGACTCTGGAGCACAGTCTTTTTGCTGTATCTGCCGGGACCCTCATGGGTGGCCAGCCAGTCGCTAATTTTATTACAGATGCCGGCTTTTTGGCTTTTTCTTTCTCATCAGGACTCTGATCGAACAAAACCTTCTGGGGACCCCGATACTGGTAAAGGCAGCCTATGTTCAGCGGCACTCCATGTGCCGCTAAAATTCCAATCAAATGATTGATTTGTGTGGTTCCGGAACGCCGCTCTGTATTGGCTGGAACGGCAATGTAATCTTTAGTCCTGAGGATATCATCCACAAAAGCGCTAAGATTGCCTCTTGGTCCGACTTCTACAAATATTCTGACACCATCTGAGTACATTCTTTCTATGGTCTTGCGAAACTCAACCGGGCGCACCCAGTGATCTACTGCTATCTTTCGAATTTCTTCAGGATCTTCGGGAAAAAGATCAATAGTCGTACACGAGTATATTGGAATAACAGGAGATGAAATTGGCCAGCGTTTAAAAAATTGTCGCATGTTTTCCGCATAATCCTTAAATAACCGGGTATGATAAGGCCTGTCAAAGGGCAGAACCTGGCATATAATCCCCTGACGTGTCATCTCTTCAACAGCTTTTTTTACATCAGCCTCAGCCCCTGCAATAACCGTCTGATGGGGGCAGTTATCCATGGCAATGTACAGGCTGCCATCAAGCTGTCTGATTAAGGCATTAACTTTTTCCGAGTCCGAACCTACGGCAGCCAGGAGTGCGCGTGGAATACTTTTGCTGGCAGCCACATCCGCATAGTTTTTGTTCAGTTCGAGCGCGCGCTCACCATTGGATGAGCTGTCAATGAGGCTGAAAATTCCAGAAACGCTCATGGCAGAATATTCACCAGTGCTGTGTCCCAGTATAACATCAGGTTTAACCTCAAGCTGACTGAGAAGAGCAAACAGGGCATCGTTAGCAGTTAACACCGCTTCAACAGCTCCATCCATCTCCCAAATCTTCTTCTCTGCCGCTTTCCTTTGGGCTTCAGAAAATACAGGGGGAGGGAAAATAAAATCACTGAGCAGATAGCCCCTGGCATGTCCGCTGAAAATGCCATCCATTCTGTCAAAGCATTTTCTCACTTCAGGAAAATGCATGCACAGATCAGAAAGCATATTAATATACTGTGACCCCTCCCCAGGGAACAGAAAGGCAAGTTTTCCCTCCTTGTTCAGCTGTTGCTCAAAAAAATAGATGCCCTTCCGGTCCTTGATTTGCCTGCATGCCTGATCTTCAAGCTGTTTAAGTGCATAGGCCAGTTTTGTTTCCAGTTCCTGAAGAGATTGAGCAACAATTGCCAGCCGGTAAGGCGTACTGCCCAGAGAACTGCTCAGAGTGTAGGCAAGATCTTTCAACTCCACCTGTGGCTGCCCGGAAAGATAGTTCTGAATTTGTTGCCCCTTAAAAATCAATTCATCGCGTGATTTACCATGAAGAATGAAGACCTCTGTATCCCATCGATGCTGGCAACAATCTGATCCCAGATCATTACTCCCCCTGCTTTCTTCAAGTATTGCATGTGCGTTAATGCCGCCAAAACCGAATGCATTTACACCGGCTCTGCGTGGTGCTTCCTGAGAACCATGAATCCATGGCCTTGTTTCCGTATTGATATAAAATGGTGTTTTCTCCAAGGCAAATTTTGGGTTTGGCTCTTCCACATTGAGCGTGGGTGGCAAAACCTTGTGATAAAGGGACAGAGCCGCTTTAATAATCCCGGCTATGCCTGCAGCCGGCATGGTGTGCCCGATCATGGATTTGATCGAGCCTACTGCACACCACGGCAATTTGTTATTTATAGGGCCAAAGACCCTTGAGAGGGTTTGCATTTCAGCTGCGTCCCCGGCACTGGTCCCGGTACCATGTGCTTCAATCAGACCAACTGTTTCAGGTAAAATTCGGGCTGCATCATAAGCGCGTTGCATGGCCAGTTCCTGTCCTTCTGATCGAGGGGCCAAAACTCCAAGCCCATGACCATCGCTGGAAGTCCCCACCCCTTTAATGAGTGCATAGATCCTGTTGCCTGCCCGCTCAGCATCAGAGCGCCGCTTGATGATTATCATTCCAATTCCCTCGCCGAGAATAGTGCCATCAGAATCTTTGTCAAAGGGTCGGATCTGTCCTTTGCGAGAGAGCGCGTTAAGTTGACAGAAAATCCCAAGTATGGGTACAGGGGTCGTAATCTGGGAGCCACCCACCAGGGCCAGATCAATCTTTCCTTCAAGCAGTTCTCTCGCCGCGATATCAATGGCAAGCAGCGATGAGGCACAAGCTCCGTCAACAGTATAACTGGGGCCCATCAAATCCAGTTGATTTGCTATACGTCCGGCAACAATGTTGGGAATCAGACCGGCGACTGAGTCAGAATTAAAAGCTGGCAGGCATTTCTTCATCTCCTGCCTGATAGTTGCCAGGTCAGTACTGGTATATTCAGGATGGAGGCTCTTTAATATTTCGAGGGTCTGGTCTACAACAAGACTGTTTTGAACCAGACTTAAATTGCCTCGATTGAGATAGTTCCCCTTGCCCAGAATCACAGCTGTTCGGTGTGCCTCAGGCGGTCGGCTCCGGTACCCGGCATCTGCCAACGCGTCCCGGGCTATTTTAAGAGCCAGCCATTGATCCGGCTCCCCTCCTTCCACAGCTTTTGGCATGATGCCGTTATCAAATGGGTCAAAGTCTGCTAAAGGTCCTATATATCCGCCGCGCTTACAGTATACCCGATCATTTTCCGTAGAGTCAGGATCATAATATATCTCGGAATCCCACGCTTCAGCCGGGGGATCGGTAATGCTGTCAACTTTGAAGATGATATTTTCCCAGTATGTCTTAAGGTCTGGAGCACCTGGAAAGAGGCAAGCCATTCCAATGATAGCAACTTCTTCTTTCTCCTCCTTCTTCCTTGAACAGTTTGGGACTTCAGAGCGTGACATTAAACAGTCCCCGCATCTGTGGATAACAAACCATTCTCACTCGTCAAGCGATTTAAAGATTTGCTGCAAGTAGATTCCACTCCCTCCATAATACCCAGCAGGTTACCTTTATCATCCAGAAAGGCTATATTGGAATGGATAATATTACCCTCTGAGCCTGGCAAAACATTAACATGACACTCGATCTTTTTTCCAGATAGTGGTGCTAACCTGGTATAGGTTTTGAAGAAGGAGGGGAGAGATGTCATATCCCTGTGCATTCTGGACCAAAGAATAACAAGTTGGAATGCACAGTCTATAATCACAGGATCAATTAACCATGACCCCTTTGAGTTTTCTGAAAAACAGGAACCCGGGCTTGATGGGGTGAGCCAGGCTCGGATTCCATCAATGCCCACTCCTTTAACCTCTTGTATTCCCTGCAAAGTCGGGCCATGAAAAAGCCATTGTCTGTAGGCTTTCTGAACCGTCATCTGGAAAGGGTGAGTTGCCTTTATGTCTACCAGAGAAGGAATTGAATGAACAGGAACTTTGTCCCCAAACTCTATTGTAGCCGAGTAATAGAGTTGTTTTTGATCTTCGTTGTTCGAAATAGATACATCCATTTGTTTTGATTGCTGAAAAACACCTTTTGCCTCGGCCGCTACGCGAATCAGCATATCTGAACCCTGAACAACGACACCTTTAAGTGTGCGGAAGTCTCTGATTCTGACTATCTCAAGCTCCGGACACACCTGAACTGCAACTTCAGCCATTAATTCCATGGCCATCGATGCAGGCAAAACCGGTTTCCCATCCAGCTTGTGATCCTGAAGGAATAAATCCTGAGACAGAACCAGTTTTTTTGTAACTTCAATGCATCCTTCAGTTTTTCGAACAAGATCAGTATTCCTGACGATCATAGGAAAGTTTCTTGCAGGCACGAGGTTGATTTTTTTTTGCTTTGTGGTCCAACCGATTCCACCAAGAATAACCTCGGAATGGCGTTTTTGTCCAAAACAAAGTTCTTGATCCAGTTTCTTCGGCCCAAGATGGCACGGCACCATTTCCACTCCCCTTTGTGCGAACTGTCGCTGGAGTTCGGGAGTGACCATCCCGGATTTATCCCAGGGTCCCCAGTTTATGGAAACAACCCTCCCTGGCCAGGTATTGTTCAAGTAAACAGTTAGCTTGTTGAGAACTTCATTTGCCGCTGCATAGTCACATTGTCCCTGGTTTCCGAACAGACCTGCCACAGAAGTAAATAAAACAAAAAATTTGAGCGACTCGGGATGCAGCTTCTTGCTTAAAATAAATGCGCTTTCTGTTTTTGTTCCAAAAACCTGGTCAAAAGACTCCGGGGTTTTATCCGTAATCAGTTTGTCCTTTATGATACCAGCCCCATGCACAACACCATCTATTTTGCCATAAGACCTGTAAACGTTATCAATGAGACCTCCAAATTGATTCTCATCGCGCACGTCTACCTGGAAATATTCAACTTTGGCCCCAGCCTCTCGCATGGCTGCAAGGTTGGAACGGATCTCGCGCTCCTTGCAAAGCTCTCTATAAGCAGAATCTATTTCAGAAATGACAGGGGTTTTGCCCTGCCGTTTCATGCGAACTATTAAGGCAGCTTTTAAATCCCGGTCTGAAGACAACCCCACGGTATCTTCAGACTCTTTCTCCGGAGGCATTGGCGATCGGCCTAACAGGATCAGTGTCG
The DNA here is from genome assembly GCA_024276465.1 of Deltaproteobacteria bacterium. Lineage (GTDB taxonomy): Bacteria > Desulfobacterota > WTBG01 > CAIYCZ01 > CAIRTM01 > JAJRXD01. The sequence continues at coordinate 27,698 of JAJRXD010000100.1, forward strand.
GCTTATATTTTCGGGCCAATTCAAAAACCACATCAGCAGTGATGCCTCTGGCTCCACCGGTAGCAAGAATTACCCACGATGAATCAATTGTCAGCCCCTCCAATCCATCGTTCTCTAAAGGGGTAAGGGCTGGCTCAAGAATCAGGCGTTGGGAGCCTTTATAGCCAACCTCTACAATATTATCGCCACAGTTAATTTCTGCCAGAATGTAATGTGCCAGATCTAAAACAGGTTCCTCCAGGCTAAGATCAACAGCCTTAACCCTTACCTCCGGCCATTCCAGAGAGACTGTTTTTAAAAGCCCGGAAATGCCTCCCTGACCGGGAAAAAACCGTTCATGAGTTACAGAAACATTACTTGCGAAGTTTCCACCCATTCCAGTGGCAGCCACTATGCAACTGCTTCCCTGTTCAGCCTGCTTGAGATCCTTCTCAATGCATTTTATCAAATAGAAAAAACTCTTAACCTCCATTCGAAGTCGGTCCTTCAAACCTGCTAAATCTATGGTACTGTATGACTGAAATTTTTTCAAAGGGAGCAGGTGAACAAGACCTCCAATAGGTCCCTGACGCTGACGGATGATCTCAATGAGTTTAGAGGCTCCCTCTGCAGAAATAAAAGGAGCGCTGTAGCATGCGTTTCCTATCTCTTTTATTTCCTGACCCAGCCGGACCAGAGCTATAGTGTGTCCCTGGTTTTTCATTTCGTTAATGAGGCTCTGTGCAACCCCCCTTTCATCATCAGTAATAACTATAACTCCATGCGCAGTTAATGGAGAGTAATGAGCATCAGATTCCGTTATCACGGGTGACATGGTAAAACGCTGAAGCACTTCATCCACATCAGGACTGTGGTCCTCATCTTCTGAGACAGCCGGTTTCAATACCCCTGTATCGCCATCTTGAGAATTTTTATCGGGTTCAGACCGGGTGAGCTTCTCCACCCATTCAATAATTCCGCGCAGCGTTTTAATTTCCGAGAGATTTTCCATTCCTTTCTCTGTTTCCTGTTGATGAGAAGGAGCAGATCGCTTAAGGAAAGCACCTAAAATCTCAACCCGCTTTATAGAATCAATACCAAGGTCAGCCTCTAAGTCAAGGTCAAGATCGAGCATCTCTGAAGGGTATCCTGTTCGTTCGCTTACTATGTCCAGCAGTTGTTGCAGCAGTTGCTTTTCATTGGTTTGTGTTGTGTCTGCCTCGATGGGATTTTTTTCTGAAACAGTTGGGGGCTGTGTTTCCTCTTTCTCTACGGGTGGTTTCTGGGTTGTCGTTTGATGATGGCCATGGTCAGAAGGCATGGTATCATCCTGCTGTAGTGTACTCATCAGGGCAGAATTTTCCTGAATTCTGTTTTGCTGCAGCCTAGCAAACGAATTGTCCTCAGCAGATTTACCCTTAAGGTAAGTCATCATAACACTTCTCTGGGTATCCAGAAAGCGGCTCATCATCTGTTGAAAGCCTGCCATAACCTTAGTATGCCCATTCCCCAAAAATGATGACGTGGCAGAATTTATTTCTCCCGGACTGTTTAATTCAGTCTTACCAGAAAAGGCTTGCTGTTCTGTCCCTGATACGTCTGAAGCTGGTGCATGGACCTGCTCCTCTTTTTTATGACCAGAAGAACGGGTGCCCCCCTCATCAGGAATCATTACCTGCATTGGGGCAGGAGTCTCATGTGGTAAGGATTCGCAAATCTCACGGGGAGAAATTGACCTCGTACCGTTTATAAGCCAGGTTGTTTTAGACAGGCCATCTTGATGATCTCTTTTACCTGATGTTTTAAGGTCAATCTTTTTTACTGACCTTCCCTCATAAAGTTTATCCATCTTAATGTCGACACCTTGCGCAGCAAGCTCTCCCAGAAGATGCTGCAATCGGGCCAGTCCGGAATGTTCAGCCTGATTTGAGGCAACGGCAAGGTGAGGCTGACTGCCAAGTATCTGATTAACAAGTCCTGTAAGCACCCTGCCCGGGCCAACTTCCACGAATATCCTTGCGCCTTCTGCATACATGGTTTCAATTTCCTGTGTGAATTTTACAGGGTTAACAAGATGTTTAATCAGCAGCTGGCAGATAGCCCCGGGCTCAACAGGGTATGCAGAGGCAGTGGTATTGGAGAATACTTTTAAACGGGGAACACCTATTTTCATTCCTGAGAGAAACCCTGCCAGATCTTCACGGGCATTAGCCACAACAGAAGAATGAAAGGCACAGGCAACTTGAAGCCTCTGCACCTGTATTCCCATGGTTTTAAGATGCTTCACAGCTTCTTTCACTGCCGGTTGCGATCCTGCGATAACCGTCTGTTCCGGTGCATTCAGGTTAGCTATTTCAACTCCTCGTTGATCCTTAAGGGCCATGCTGACAGTGTGAGCCGAGGCATGAACAGCAGCCATGGTCCCGGGAGATGAACCCGCTGCTTCTACAATAAAACGCCCCCTGGCCTCGGATAAGGCAATCAGATCATCCTCAGTGATAGCGCCGGCAGCACACAATGCAACATATTCACCATAGCTGTGACCTGCAACCACATCAGGCCTTATGCCAAAATCCTGCAGGAGATGAAACATTGCAAGGTTTGCTGTTCCCATTGCTGGCTGCGCAATGTTGGTTTGAGCTAAAGCACGCTGAGCTGAACGCTTTTGTTCTCTATTAAAGCCAGGTGGGGGAAAGATAAAGGAACTCAAGGGTTTTGGAAGATGGTTTTTCAGAATACTGTCACTTCGATCAAAACAAACCCGGACATCAGGAAATTGAATGGCAAGGTCATGGAGCATGTTAAGATATTGAGAACCCTGCCCCGGGAATAAAAATGCTACTTTTTTATCCTGGCTTAATGGCTGTTCAGAAAAGTAAATCCCCCGGAGGTCACGAACGATGTAACTTTCGGATTTATTAAGCAATTTCCTGGCCAGGGCTATTTTTTGATTCAAATCCTCAGGAGAAGTAGCCACAACCGCAAGTGTCAGTGATTTTTCTTTTGATAAAAACGTTTGCCTGTTAATTTCGGCAAGTGTAAAAGCCAGATCACTAAGAGAGAGTTTATTCTCTGTGCCAACTGCTTTTTCTAATGGTTCAATTGCTTCAAGCAGCTCCTGGCGAGAACTGCCTTTCCAGATAAAAAGCTCACTTGGCCATTTTTGAAAAACCGATGAAGAGGAGAAGCCCAGAAAATCCTCTGTGTACTCTTCAAGGACTGTATGAAAATTGGTTCCCCCAAAGCCAAAGGCGCTAACTCCTGCTCTTCGGGGACATTTACTGGTATCATTAATCCATGGCCGAGGTTCAGTATTTACATAAATTGAGCTTTCGGAAGAGCAAATTGCAGAGTTGGGCTTTTCAACCCCATTTGTTGGAGGCAGAACCTTGTGGTACAGGGCCAGAGCTCCTTTAACAAGAGACGCCATTCCAGCCGCAGCCTTTGTATGACCGATCATGGATTTAACAGATCCAATAGCACAGCTTTGCTGATTGCTCCTCTGGTCATTAAAAACCCTGTTAAGTGCCTGAACCTCCACCTGATCACCTACAACAGTTCCAGTACCGTGGGCTTCTATCAGACCTACAGTGCTGGGAGAAAATCCTGCTTTAGTATAGGCTTTTTGCAATGCTCTAACCTGCCCCTCAAGACGTGGTGCTGTCAGGCTCTTATCTCTTCCGTCACTTGCAGCATCAACCGCTTTTATAACAGCATAAATTCGATCTCCATCCCTCTCAGCATCGGCTAAACGCTTAAGAATTACCACTGCAATACCTTCACCCAGCACAGTACCATCAGCACTTTGATCCAGGGTACGGCATTTACCAAGGGGCGACAATGCCTGTGTCTTGGAGAAACAAAGATAAGTAAAGGGATTTTGCAGGGTATCGGCACCGCCAACGATAACCATATCACTCGTCCGGTTTTCCAGTTCTTTCACTCCTAAATACAGGGCTGCCAATGACGAAGCACATGCCGCATCTATCGAGCAGTTCAGCCCCCCCAGGTCAAAGCGATTGGCCACTCTGCCGGCAGCAACGTTTGCAAGGATCCCGGCAAACGAGTCCTCAGTCCATTCCGGCAAAACGTCTTTAAAATGAGAAAGAATCCCTTCTGTAGAGTTGCCAAGATACGTGGGAAGTGCTGATCGGAAACCATATCTCTGGCTTAAATCACCTGTTCCGCTTATGCCTAAAATAACCGAAGTGTGTTCTCGCGGAAACGGTCGTATGGAATAGCCCGCATCTTCCAGTGCAGCACGGACTGTTTCAAGTGTCAAAAGCTGAAGCGGCTCAATGGAAGGAAGAGAATTAGGAGTAATACCGTAGCATAAAGGATCATATGGTACTGGGTCAAGAAAACCACCCCATTTAGAGTAGCATTTGTCACGTGCCTTGGTATCAGGATCAAAATAGAGCCGCCAATCCCACCGGTCCCCGGGAACTTCCGAGATGGCATCGACTTTATTAAGAATATTTTCCCAATAAGTCTGTAAATTATGAGCTTTGGGCAGCAGACAGGCCATTCCAATGATGGCAACATCAGATGGTGGATTTTTTTTCCTTCCGGAACCGGATTTTTGAGAAAGCTTATGCAGGGCATCAACCCTTTTACTGGCTTTGACTGTAACATCACTGTGAAGTTTATCCATGGAGACCTGCTCGGAGAGCAATGCAGCCAATTGGCCGATCATATAGTTTCCCCTCTGATATTGCTCCTTTGAAGTAAGTTCCATTAGCCTGGGCGCTCCGGGGTTACTCTTATAATCAGAATTTTTAACCATACCTTTAGACGCAATACGCAAACGCCCCTGTTTGAAACGCTCCAGAGTCTCATACTGAATTTTTCCCGGGACATCCGCTTTGATCAAACGCAGCCTTTCCTCCTGAAAACTCCTGGCAAAGGGCGTATCCATGCAGCGTTCGGCATGGCCCGGGCCAGTAACAAGCAGCTTGGTACCATCACACCTCATGGCTTCTTTCTGGTACTGTTGAAGAATGGCCCCCGTAGTAACAGCCTCCCGGCAAAAGAGGTAGGAGCTTCCAAGCTGGACACCAATACGCACACCCCGTTCTGCAAGAGGTGCTGCCATCACCGCCACCATGGAGGCTGACAGATCATTATAAATCCCGCCGGCAAACAGAAGATGGTAATCGCGTGGATCCACATGCGATTCAAAATATTCAAGAAGCAAATCTATTGTGAAATTCCACAGCACAAGGCTGGATAAAGGCCCCACATGTCCACCCGCCTCTCGACCCTCAAGCACAAACCTCTTGATTCCATCGTCAAGAAACATCCTCATAAGACCCTGAGAAGGCACATGAAGATAGGTAGAGATACCTTTTTGCTCAAGTTCTCTGGCCTGATATGCCCTGCCTCCGGCAATAATGGCAAAAGGGGGACAACGTTTGATAACAGTTTGTATCTGGTCCTTGTAGGCCTCTGCCGGCAGAAATCCCAGCAGACCTACACCCCAGGGTTTACCGTTTAACAGGGTGTCTGTTTCTTTCAGGACTGTGTCTAATTCACCCGCTTTCATCCAGGCAGCAGCCATAAAAGGCAGTCCGCCGTTTTTTGCCACCTCACAGGCGAAGGCTGGCAGATCGCTCACACGCGCCATAGGCCCCTGGAAAACAGGATACCTGGTGCCATGGGACGAGGCAAAGGTACTCCCCTCATCAAGGCAGCGATGTTTATGGGCTGCACTTAAATGAGAATCAATACCCTGGCGAATGGCTTCAAGAATCCCCCCTACAGTAATGTGCTTTTTTGCAAGTGGAGCCGCAAAGGCAAGGTCCTGACCAAAAAATAAAAGCTTCGATTCTGGACACTCCCATCCTGCGTACTTTGAAACTGCCTGATGCCAGGCAACAGCAATTTTTCTCTGAGGCTTGTCATCCTCTATGAATTTTCTTTCCATTTTCTGGAGTTCCCTGATCACAGGCATGCCTGTCCGGGAACAAACGCGATAGGGGTGACCTATTGTATCTCCAAGGCATATGGTCTCACTACCGTCGAGGGCGGAAATTCTCTCTTTTATTTCTCCGGGCAGAGTGGATTCTCTGGTCAGAACAACCTGACTGTCAAGGACAATACCTGCAGCACCAGCCGCAAAGCATGCTGAGGCAGTATGAACTCCAATACCACCCTTTGCCCATACAGGCAGGCTCAACTGCTGGATAAAACGCTGAAGCAATATAAAAGTAGTTTCAGCACCTATCCGCCCTCCTGATTCGTGGCCCTTGGCTATAACCCCGTCAGCACCAGCCTGTTCAGCACTCACAGCCTCCTGAAAGCTGATACATTCAATCAACACTTCGATCCCCAGAGCACGGAGTTTGCCCACCCTGTCTTTCAGGTTTCCGTTATGAATGCCGCTCAAAACAGCCATTCTGAAATGCTTTGAGAGCCTGTCGGCTATCTCAGCGACCTGCAAAGAGGAGTCCATGCCAACCTTAACACCGAAATCATTCCGGGCAACATACCTTGACAATTTTTCAATATGCTCAATACATGTCCGGATATCGGGAACAAACTCAAGATTAAGAACACCTGTTCCCCCGGCTCTGCTGCCAGCAATTGCAAGAGTAGGGTCAGGGACCCCGGGAGGAGTTTCAACTATAATGCGAAAACTTTTCATTTCTCAGTGTGGCTTATCCCTGTCTATATTAAATATTCCTTACTGGCTCCTTCAGGATTTAAAACCCTCTCCTTGAGCCATAAACTGTGTCTGCGTCAGGCGAAGAATGTTTGCTGAATCCAGATCAGTACAATTGGGGTGATAGTTCAACTCTCTCAGAAATGCTTAAATCTTTTCGGAATTTAAGATTTAATCTTAACAATTTAAAAAGACCCTGCCAGAATACCCTGTCCTGTGGACAGGGATGAATTGTCCATCATTTATTATATATTTAAACTCATTATATTAAACTCTAAATATTTTCAGAAACCGCAGTGGCAACAGCCATGAATTTGGCGTACTGCCCTGCCTTGTAAGCTGGGATAGTCAGATTCAAACGATTTCCCTGCTTAACTAAATTAGCTATAAATATATGATATTACCATATATCGCTTATCTCAAGTCAATATTTAACTCTAATTGAATAAAGTTAAAATAATGATTTTACAGAATTTGAATGTTTAAAACAGGCTAAACCATTGAAAGAGGTAAAAGGCAAATACAATTTGCCAAATAAAAGCAAATACCGGGGGTGCCGGGGAGTATCACTTTTTAAATTATTATAAACTCCCGTTTATATTTTCCAGCAATTCCCCTGTTTCAAGTTTTTTTATTATAAACAATAAATCTTTTTTCAAACCCGGAGTTGCTTCTTTTTGTAGTGCTTTTAAAAAATCCAGGATCATGCTCAGTTCCTGACCTGACAAAACAATGCTGTCGCTGCTTTTCAATGCTGATTTAATCTTTGGCAGAATAATCAAAACAATCCGCGCAGTTTCCTGTTTAAGGCCTGTCCCTGTATTTAACACCTTCACTATCTCGTCTGCATGTATATAATACAGGCAAATAAGTCTCATCCCTTCAGTTGAGCTTGCAAGTTTTATGTCTCTGAATTTCCTTATAGTTTCAAGTTCACTGCTCTCCCCAAGAACCTTTTCGATTGGACACGTTTCCTGTTCAGGTACAGATGTTGTAGTATCAGTAAAAGGTTGATCTACAGTTGTTGTGGTTGAGTAATCTTCATTCCCTCCTGCTTCATTTATAACAGATGTTGTAGTTGTAGCAACAGTATCGGATGGAACTGTTATAGTTGTTGTGGCAGCAGGATCCCCACTATCACCGCCACCGGAGGGTGTGGTAGTTGGAGTAACAGGTTCAGATGTGACTGTACTGGAATTATCGGGTACAGACGTAGTTGTGGCTGAAGAAAGGGGGTCAAATAAAATATTTAGCGTATACTCCACAGGCTCTCCCAAATTAATAACGTTTAAAAAGTATGTTCCAGGATATATTGAAACGCTAAAATTGGTTTGCGGGAATGTGCCGGTGTATGTAATACCCTCACAGTTTGGATCATATAACTCTACAACACAGTATTCAGAGGATATCCTGACCTCTAATTTACCATATTCATCAATTTGAATTTGATAACAGTCACTGTCTATTCTATCAAGTGTAGTGCTAATGGTGCTGTTATTGTTATCTATAATTTCAAATTTACCATAACAATCACAAAAATCATCCGCAAATGTTATTCCTGACATAAAACAGACAAAAAGCAATGAGAAACAAAATATCTCATGTTTATTTATCACTGCTACATCCTTTTACTTTGACTCTGCATTTGCCACCCCATAACCGCATGTTGACGCTCTTGATAAAAGTTAATTGAAAGTATTCCAAAATTGACACAGATCACTTGACAAAAAAAAGAGGTGCTTAGCAAAACCCCCTAACCACCCCCATATTTTTTTACTTTTTCATGGGCCGTCGGAGACTCGAACTCCGAACCTACTGATTAAGAGTCA
>JAJRXD010000101.1 GCA_024276465.1 Deltaproteobacteria bacterium
AACCATATGTTTTTATCCCGTTTTATCGGGATGGAAGTTCCTGGGCGGATAGGTCATCCGCACAGGAGTCTGCGACTGTCTGCGTGAATCTGCGGTTCCAAATAAGTTCTTTTTGATTTTCAACTTAAACACGAAAGAGGGAAAATTAACAGCCTATAAACCATAAAATTCTAAAAAGGGAAACACTCGCCCCCTTGAATCCTGGGCCCCTGGGCCCCTTAATTTCAGCATATCCGTGGAAGCTGATCGCCTGTAAGCATCTCAAGCATACGTCTTCCTCCTGTTTTTGTTTTCAGAACAACCTTGCCGGGAAAATCCCTGGTAACATGCCCTATTATCGCAGCTTCTCTTCCGTAGCGATCTTCCCGGATAATATCCAGTATTTTATCTGATCTGTTTCTGTCAACTATGGCAATGAGTTTTCCCTCATTGGCAATATACAGGGGATCAAGGCCTAATATCTCAGAGGCAGCTGCAACGCCGGGGTTAACAGGAACTGATTCTTCGCGAACAAGAATACCAAGCCCGGCCCGGCTGGAAATTTCGTTGAGTGTTGTTGCAACTCCTCCCCTTGTCGGGTCCCTCATGAACCTGACAGAGTCTGCCTCACTCATCATTTTTGACACCATCTTGTTAAGGGGGGCTGTGTCGCTTATAATATCTGATTTCATATCAAGGCCTTCCCTCTCCAGCATAACAGCAATTCCATGATCCCCTATTGTTCCGCTGAGAATAACTGCATCGCCGGGGCTTATCCTTCCTGGAGAAAAACAGACCTCTGGGTTCAGAGAGCCTATGCCGGCAGTGTTAATAAAAATCTTATCAACGCTGCCCCTTCCAACAACCTTGGTATCACCAGTTACAACCTTAACACCAGCCTCTTTTGCTGATTCGGAAACAGATTTTATCACTGCTTCAAAATGTTCAAGGGGAAAGCCCTCTTCCAGTATAAGCGACAGGCTGAGATAAAGAGGTTTTCCCCCACACACAGACAAATCATTAACAGTTCCGTTTACTGCAAGCATCCCGATATCGCCCCCCGGGAAAAAAGGCGGATCAACAACATATGAATCAGTTGTAAAAAGAATCGTGCCCCCGTCAACCGGGAGCCGGACAGAATCATCCATCTGCCTTATAAACGCATTATCAAGCCCGGGCAATAAATACTTGTCAATCAACTGACAAGATGCCTTGCCTCCGCTTCCATGGGCAAGAAGAATTTCCTTTGAATTCATATCAAATATCCCCATACCTGTAATGAGCAGCACAGGTACCTTCCTGGGACACCATACATGGTCCAACAGGGTCTGAGGGGGTGCAGGTTTTTCTGAACAGGCTGCATTGCTTCGGCTCTTTTTTCCCCTTCAAAATATCCCCGCAGATGCACCCGGAAGGCGCTTCAGATTCTTTAATCTCTATCTGAAATTCTTTGTTTGCATCAAATTGCGAAAAAAGTTCAGCCACTTCAAGGCCGCTTTTCGCAATGATTCCAAGTCCCCTCCACACACTGTCAGTCTCAGCAAATACTTTTGAAACAAGGTTCATGGCTGTGGTATTGCCCTGCTTTTTAACAATTCGTGAATATTGAATTTCCACGTCAGGCCTGCTTTCTGTAATTTGATTCAGCAGCATAAGAATTCCCTGCAGAATATCAAGGGGTTCAAACCCTGTAATAACACAAGGCACACCACAGTCACTTGCTAAAAACCTGTAGGCCTCAGCGCCAATGATCGCACTGACGTGTGCAGGACATATAAACCCGTCTATATTCACCTCATCATCATCGACTAAAAGCTTCATGGCTGGCGGAATTAATTTGTGAGCACTGCTTATAAAAAAGTTGCTTGCCCCTTTTTCCTTTGCCTCCATAATTGTTCCGGCAATTGCTGGAGCTGTTGTTTCAAAACCAACAGCTATAAAAATTATTTTTTTATCAGGATTCTGCAGGGCAATTTTCAGGGCATCAAGAGGAGAATAGACATCTCTTACTTCCGCTCCACGGGCTCGTTCTTCACTCAGGCACGAACAGGTTCCTGGAACATTAAGCATATCACCAAAGCTGCAGACAATAACACCCTCCTGCTGTGAAAAAGCCATGGCCCGGTCAATATAGCCGGGCGGCGTAACACAAACAGGACACCCGGGGCCTGACAGAAGTTTAACAGATGGGGGAAGAATGTTTTTTATACCATGTCTGAAAATAGACATGGTGTGTGTTCCGCACACCTCCATGAGTGAAACAGGCCTGGCAATTGCTTCCATTGCAATGCCTATCTTTTTTGCTAAATCCTGTGCAATCTCAGCATTTCTGAATTCATCAACGAACTTCATTCTTTTCGTTCAATCCTGCAATTTCTTCCATCATTTTCAATGTCTCCTCAGCTTCATGCTCATCCACCTTTTCAATGGCAAATCCAGCATGAACAAGCACATAATCACCAATCCGGGCATCATCAAGAAGCCGAAGGTTCACTTCCATGAACACACCATCAGCCTCAGCAGAAGCACTGAAACCATCTTTTTTCACAATCTTCATGGGCACGGCAAGACACACGGCATCCTCCTGTTTTCAGAATATTACAACCCAAGCCGGACATTTTTTCAGACAGGCAGTTTAGTGTAACAGTATTTCACTCATTATCAGCAGACATCCATGTCTGCTTCCTAAGTAAGCATTATGCTTCACCATCCAGGTTAAGCTTTTGTAATGCTTAAATCCGTTCAATGCTGTTACACAAATCCCGACACAGCGGGATTTGTGGTACCCTGTTTCTTTAGAATTGCTCAGCTTACGTATAATGGAACCTGATAAAAAACTGATTTTTTTATTTAATTTTTTGATTATTTTATATAACATATTCTCATGCAGCATGAAAGTTAATACAGATTATTATTTTAGAGGAATCAGCAGATGCAGACACTGAAACAGGCGAAAAAAATTAATCTGCAATATCAGCAAAGCCTGTGCCCGGGGATGCTAAAAAGAATTTCCTCTGTAATAAGGTTGTCCCTGGTGTTTGCTGTTATAATCATTTCATACTTAACATCTGAGGAGCAGGCAATGGCAAAAGATGCTAAAACAACATCTGCAGTACAACATAACAAGCTTATACATGAGAAAAGCCCGTATCTGCTCCAGCATGCACATAACCCTGTTCAGTGGTATCCATGGGGCCCGGAGGCCTTTGAAAAAGCCAGGAAAGAAGATAAACCAATATTGCTTTCAATTGGATATTCAACCTGTCACTGGTGCCATGTAATGGCAGACGAATCATTTGAAGATGCTGAAGTTGCCCGGCTCATGAATGAACTTTTTGTATGTATTAAAGTAGACAGGGAAGAAAGACCTGATATAGACAGTGTGTACATGGCTGTCTGCCAGATTATGACCGGATCAGGGGGCTGGCCTCTTACAATTATTATGACCCCTGATAAAAAACCATTTTTTGCTGCCACATATATCCCGAAAAAAACCCGGTTTGGGCGAATGGGGATGCTGGATTTGATCCCGCGCATCAGCAAGGCCTGGGCAACAAAAAGGGATGAGCTGCTTCGTTCTGCTGATAAGATTACAGGCACACTGCAGGAGCTTAATCAAAATGATCCGGGAGGGGAGCCTGGTGCAGATATCCTGAAATCAGCCTATGAAAGTCTGTCCATGAGATTCGATGAGGATAACGGCGGGTTCGGAACAGCCCCCAAATTTCCAACACCCCACAACATGTTTTTCCTGCTCCGTTACTGGAAGAGAACAGGTGACAAAAAAGCTCTGAAAATGGTTGAGTCAACCCTTCTGAAAATGCGGATGGGTGGAATATATGACCATATTGGTTATGGGTTTCACCGCTATTCTACAGATTCCAGATGGCTTGTTCCCCACTTTGAAAAAATGATCTATGACCAGGCTTTGCTGGCAATGGCATACACTGAAGCGTTTCAGGCAACAGAAAGGAAGGATTTTGAGCAAACAGTCCACGAGATATTTGATTATGTTCTGCGGCATATGACAGCGCCTGATGGCGGGTTTTTCTCTGCAGAAGATGCTGACAGCGAGGGCAGGGAGGGGAAGTTTTATCTGTGGAAAATCAGGGAAATCAGGCAGATTCTTTCAGAAAAAGAGGCTGATCTAATCATTAAATTTTTCAACATGAATGAAAACGGTAATTTCTCAGAGGAAGCAACAAGAGCAAAAACAGGGGAGAACATCCTTCATATCACGCAAACTGTTAAAAAGCTTGCTTCTGAAATTAATATGCCTGAACAGGAACTTCTTGAAAACATTACTTCCTCAAAAAAGAAACTTTTTTATCATCGTGAAAAAAGAATTCATCCCCACAGGGATGATAAGATTTTAACTGACTGGAACGGTCTTACGATAGCTGCTTTTGCAAAAGCAGGGCGTGTCTTTAATGAGCCTGAATTCACCATGGCTGCAAAACGTGCTGCTGACTTTATCCTGAAAAATTTGCAAAATCCTGAGGGGCGGCTTCTGCATCGCTATCGGGACGGGCACACTGCGGTGTCAGCCCAGATTGATGATTACGCGTTTCTTATCTGGGGACTTCTTGAACTTTACGAAACAGCTTTTGATGCACATTATCTCCAGGCTGCACTTGACCTTAACACAGACCTGATCAGACTGTTCTGGGATGATGTAAAAGGTGGGTTTTTTTCTACTGCTGATGATGCTGAAGCCCTGCTGATCCGCCAGAAGGAAAGCTATGACGGTGCCACCCCATCCGGTAATTCAGTGGCAATGCTGAACCTTCTCCGTATATCACGCATAACAGCAAAACCTGAATTTGAAGAAAAGGCTGAAAAAATTGGCCGGTTTTTTTCCAAAAGCATAAAACAATCTCCATCAGCTCACACACAGCTCATGAATGCTCTGGACTTTACTGTCGGGCCTTCATATGAAGTGGTAATTGCAGGCAGAATGCAGTCAGCTGATACAAAAGAGATGTTAAAGTCTATTCGCAAACACTTTATACCAAACAAAGTAATGATTTTTCGTCCAACAGACCAGGAAACCCCTGAAATAGTGCGTATTTCCGGATTTACAAAACATCAGACAGGTATCAGCAACAGAGCTACAGCCTATGTCTGTCAAAATTTTAACTGCAAATATCCTACAACAGATATAACAAAAGCTCTTGAGCTTCTGAATGTAAAATAGTCTGTAATTTAATGGTCAGGCTTAACATCAGACTCAATGCCTGTCTGCCCAACTATGTCCTGCAAGCATTCCCCAATGATTATGCTGATTTTTCGGGCACCTGCGGTATTAAAATGGCAATCATCATAGAAATTATCATATGTGGGACTTAATCTGTTCGCCGCATCGCACACTCTGTGGCCGTTCTTTGCAGCAAATTTTATCAGGTAGGAATTATACAGGGAAGCAATGTAAACCATGCTTTCAAAATCCAGGGTATAGGGTTTGTTCGGGGGGGTCATCCAGAATCCTTTTTTAAAGTCCTTCTCTGCTCCTTTTTGATAGCCGGTAGGCTGCGTGATAAAAACACAATTCAGGTTACTGGAATGGCATTCCCTGCTTATCTCTGACATCACTGTGTCGTATTGCCGGTTGACATTAACAGGGTGAAAGGAATAAGATCTGGGTTTGCTCAGGGAATCTCTCTGCCTGGAAAAATAATCCCCATAATCCACTCGTACTGATATTTTTCCCTCTTTTTTCTCAGGTTTTTTTTTCGACATAATAGCTGCCTTAATCGCCTTGCCGATCATGGTATTTCTAAGAAAAAGCTTGGACCTCAGAGTTGATATTGTTTCCATGATGTTATGTTTTTCCGGAAAGGACTCCTTTATATACCAGTTCCAGTCATTCAGGCCTACCATAAATATTACAAGGTCAGGGTGCATCTCAATTATTTTGCGCAGAGTAGCCAGGTGATGCCTGGCTCTTAATCCCGATACACCAGTATTGATAACCTCAACATTAAGTTGTGTCTTATCAGACAAATATTCCTGAAGTAAATGCGTCCAGGTGCTGCGGTCATCCAGATAAATCTGTTCTGTCGTAGAGCCCCCTATTGCAAAAATACGATAACTTTCATCACTTTCATAATCTATATCCTTTGTTACTCTAAATCCTTTGGAATCTGTTGTGATCAATTGTCTGCCGTGAATTCCCGGTATTCCAGCCCTTACATCCACAATTTGATGTATGTTGGGTTGAAGGGTTATGAAGTCGTCTTCAGTTAAAAACAGGGGTAAAAATGATTGAAGAATCAGGAAGATTCCGCCCCACAATGCCCATATGCGTATCCATTCAGAGCGTGTCAATTGACACAGCAGGGGAATAGAAAAAAGGGATATCCCTATAACACCCCATTTTAATGACACTGAATCAACTGTCATTAATCCATAAATAAGAATAACAATTCCCAGACCCCACCTCATCAACTTCACTCCACAATCCTCCCCACGCGCTAACACCGTGGTGCTGCAGCAGAACAACAATTAACTTTTCTTTTTAATTTTTTGAGTTTGTGTTTGGATATTCCTCTTTATTCCAAGGTTGGCCAGAACCGGTAAATATTCAGGTATAATTATCAGGTTTTCAGTGCCTGGGCAATCTTCATGCCCAGCTCCTTTGCAGCATCCACAGCAACAGGCTGCTTCTCAAACTCCTTTATTCCAACAGAATCGACTGATGCGTCCTGGCCAAACATCATCTTCAGGCCTGACACCCGGCACTGGTCACCAAACCCGCATCTCACACACGGAACATTTCCCTGCACCTTGACTGCCCCAACAAAGTTCATGCCTTCTTCCATCATGTAAAACTGAATGCCGTTAATTCCCATCTGACTGGCAGGTGGAAGCATATCTCTGGTTTCCGGAACGCACGACGTAATAACCGCACCCCCTGGTTTGCCTGCCATGTAGCCATGATTGTGACGTAACGGATAAAGACGTTCAATAAACGCTTTGGTTCTGGAATCAAGGGTTGAGTATGGGGTAAAGCCGGCAACAACAAGGGCGTCAGCCTGACGGACTTTCTCCGTCAGCATTATCCCGTCATCTTTAATCACACATCTGTTAGTCTTTACGCATCCAAGACATGCTCTGCAGGGGGCTACAATATAATCAAGCAGTTTCACAAACTCGGTTTGTAATCCCGTGGCCTTTAGAACAGCTTGCAAGGCCCGGTCCGTATTGCTGTTTTTGATCGGTGAACCTGATACTCCAATAACTTTCATTCATATCTCCTTTTTTCCTGTCCCTGTTTTCCCCCAGAACAAATAAAGAATAAAGGGGACGAAAGAATAAAGGTGACGTAGGTGAACAGGTGCATATCAAAATGTGATTGTTTATAAATAATCAGCCACCTCAGGCAATTCATTTGAGTTGGCCCTGCGGTTCACAGCTGATGTTGTCATGCCGAGATAGCGGGCAGCTTCAGCCCCATAATATCCCATCTTCTTTACCCCTATCTGACAAAACAATGTACGAGCCCTTAGCACTTCTGGTTTTCTGCTTCCTGAACGTAATTCCGATTCCTTTATTCCTTCGCGTTTTATTATTTCTTCTGCCAGTAATTCTAAATCCCTTACCTTTGCTCTCAGGCGCAATGTCTGTCTGTCTTTTTTTTCAGCCTCACGTAAAAGCCTTTCTGTAAAATCGCTGCTTCCCAGTATCCGATCATCCGATACGCTTTTGATTCCCTTCTGTCTTAAGGACAATACCTGAGACCAACCGCCCTGGCTGCGTATCAAACCTCCTCCAACCAGATCTAACCGCTTGCCATGGCTGATCCCTTCCCTGACAAAACTTTCATAGCCAACAACAGCTTTTTCCCTTCTTTTTCCAAAATAATTAAGAACCGTCTGTGTGTCCTGCCACTCCCTCTCTATATTTCCAAGAATTACTGAATGGCCTGTCCATACATATTCTTTAAGCCCTGACATCCCATCTGCTATTTCAGCCCTTAACGGGTTAAGATGTATATAGCGTGTCAGCTCCATAAGATAGGGGTCCTCTTCACAGATGATTGATTTATATCTGTTCTGAAAAAGATGACCGAACCGTTTATGCCGTCGATTGAAATTAACCACATAGCCGGTAAGAAGCTTTTTCATACTGCTGGAAAGAGGCTGATTGCCTGTCCTGACCAGTAAATGAAAGTGATTTGGCATCAGCGCCCAGGCATATACATTCAGTGCTCCCTCATCGCACAACCCAGCCATACGCTGCACAAAATCCACCCTATCCTCTTCCCTGCGGAATATTATTGTGTTTTCGATTCCCCGTCCCATTACATGGTGCAATGCGCCTGGAGCATCAAGTCTTGGCTGTCTTGGCATACCTTGTGTTTTATATTGATTGCACTCTCATGTCAAGCTTTTTATGCACCTATTCACCTACGTCCCCTTATTCTCCCTTAATTAATTATGAAAGCTTTCAGTTTTTCAGAGTTTTGGTTATAATATTAAGGACGGACAAACATGGCTGAACAAAAATTGAGGTCTGCAACTGACAATCCGGACTAAATCTGTCTGCCACAGGCAGCCGGCAATAATGAATTATGAAAAAGTTTGCAATTACCCCTGATGGATTCACCTGTGATGAGGTTATGAATCATCTTCCTGATCTTAAAAACAGGGGTGTGTCCTTCATATATCTCAGGTCTTCCCTTCTTCCTGACTGTCTTGACAGGTTAATTCCAGCTGTTAATAACCACGACATACTGCCTGTTATTCCAGCCAGGACAAGAAATGATTCAAAAAGATCTGCTTTTGGTATACACTATAGAAGTTTTGAAACAGGCTTAATTCCTGAGACTCCTCAGTCTTTGCAGCCGTTCATAACAGCTTCATGCCATGACTTTAAAAAAGCTGTGAATCTGCTTGGGGGCTCAGCACAATATGTTTTTATTTCCCCTGTGTTTCAACCTTTTTCAAAACCGAAAAACAGGGGCGAGGTTTTATCCCGGGAAAAGCTGAAAAAACTTGCCTCTGTTTATGGAGAAAAGGTTGTGCTGCTTGGGGGGCTTAACAGTGAAAGGATTACTGCTTTACAGAAAGAGATCCAGCATGATTTTTCTGTTGCAGGCATTACCATGTTTTTTGATAAAAACTGCCACAGTCCGGGAAGAAAACAGTGAATATTATTATAAATGGCAAGGCATGCAAAACAGCTGGCACAACCCTTGGGGAAATAAGGTCCGAATATTTTCCTGCCAGTGATCTTGCGATTGTAAACACAGTTTTAATAACTGACCAGGATAAAAAAATTGAGGATGGAGACCGCCTGTACTTTTTCAGGAAGGGGACCAGTCCATCAGAGGATGAAATCGAAGAATTAATCTTCTCGCGCCAGCCTTTTTCAACAACTGAGAAGCTTAAAAAAACATGTGTAGGGATAGCAGGTGCGGGAGGCCTTGGAACGGTTGTTGCTGAGACCCTTGCACGCGCCTGTATCGGCAAAATTGTTGTGGCAGACTTTGATATCGTTGAGCCGTCAAACCTGAACAGGCAGCGTTTCCTTTTATCCCAGATAGGGATGAAAAAAGTGCTGGCACTGGCTGAAAACATTAAAAAATTTAACCCTTTTTCTGAGGTAGTTCCAGTCTGTAGAAAGGTAACATCAGCAAACTGCGCCAGAATTTTTTCCGGATGCCGGGTTGTTGCCGAATGCTTTGATGACCCTGCAAACAAGGCTGAAATCGTCTTTGGCCTGAAGAAAAACCTGCCCGGCTGCTCTGTTGTGGCAGCATCAGGCCTTGCTGGAATTGGGTGTGGCAATGAGATAACAACACTAAAAATCTCTGATAATTTTTATGTTGCCGGTGACATGAAAAGCGAAGTAAACGATGGATCAGGCCTTTTTGCCTCACGGGTTGGCATTGCGGCTTCAATGCAGGCACATATAATCATAAGACTAATTTTGGGGGAAGAAAAATGATACTCAGGGTAAATGGAAAGGAAAAAACTTTTTTTAAAAAACCTGAAAACGTATTGCAGCTGCTTGAGTCTCTGGGTGTAAAAACTGAAATGGCTGCTGTAGAAATTAACGGGGATATTGTAAATCCTGAACTGTTCGCTCAGACTGAGCTGCAGGACGGGGATAAGGTGGAAATTGTATCTTTTGTGGGAGGAGGCTGAAGTGGAATCACTTGTAATAGCAGGCAGAAAATTCAGATCAAGACTGTTTGTGGGCACCGGCAAATACCCGTCACCTTCAGTTCTTGCAAATACACTTGAAGAATCCGGGACAGAACTTGTAACAGTTGCGCTTCGCAGGGTTAATTTCTCGGAGCAGGACCCTACCCTGTCAGCCATAGATTTTGGAAAATACCTTGTTGTTCCCAATACCTCAGGCGCAAAGGATGCTGATGAGGCAATACGCCTTGCAAGGCTTTCCCGCACAGCATCAGGGCTGAACTGGGTAAAGCTTGAGGTTACTCCTGATCCGGTCTATCTTCTGCCCGACCCCTCTGAAACCCTTAAGGCGGCGGAAATACTTGTAAAGGAAAATTTTATTGTGCTTCCATATATGCATGCTGATCCTGCTCTGGCAAAACGCCTGGAAGATGCAGGATGCGCTGCTGTCATGCCCCTTGGCTCTCCAATAGGCTCAGCCCGTGGTATTAAGACAGAGGAGTTTCTTGACATTATTATCAAACAGGCTACTGTTCCGGTTGTGGTGGATGCAGGGCTTGGTATGCCGTCTCATGCTGCCAAAGCCATTGAACTGGGTGCTGATGCTGTCCTGGTCAATACAGCAATAGCTGTTGCTGATAACCCTGTCACTATGGGCCGGGCATTCAGGCTTGCTGTTGAGAGCGCTGAAGCAGCCCTTGATGCAGGCCCAATTAAAGAAAAAGATAAAGCTTCACCTTCAAGTCCACTGACCGGATTTCTGGAATAACCTCTCTTAATAAATATTAGCAGTTATATCTCTTTGTGTTTATATTATTTGAAACTATGTGGTTTAATAAATGATACGCGTTGCAAGTTACGGGTTTAACCCGAGACACGCAACATATTGTTTTAGTACTTAAATTAAGCAAATTTTCCAAACAGCTTGACACAAGTCAGGTCAAACCAATTTTTATAAATATATGTATATGTCATTTTTAAAAATTCTTCAAAAAACAGATTTGACACATATCAGAAATTTAATCTATTCTGTTACTGAACAGACTGTATTAAACACCCTGGAGAAAAAACATTTCGACTTAAAGGATTTCACTGTTTTAATATCTCCTGCTGCCGGCAGGTTCCTGGAAAAGATGGCCGATTTATCACGGGAAATAACCTTGTTGCGCTTTGGCAGAACCGTGAAGCTTTATGCTCCTCTTTATGTTTCAAATGAATGTGTCAATGAATGTGCCTACTGCGGATTTAATGCAAAAAATAAAATAAAGCGAAAAACCCTTACAAAAAAAGAGGTCATTAAAGAAGCTGAAAGCCTTTACAGTCAGGGGTTCAGGCACCTTCTGCTTGTTTCAGGTGAAAACAGCAGGAAAGTCACTGTTGCCTTTCTTGGGGATATCGCCCGTGAGCTTACAAAAAATTTTGCTGCTGTGTCAATCGAAGTCTATCCGATGGATACCGGAGATTACAAAAAACTTGCCAGTTGTGGGGTTTCAGGGATTGCCCTTTATCAGGAAACATACAACAGGACAGTATATAAAACTGTTCACAGGGGGCCAAAGGCTGATTTCAACTACAGGCTTTCAGCCCTTGAAAGGGCCGGAGAAGCAGGTTTTCGGGAAATGGGAATAGGTGTTCTCATTGGGCTTAGCGATTTCAGGACTGACGTGTTCTTTACCGCTCTTCACGCCGGATACCTGATGAAAAAGTTCTGGAAATCCGGGATTGCAGTCTCTTTCCCGCGATTCAGAGCTGCTGCCGGAAACTTTAAGCCATACGTAAACGTTTCAGACAAAGAGTTTGCTCAGCTTATTTTCGCACTCAGGATGGTCTTGCCTGATGCAGACCTTGTTCTTTCCACCAGGGAAAACCCCGGGTTTAGAAACGGAATGGCTGGAATTGGAATTACCAGAATGAGTGCAGGGTCAAAAACAAATCCCGGTGGATATACTGTTTCAGAAAATTCTCTGGAGCAGTTTGAAATTGCTGACAAAAGAACTCCTCAAAACATAGCGTCTATGCTTAAAACAAAAGACCTGGATCCTGTGTGGAAAGATTTTGACCGGTCTTTCCTGTTTGAATAAAAAAATTGACATTATTGAATTATTAATCTACTCTATATATGGATTTATAGATCAATCATCAGAGGAACAAAATGAAGTTATCAACAAGAAGTCGTTACGGCACACGGGCAATGATAGACATTGCCATTTACAGTGAAAGCGGGGCATCCATGCTTAAGGATATTGCTGAAAGGCAGGCAGTTTCTGCTAAATACCTTGATCATATTCTATCATCTCTGCGGAAAAGTGGCCTCATAAAAAATATAAGGGGTAAAGGCGGAGGATATTGTCTTACGCAGCCATCTTCAGCCATTACGCTTAAAGATGTTGTCACAGCAGTTGACGGCTCTCTGGCTCCTGTTGAATGTGTGGATAAACCTGATGTATGTAACAGGACACACTTCTGCGCAACAAGGGAGGTCTGGATAGATTTAAAAGAAGCTATTGAGAATGTCCTTGATTCAACAACACTGGAGGCTCTGGTGGAAAGCCAGAATAAAAAAAATCCTGTTCCAATAGATTACAGTATTTAAATGAGTTTTATAAATTGAGAGGATTTCTTTATGAACGAAAATAACATAGCACAGGACATCACCAAGCTTATTGGTAAAACGCCTCTTGTCATGTTAAACCGGGTCACAAAGGAATGCGAAGCACGGGTTGCTGCAAAGCTTGAGTCCTTTAACCCGTGTGCCAGCGTGAAAGACCGTATAGCAGTCAGTATGATTGAGGCAGCAGAAAAAGAGGGTAAAATAAACCCTGACACTGTTATTGTAGAACCCACAAGTGGCAACACTGGAATAGGGCTTGCGCTGGTCTGTGCTGCAAAAGGCTATAAGCTCAAAATCACCATGCCTGATACCATGAGCATGGAACGGCGGCAACTTCTAACCTTTTTTGGTGCTGAGATTGTATTGACACCTGGAAGTGAGGGAATGGCAGGGGCAGTGAAAAAAGCTGAGGAGCTTGCTTCACAGAACTCCTGCTATGTCATGCCCCAACAGTTTAAAAATCCAGCAAATCCTGAAATTCATCGAAAAACAACCGCTGTTGAAATTTGGGAGGACACAGGCGGTAAGGCTGATATCCTTGTAGCAGGAGTCGGCACCGGAGGCACAATAACGGGTGTTGCAGAAGTGATTAAAAAGAAGAAACCGGGTTTCAGGGCTATTGCTGTTGAACCGTTAGAATCACCTGTCCTTTCAGGGGGAAAACCAGGAAAACACAAAATACAGGGTATTGGTGCAGGGTTTATTCCTGATATCCTGAACCGTGAAATTATTGATGAAACAATCAGAGTATCAAGCACCAATGCAGGCATAATGACCGAAAGGCTTGCAAAAGAAGAGGGAATACTTGCAGGAATTTCATCAGGCGCAGCTGTACATGCAGCGGTTGATGTGGCAAAACGGGATGAAAATACAGGCAAGCTCATAGTGGTAATTCTACCTGATACAGGAGAGCGGTATCTGACCACATGGCTGTTTAAAAAATAATAAAAAAAACTTAAAAATTTAGCGGAGGTTTCCATGCCGAAAACAATCAAGGAAATAAATGATAAGATTAAAAAAGGGAAAGCAGTTGTTGTCACTGCTGAGGAAATTATTGATATCGTGGGGAAAAAGGGGATTAAAAAAACTGCGGCTGAAGTAGATGTGGTTACAACAGGAACATTCGGGCCTATGTGTTCTTCAGGAGCATATTTTAATATCGGACACACAAAACCACGTATAAAAATAGGTGGCGGAACATGTTACATAAATGATGTGCCGTGCTATACAGGCTTTGCAGCTGTAGATATATTGATAGGGGCTACGGCAATAAAGAATGATGACCCTAAAAATACGGTTTTCCCCGGTACATTCAAGTATGGAGGGGGACATGTCATTGAGGATCTGGTAGCAGGAAAGAGTGTTAAGCTGACGGCAACTACTTACGGTACTGACTGTTATCCCAGAAAGAATCTTGAAACCTGGATCACTCTGAAGGATATGAATGAGGCAGTGCTGTTTAATCCAAGAAACTGTTATCAGAACTATAACGTAGCTGTTAACCTTTCAGACAAGGTCATATACACTTACATGGGAAGGCTGCAGCCACGTTTGGGAAATGCAAACTACTCCAGTGCCGGACAGCTCTCACCCCTTTTGAATGATCCCAAATACTTGACAACAGGTATCGGAACAAGAATTTTCCTGGGCGGGGGAGAGGGCTATGTCGTATGGCAGGGAACTCAGCATAATCCCAGTGTGAAACGCGGCAAAAACGGTGTACCCCTGATGCCGGCCGGAACACTGGCGGTAATGGGAGATTTAAAGCATATGAGCAGCGAGTGGCTAAGGGGCGCGAGCTTTGCAGGATACGGATCCACCCTCACCGTTGGCATCGGGATACCCATCCCCATAATAAATGAGGAAATGGTAAAATACACATCAGTAAAGGATGAAGATATTTTTGCCCAGATCGTTGATTACAGCAAAGCCTACCCCCAGATAATTCCGGGCAGCCTTGGCGAGGTAAACTACGCACAGCTGAAAAGCGGGCAGATTACCATCAAGGGCAAACAGGTGCGGACCGGGGGCATATCAAGTTTCAGCCGCGCCAGGAAGATTGCGCATCTTCTGAAGGAAAAAATATTATCAAAGAGTTTTTACCTTACTGAACCCGTAGCTCCAATACCTTCGGTTGATTCAGGAATCAGCTTCAAGCTTTTAAATGAAAAACCTGTAAAGCAGAAGCAGTAAAAAAGTTCAAAAAGGAGAGGAGAAACAGAACATGGCAAAAAAACGAATAGTGTTGACATTTCCGTCCACACTGGTTGGTCAGCCCATTACAACGCATCTGGTAAAGGATTACGACCTGATGCTTAACATTCTTCGTGGTGTTGTTGCCCCTAACGAGGAAGGCAGGCTTGTGCTTGAACTTTCAGGAAAGAAGAAATCACTTGAAGATGGGATTAAATACCTGAAGGGTCTGGGGGTTGAAATTCAATCACTTGCTCAGGACATTAAATGGCATGAGAGCAAATGCACCCATTGCACAGCATGCATTCCAGCCTGCCCCACCCAGGCCATGTCAGTGGACAGGGATACAATGGAGGTTTCATTTGTAAAGGAACTCTGCATTGCCTGTGAGTTGTGCATCCCGGCCTGTCCGTTCAAGGCACTGGAAATACAGTTTTAAATGAAAATTGCAGAATCAATGACTGACCTTGTCGGCTGCACTCCACTTGTCCGGCTTTCCAGGATTGCCAGCTCAAGCGTAGTTG
This sequence comes from Deltaproteobacteria bacterium, assembly GCA_024276465.1. Lineage (GTDB taxonomy): Bacteria > Desulfobacterota > WTBG01 > CAIYCZ01 > CAIRTM01 > JAJRXD01. The sequence goes on from JAJRXD010000101.1 coordinate 15,456, forward strand.
CAAAAATAGAGGCTTTCAGTCCTGGCGGAAGTGTCAAGGACAGGATTGGGCTGAACATGATCGAGGATGCAGAAGTCCGCGGAGTACTTCAGCCCGGCATGACGATTATAGAACCCACCAGCGGAAATACAGGCATAGCGCTGGCATGGGTTGCTGCCATCAAGGGTTACAGGCTGATTCTGACCATGCCGGAAGAGATGACTCCTGAACGCAGAAAGCTGCTTTCCACTCTGGGTGCCACTGTAATCCTGACTGATGCCAAACTGGGCATGAAAGGCGCCATTGAAAAAGCCAGGTCCCTGGCAGAGCGTCTGGGAAACTCTTTCATCCCCATGCAGTTTGAAAATGAGGCAAATCCTGATATACACAGGCGAACTACTGCCCTGGAAATCTGGGATGATACTGACGGCGCTGTCGACATTATCGTTTCAGGGGTAGGCACAGGTGGAACAATTACGGGTGTTGGCAGAGAGTTGAAACAGAGAAAGAGATCGGTTCAGGTCATTGCTGTCGAACCCGGCACATCTGCCGTACTGTCAGGAGACAAACCGGGTTCACACATGATTCAGGGCATCGGGGCTGGCTTTATCCCGAAGGTTCTTGACCGTACTGTGATAGATGATATCATAAAAGTATCTGATGCTGAGGCTTTTCACATGACAAAAAATCTTTTCCGTAATGAAGGCATTATATGCGGCATATCCTCAGGCGCCGCAGTACATGCTGCGGTAAAGGTATCAAATCGTCCTGAAAATAAAACAAAGCTTGTTGTGGTCATTCTGCCCGATACAGGCGAGAGGTATTTAAGCACCACTTTTTTTGAGGATTAACAATCCTCTGACAGTAACAATTCGTCTTTTTGCTATGCCTTTTAAAAAAGATAGACATATAGAAACAGATATACTGATCATTGGCGGGGGCACTGCCGGGTGCATGGCTGCTATAATTGCCGGCCAGCGAGCCCCGCACCTTGATGTCACGGTTATTGAAAAGGCCAATATAATGCGCTCGGGATGCCTGGCAATGGGCCTGAATGCTGTTAATGCCTATCTTGTGGATTCTAATCCGGAAAATTATCTTGAGTATGTTAAGCGCGACAACTATGACGTTCTTCGTTCAGACCTCGTTCTTTCCATAGGAAAACGTTTGAACAGCATGACACAAATGCTTGTAAAATTAGGGGTCCCTGTTCCCAAAGACAGGGAAGACAGGTTTTTAGCACGTTCTCCCCGGTCAATTCTCATGCATGGGGAGCAGATCAAGCCGCTGCTTGCCGAAGCTGTTATTTCTCAAGGTGTCCATGTATATAACAGAACACCTGCATACAGGCTCCTTTTTGACAGGACAGGAAAAAGAGTTTCCGGTGTTGCAGCCTTTGACCTCAGATCCATGGAGTTTATGACAATAAAAGCAAAGGCTGTTCTGATTACCACTGGCGGAGCAAGCGGGATATACCGGCCGTCAAATCCAGGGCTTGCAAGAACAAAAACATGGTACTGTCCCTATAATGCAGGTTCTGGGCTTGCAATGGGTATCAGGGCAGGTGCTGAAATGACATCATTTGAAATGCGCTTTGCAGCACTGAGAACAAAAGATGTTATAGCACCAACCGGCACTCTTGTGCTTGGTACAGGCATGTCCCAATGCAATGCACGAAACGAAAAATACATAAAAAAAAAGGAGGAGATGCTGGGCAGGCCTCTGACAACATGTGAACGCCTGCTTTTTACCATCGATGAACATAAAAAGGGTACAGGACCATGTTATGTGGATGTTAGCTCACTTGATAAAAAACAGTACAATGATCTGGTTGAAAGTTATCTGAACATGGCTCCTTCAATTATTATTGATCTTCTCAAAGATCCTGACCATCCGCGCACCCATATAGAAATTTGCGGCTCTGAACCCTATATAAACGGTGGGCACGGCATGGCTGGATTCTGGATTGACAAAAACCGCCGAACGACTCTTGATGGATTGTATGCAGCAGGGGATGTCGCAGGCGGATCACCGAAAAAATATATTACAGGGTGCTTTGCTGAAGCTGAAATGGCTGTGGAGGATATAATAAAGACATTTTGCGAAATACCTGAACCTGAAGTGCCCCAGAAGTCGGTAACCCTTGCAATGGGTGAAATCTTTTCGCCCCTCTATTCAGACGGGGACATTACTTTTACGGAGGTTGAGGAACGCCTGCAGAAAATAATGGAAGAATATGCCGGGGGAAGCACCCAGAACTATGAAACGAGCCGTGACAAGCTTGTCCTGGCACGAAAGTATCTATTGAGGCTTTTTTACAGGGCAGGTGATATGAAAGCAGCCGAGCCTTATGAACTCATGCGTGTCCAGGATACAATGGACAGAATTCTGTTGGGAAGAGTACTGGTAGAACATATGCTTGCAAGGTGTGAAACCCGCTGGCCGTGTTATCAAACAAGGCTTGATTTTCCGATGCGTAACGATTTAGAGTTTTTAGCTTTTATTAATTCAAAGATGGAACAGGATAAAATTCGCGTGTTAAAAAGAAACCTTCAGCCCCCCTACACTTACATGCCGATTGAAGGAATAAACAATGACAGTACGAATTGATTACATTCTTTGCAACGGTTGTCGCGGAAGGGCAGAAGGATGCTGTGAGGAAATCTGCCCGGGTTATCTTTTTTACAGAGAAAACGGAAAAGCCGTAATGCGGGAACCATCAGATTGCTGGGACTGTTTTGCATGTGTAAAAGCCTGCCCGCGTGCCGCACTTTCAGTTGAGCTCCCATTTCAGATTTCCGAAGTCAAACACCGCCTGATCGCCCGTATTAAAAACAACCGCATCAACTGGCAACTTCTTGACAGCAATGGACTGACTCTTGTGAAATACTCAATTCAAAACAGGAATGAAAAGTCGAAAAACAGCAATAATGAATAAAACCATAGCCCCATTATTTCCATGTTCTTCACTCCCTGAAGATTCTTCAGAATGCAGGCTCCTTGGACTGTACCCCCAGAGACGGGATGGATTATGGTTGCAGAGAATCAAGATACCTGGTGGTGTGGTTACAGCAAATCAGTGGTCAGCTCTTGCTGCTGCATGCAGGCGTTACACTCCCTCAACCCCGTTATACCTTACCACGAGACAGGATATGGAGTTTCATAATATTACTCCTGATGTTATACCACACCTGCAGGCGGACCTGATAAAAGCCGGCTTTTCAGGCCTGGGAGCATGCGGTAATACTTTGCGAAACATAACTGTCTGTCCCGGGAACGGATTATGTGAAGGCACCCCTGATGTTACATCAGTTGCCCTAACTGTGGAGAATGAACTGAAAAACTTTCCTGGGATTTACACATTGCCACGCAAGTTCAAAATAAGTTTCTCTTCCTGCACAAAAGCCTGTGCCCAGCCATGGATTAATGACCTGGGTTTTGTTGCTGATTTAAAAGACGGAACAGTTACCTTCAAAGTAATTGGGGCAGGATCTCTTGGTTCCCGCCCTGTTACCGGTATTATTTTAAAAAAAGGCCTTCTGCCAGGTAATGTTCCGGCACTTGCACTTGCTGCAGTACAGCTTTTCAATGAGCACGGTGACAGAAAGCACAGGAGCAGGGCCCGTCTGCGTCATGCACGGATACGCCTTGGAGATTCTCAGTTTCTTCAATTGCTTGACAGGAAATTTAAAGCATGTCTGAACAAAACCCTGCCGCCTGTACCACCTGTTACTTTCCCTGACAGAGGATACAGCTTTGTTTCCGAGCTGAATATCCCTTACGGCGCCCTTAAAATCCGACACATGGAGGCAATTGCACATCTGACGGAAAAAGATGACGTGGTTGCCAGACTGCAAAACCACCACAGGCTTTCCCTGTTTGCATTAAATACTGTTTCTGCACTGAAAGCTGTCACTGACAACTGCACCATGCGTGAGCTTGTCTCCCCTCATAACATAGTATCATGTCCTGGTTCTACCTTTTGCAAACATGCGCTGGTTAACACCCATGCTGTTGAAAAGGATCTTCGCGGAAAACTGCCTGAAACCAGAGAAGGTTCCATCCGCATTTCGGGGTGTCCTAACGGCTGCGCCCATTCAGGGATTGCAGACATTGGACTTGTTGGTAAAATACGCAAAGACGATGCAGGAAACAGGATTGAGGGATTTCAGATCCTTACCGGTGGAGGATCAGGGCTGACACAGTCCATCGCACAAAGTCACAGCTCTTTTGTTCCATCAGCTGAGATACCGGATCTGCTTTTAAAACTTTAGCAGGAGGAAAAAGTGACGCTTAATACTAAAGAGCTAATACGTTATCAACGTCAGATGCTTATTAATAACTGGGGGGAGGGGGGACAGGAAAAGCTCAGGTCTTCGACGGTATTTATCGCCGGCGCGGGGGGGTTAGGCTCACCTGTTGCAATCTATCTAACAGCTGCAGGAATAGGACAAATCAGAATATGTGACTTTGGAAAGCCCGAGCTTTCAAACCTTAACAGGCAGATACTTCATGCTGAGTCAGATATAGAAAAAAACAAAGCTCTTTCCGCCAGGGAAACCCTGTTTAATATTAATCCCCATGTTAATGTAGTTCCACTTACTGTTAAGCTGACTGAAAACACTGTTGATGAACTGGTTGGTGAGAGTGATATTATTCTGGACTGCCTTGATAATTTCGATACCCGACACATTCTTAATCAATATGCTGTTCAAAAAAAACTGCCTATGGTACATGCAGGCATACATGGTCTGTCGGGGCAGATTACTTTTATTCACAGCCCTGAAACACCGTGCCTTCACTGTATCTTCCCAGGCTCAACACCAAATCAAATATTTCCTGTAGCAGGTGTAACTCCAGGTGTGATTGGTGTTCTGGAGGCACTCGAGGCGATCAAGTGGATTCTTGGTATAGGTGTTAACTTGAAAGGTAAACTTCTCACCTGGGACGGAGAGCTGATGGAGTTTTGTAAAATTGAAATTAAAAAAGACCCGAATTGTCCAGTGTGCGGATAGCAGGAAGTTAGCCTGAACAAATAGATTCCCGATCGCAGTCGAGGACAAGCTTCGCGGGAAAGACGAGAGCCAATTAAATTTTTGACAATCCTATCAAATATGCGGGAGGACCAAAAAAATGTCCAAACCATCTTCAAAACCTTTAACAGAAAATGAAAAGATTCGATACCACAGGCAAATGATATTCCCGGGATGGGGAGAAAAAACACAGGAAAAACTGAAAAAGTCCAGGGTTTTTGTGGCTGGGGCCGGTGGGCTGGGCAGCCCCGTCTCCTTGTATTTAGCTGTTGCAGGCACAGGCGTGATTCGAATATGCGATTTCGGGGAACCCGAGTTGTCAAACCTTAACAGACAGATACTCCATGATGATTCAAGAATAGGAAAAAACAAAGCTCTCTCTGCAAAGGAGACAATTGAAAGGATTAATCCGGATGTAAAGGTTGAACCGCTTAAAGACAAAATTACCCGTGAAAGTGTTTCGTTTTTAGTCGGAGAGGTTGACCTGATAATTGACTGCCTTGACAATTTTGATACTCGACATATTCTTAACAGATATGCGGTTCAGAACAGTATTCCTATGATACATGCAGGTGTTTATGGAATGCAGGGGCAGCTAACCTTTATAAAAACCCCTGAAACGCCGTGTCTATGGTGCATTAATGCCGGATCACCCCCACCTGTTGTCTTTCCCATAGTCGGAGCAACTGCCGGTGTTATGGGCTGTGTTCAGGCTCTTGAGGCCATTAAATATTTGAGCGGAATCGGCTCAAACCTCCTTGGCACCCTTCTCATATGGGACGGGACCAGCATGGAATTCAATCACCTGCCACAGAAAAAAACTCCTGACTGTCCGGTCTGTGGTGATGCTTTGTAAAATAGAAATAAGCTACTATTGCATGAAAGAGCGTGATCTGTCCAAAAACTTAACAAAAAAGGCAGGACTTGAATTAACAAGCCCTGCCTTTATATTCATGCTGTTTTAATCCGTTTATTTTCGACAGCCCAAATTCCCATACCCTGCTTTCATAATAACCAAATCAAAAATTTCTACCTGTGTATTATTGTCGCAGTCAGCTTTACATGGTTTTTCATCATCACAATCGTTTCTTCCATATTCGTCTCTCATGATAACCAGATCAAATATTCCCACTGCAGTGTCATTGTCACAGTCTGCTTCGCAACCTTTACAGTCTTCTTCATAGCTGCTGTCATCATCACTGCAGTCATCATTACTGTTGTCATCAATACTGTTGTCATCAGTACTGTTGTCATGGCATCCTCCGTATCCGTCATGATCACCGCCATAGCCTCCACCATGCATGCCATCACCACCATATCCGCCATAGCCTCCACCATGCATGCCATCACCACCATATCCGCCGTAGCCTCCACCATGCATGCCATCACCACCATATCCGCCGTAGCCTCCACCATGCATGCCATCACCACCATATCCGCCATAGCCTCCACCGTATCCACCATAATCACCATCGTGCATGCCATGGCTTCCGAAATACCTGCCTGAGCTTGACTCTGTAAAAAACCCCAGTGCTAATAAAACCACGATTGGGAGAAACAATAAATACTCTTTTTTCATTTTATAACCCTCCTCAACATTTTGCCGTTTAACTGATTCATCTGGTAAATATCTATAAATTATATATTTCAGCCCTTTGTAAAAACACCTGAGGGATTAAAAGATTTTAAATAAAAACATTCCTTTGTTACAGGCTGCTAAGTGGTTGTTTTTATTGGAGATTCGGAAAACAGGCAGTCCCTGTTCGCGAGTAACTGTTATGACAGGCTGTTTTCTCTATTTTATCTATATCACCATAAAAATTAAAAGTCAAATATTTTTACCAAAAATAGAGTCAGCAAATAATACAAAATATAAAAACTCCTGCAATTTTACCTGATTAAAAATTCTCCCCTCCTTGCATAATATCTCTAAATTTATCTTTTTGCCTGTTCTTTCAGATCACACACTCTCTCATAAAAGCGCGTTACCACACAGTAACCTGTACTGATGCGATGTCAGAAACATTGCCGTCATTGTCATATACCTGTACCTGCACAATATAGTTTCCTGACTCAAAGTAATAAACACCCCATACTGCGCCGGTACTCTCTTCTAAATCTATTTCACCATCTCCATCAAAGTCCCAGACATATTTAACAACAGATCCATCAGGATCATGTGCAATACAGGTAAATATAAAATTAGTTGCAGTAAACTCATCATCTCCTGCATATCCTGAATCAGGAAATACTGTCAGAGAATCTATAACAGGCACGCCCTGATTCGCAGCAGAGGTGGTGGTAGTCCCTGAAAAAACTGTGGTGGTTGTAGTCGGGCCATCCATAACTGATGTGGTGGTGGTAACCGGACCGCCAGCAATGGAGGTGGTTGCTGTGGATGTATCGAGAAGCCCTGGCCTGTAGGTAACAATCATTGCCTGAATGCGGGCCACCTGCCCTGGAGTAAACTCATCCATGCAGGAATCAGGAGAGTAGTCCATAAAATTGCGAACAGGGTCTCTTCCAGGCCGTGCAAGGCACGAATTACGATACTCATTACACCCGCTGGAAGGGGTTCTCTCTGCTGGTGTATCATCTATATAGTCACCCGGTCCTAAACACCCGCTTTTAAAAATCAGGCTTGCTGATGTGCGAACTGGCGGCATAATAATATTCTGGATGAAAGTCTGAAAAGTATGGTAAAGGCCTAACCAGTGGCCTATCTCGTGGACAGCTGTATCACCCTCGTCATAAGGAGCAGCTTCCCCTCCGGGAAAAGTTGTATAAAGCAGTACAACACCGTCTTTTTCCGGTTTTTCTGTCTGTTCGTTGGGAAATGTTGCAAAACCTAACAGATCTTCTTCTAACAGAGTTGTATATACGTTCAGATGCTGGCTGGAGTCAGAGGTCAGCGCTGCTTTAGCCTCTGACATCTCTTCACTGGAACTCGATATACCAAACCAGGCAGGGTTATCTGTATAGTCAATATCAGCCAGTACAAACTGAACACCAGTACCAGAATAAGCATAGTTCAGGACATCTATCTGTGCCATGATTTCAAATTCCGCAAGTTTTCCCTCCTGCCCATTGTGTATCACATGGAAAACTATTGGGATAACCACTCCCCCAGGAGGAAATCCCTCAATCTGAGGAGATTCTTCTCCAGGGTAATCGTTCTCCCTGTCAGGAAGGAGGGATGCAATCTTTTTCTGAATTTGTTCTGCTACGGCCAATCTGATGTCCGGCGTACCGCACCTGCGCACTGCACCATCTTCGGTTCCTGTAAAATCACTGTCTGCAGATTCCTGAGTATCCTCTGCAAAAGAATTCCTGTTGATAACAGGAACCAGCACAAGAACCAGAACAATTAATGCACAACACGCTGATTTCAATCTGCAGTTTTCAAGTTTGTTCATAATTGACAACCCCCTTATTCTGTCAAAGATTAATAACTGGTTATTAAGTATCAGAAACCATATTTTGTTTTTTCATGATTATATGCATATTATTATAAAATAAACCCTTGCTTTTGTCAATAAAACCCACTCTGTTAAAACACGTTCTTGACAAAACACATTGAGTTTAATAATCTGTTTCACCCAACAGATCAGGGCTTATTATGGAAAGTACAAACATCACAGTTGCAGTAGGCATGAGCGGAGGAGTTGATTCATCGCTTGCCGCAGCCATTTTAAAAAACCGTGGGTATAATGTTATCGGCATTACCATGGAAATCTACGGCGGCGAGGATATGCCTGTAAAAACAAACGGGCATGCATGCTACGGTCCTGGCGAGCAGGAAGACATAAGACTTGCAAAAGAAGTTGCGGAATTTCTCTCGATTCCACATCATACCATAGATCTCAAAAATGAATACAGAACAGCCGTACTTGAATACTTTACCGAAGAATACCTCTCCGGCAGAACTCCCAACCCCTGCACACGCTGCAACCCGGTAATGAAGTTCGGGTTTATGCTTGACAGGGCACGGGAAGCAGGCATCGCCTTTGACCGGTTTGCAACAGGACACTATGCAAGAGTCTGCTGCATTGAGGAACAAAAAAGATACGTCCTGAAAAAAGCAGTGGACAAAAAAAAAGACCAGACCTACTTCCTGTATGGTTTAAAACCCGGGATTCTTCCATCTCTTCTTTTTCCCATCGGTAATTTAACAAAAAAAGAGGTGAGGAAATACTCTGACGAGATACATCTTCCGGTATGTTCCAGACCGGAAAGCCAGGACTTCATCGAAGGAGGTGATTACTCCGGTCTTTTTGACAGAAAGAGGATAAAGCCAGGTCCTGTTGTTGATGTTCACGGTAATCACTTGGGAATCCATAAGGGAATTATTAATTATACGATAGGCCAGCGCAGGGGGCTTGGAATCCCCCACAGTGAACCGCTGTATGTAATTCGCATAGCGCCAAAAGAAAATACCATTGTTGTCGGCCCAAGGGATCACCTCTTCTCCGACACCCTGATTGCCGGCAACCTGAACTTTATTTCAATAGATCCTCCCCAATCACCACTGCGCATTAAAGCAAAGATAAGACAGAACCATATGGAAGATGATGCCTTGCTAATACCCTCAGATGGTGATAAGATAAAAGTGGTTTTTGATTCACCACAGCTTTCAATAACACCCGGCCAGTCCATTGTCTTCTACGACAATGACATATTGTTAGGGGGAGGAATTATCGAGTAGTCATGAAATTTCAAACTTTAAAAGAAAATCTTGGCTTGATGAAAAGCGCTCTTGTGGCTTATTCAGGAGGTGTTGACAGCACCTTTCTGCTGAAAGTTGCTCATGATGTGCTTGGCGATAAGGTTGTGGCTGTCACTGCAACCTCAGAAACATACCCCTCTGACGAGACGGAAGATGCCGTAAAAATGGCAAAGCAGCTTGGGGCAAAGCTCATCACCATTCATACTGACGAGTTTTCAAACCGCAAGTTTACAGAAAACCCCAGAGAAAGATGCTACTGGTGCAAAAAAGAGCTCTTCGGCAGACTGTCAGATTTAGCAGAAGAATACAGCTTGAATTTCGTGCTGGACGGGTCAAACCATGATGACACAAATGATTTCAGACCTGGCATGAAAGCAGCTGCTGAATTCGGCGTGAGAAGCCCCCTTAAAGAAGCCGGGCTTACAAAAGATGAGATTCGAAAAATATCCCAAACCCTTGGCCTTCCCACCTGGGACAAACCTTCACTTGCCTGCCTTGCCAGCCGGTTCCCTTACGGAACCAGAATAACAAAAGAAAATCTTGCTAAAATTGACAGCGCAGAAAAATTCCTGAGAAAGCTTGGAATCGGCCAGGTGCGTGTCAGGCACCATAATGAAACAGCAAGAATAGAAGTAACAAGGAAAGACTTTCCCAAGCTGTTAGACGATAAAACAGGAAAACAGATTACATCCTGTTTTAAAAACCTGGGTTACACCTATGTTACCCTTGATCTGGAAGGTTACCGCACAGGCAGCATGAATGAGGTTCTGAAAAATGAATGATTCAAAACTTATTGAAAAAATAAACGAACTTAAAAAACAGAGAAATGCTGTTATTATCGCCCATAATTATCAAAGGGATGAAGTGCAGGATATTGCTGATTTCACAGGGGACTCTCTTGGCTTGAGCAGAAAGGCAGCAGAGACGGATGCAGATGTAATAGTTTTCTGCGGTGTTCATTTTATGGCTGAAACAGCATCAATTCTTTCTCCTGGAAAGACTGTTCTCATGCCTGACATAAATGCCGGGTGCCCGATGGCTGATATGATTACTGCTGATCAGCTTCGCAGCCTGAAAAAAGAGCATCCTGAAGCACATGTGCTTTCCTATGTCAACACCTCTGTCGAGGTTAAGGCAGAAACAGACATCTGCTGCACATCCTCAAATGCCCTTAAAATAGTTGAAAAGCTGAAAGATGTTGAAGACATTATTTTTGTCCCGGATAAATATCTTGCCAATTACGTAAGCACAAAAACAGGCCGCAGGTTTATCACCTGGAACGGATACTGTCCAACTCATGTAAAAATACAGGCATCAGACATACTCAGACAGAAGGAGCTACACCCTGGTGCAAAAGTTATTGTTCATCCAGAGTGTACGCCACCTGTGCTTGAGCTTGCTGATGCAGTTCTTTCAACAGAAGGGATTTGCAGGTACGCAGAAGAATCCAGCGCTAAAGAGATAATTGTAGGTACTGAGACAGGGGTGCTGCACAGGCTGAAAAAAGAAAACCCTGGAAAATCGTTTTTCCCTGCAACCGAACATGCCACATGTCCCAACATGAAACTTACAACACTCGAGAAAGTCCTGTGGTCTCTTGAAAAGATGCAATTTGAAGTCAGGGTACCGGAAGCTGTAAGTGTAAAAGCACTAAATGCTGTTAACAGAATGGTGGAAATACTGTGATTGTATAAAACAAAATGTACATTATAGGGACACTTCTTGTATTAAGTATTATTTATTTTTATTTCCAACCTGCGGGCTATTTAGTGCCTGACCGAAAACTGCAAAAAGCTGTCATTTCGAGGAACCACGATAAATCAGGAGTCGAAATGATAAAAAAAGGACTTTCCGTTCTGGCACTATTTAACAGCATTACCTCTTATCTGCGGAATTATTGGTATGAAAGGTGAGTACAAATTATATTGTTCAACATTTAATTCACTAAATCCAGCAGATTTTAATTCACTCTTAGTATCCCTGTTGGTATGACAGCCTTCAAAAAACCAGTGCCAGGGTTCGTGAACCATG
>JAJRXD010000102.1 GCA_024276465.1 Deltaproteobacteria bacterium
ATGTCTGCTTCCGAGGTAAGCATTACACTTCACTATCCAGGTGAAGCTTTTGTAATGCTTAAATCCGTTCAATGCTATTACACAAATCCCGACACAGCGGGATTTGTGGCATCATGTTTTTTTAGAATCGCTCAATTTAGGTTCCATTCAAGCTTCCTCAGCGAAAAATCGGAATGAAACTCTTTTAAAATTATATGATAAGGGGAAATCTTGATTATGTTAAGGGACTCAATGCCCTTTTTAAGCATTTTCTCAGCCTCTTTCTCTGGCAGGTTTTTTTCTTTAATCATGGGGCTCATGATTTTTCTCCCAACTTCATAGAGGTTCCATGCTTTTGCTTTAGCCCGAAAAATCCCCGGATGATTCCTGATGTTTATCAGTTATGCTTCTCCAAATATCTGGAGGCTTTTCTGGGGTTTTGAATGATCCAGTGGCTGCTCATATACTACTGCAGATACGTTGGGGTTTCTTTTTATGTTTGCAATTTTTCCCCCAGGCTCTCCGATAATATAGATGGTAAGTCCCACGTTAAAAAATTCAAGGACAGTGGCTCTGGGCTTGTTTTTAAAATTTGTTGCAAGCACAAGAGCATTTTTATGAATAAACCCGCAACTTTTCCTGCCAGGCCTGGGGTCAACTTTTGCAGATGTAGCATTTAAGAATTCAATAATATCTTTTTTGACTGCTGTGTTTGATTTTTTTTTCATATCAGCCATAATGCTCCTCCTTTAAGGTTTATTGTTTGCTTGCGGTCTATTTTAGTAATGTTTAAGAATTTTTGCATTAAAAAAATCGCGGGAAGTTTTCCTGTTAAAATAAGGTTCATCTCCTATGGAAAAAACAGATCAAATATAATACTTATAATACTGTCATCAGACTTGGTTTATATACTGTGGAGCCTGTTCGTGACGGGCTGATTTTGCTAATTTCAAAAAGGAGATATCAATGAACAAAACAGGAAATATTTTTTTTACAGTTCTTTCAATAATTTTAATGCAGGCAGGTTGCTTTTCTGCTTTTGCTGCTGAGCCGGGTGATGTTGTCATTAATGAACTGCTGGCAGACCCTGATACTGTATCAGGTGATGCCAATGAAGACGGTGTTCGAGATTCAAGTGATGATGAGTTTATTGAATTTGTCAACACCAGTGGCAGTGATCTGGAGATCAGCGGATGGACAGTAAGTGACAGCTCTTCAATACGGCATGTTTTTCCACCCGGCACAGTGATGCCGGCAGGGTGCAGCATTGTTGTTTTTGGGGGCGGGACACCTGTTGGCATTTTTGGCGGCAGTCTGGTTCAGGCTGCATCGACCGGGCGACTGGGACTCAACAACAGCGGCGATACGGTTACACTGAATGATGGGGCAGTGGATATTGCAGAACAGACCTACGGCAGTGAAGGAGGTGATAATCAGGCACTTACCCGGGATCCTGACATCATCGGGTTGTTTGTCAAACACAGTATGGCCACAGGATCCGGTGGCGCACTTTTTTCACCAGGCACACGGCTGGACGGTTTTGCGTTTGCAGGCTGTGATGAATCAACGCTTATTAAACTTTCATCTTTTTCTGCATACCCGCACAATAAAAAAATAATACTTGAGTGGTCAACCGAATCTGAAACAGACAATGCTGGGTTTAATATTTACCGCTGTTTTGCCGGGGATGATAAATACATGCGGATAAATGATTTTCTTATTCCTGCAGAGGGCTCTCCCACAGAGGGTGCGTCATATGAATTTGTTGATGAGGGGGTAAAAAACAGAACAAGGTATTATTACAAGCTTGAGGATCTAGATCTGAACGGAATATCTGTAATGCACGGGCCAGTAGATGCAATGCCGAGGCTGATTTATGAAAGAAAATAAGAGGCACTGATAAATCCTGCATAGATATCTCAGCCCTTTTGGGTAAAAATACCGATGAATCGTCTGAAAGGGAAACTGAAATTTGTTTTTGGACCAAGAGGACTGTCAGGGTTAAGGAATTTTTTTGACATATGCTCTATACACCGGGATGCGCTGGCATGGGGTGTGTCAAGAAGCAGAGGCCTTTTTCTCAGCTCAGCTGTCCTGAGGAGTTTCCTGTCATAAGGTATGCTCCCGAGGTATTCCGGATCAATACGAAAGCGGCTTTCATTGATATTAATTTTATCATTTGCAGTTCTGTTTATAGTATTATGAATTTTAAGCCCTTCGTCCTTATGATTTGTCTGGTTGACTACCAGCATAGGGGCGAAACACCATTGAGGAGTGTAGTCTGAGAGCTGCCCTTCAAGCCTTTCTTCAATCTCTTTGAAGCGAAAAAACCCTGCTTTTGCACATGCGTACGCGCTGATGATGTCCTGTGGTGTAGTTACTATAACAGTACGGTCGGCTGCCAGGGCAAAATCAAGAACTGTGCGGGAAATTCCTGCGCCAAGATCAAATATGATAAAATCATAGATCATGCTGATATTCCTGAAATGTCTGACAAATTTTATCTTCTGTTGATAGTTAAGATTTGCGAGCTTAAAATCGCCGAATTTACTGCATATGAGGTCGAAATCAAACTCAGTCCGTACCACAAGATCCTGCATTTTTTTCTTCTTTTCCAGGAAATCCAGCAGGGTTTGTTTAGGGAAAATGCCAAGTTTGTTGGAAATATCAGCATTGCCAAGGTCAGCATCAATGAGGAGAACCTTTGCACCGGTTCTGGCAAGAGCATATGCGCTGTTAATAGAAAAGTGGGTCTTTCCCACACCACCCTTGTTTGAGATGACAGAAACAGTTAATGCCTTTGTTTCAGCCTCTGAAGTTGCTCTGACTTGAGGATTTGCAAAAGAATTTTTTCTGGATTTTCCGTAAAAGGCTTGAAGGGCAGCTGAAACAGAACTTTTCGGGGCAGCAGCCCGCTGTATGCTGCATTTGGTGAACAGTTTTAAAATGGTAACTTGTGCTTCATTACCGGGGCTTGCCATGGCAACCAGAAGGGTGTTATTGATGAGGCGAACAGGAATGGACTGGGTTTCAAACGCAATATCCGGATCAAGCCTGGTAACAGCATCTGGTTCAATATTGGCACGGAGGGGATCCACAAAAGGTATGCCAAGCTTCCTGGCAACAGTTTCTGCTATCCTGTCTTCCCCTGCATTGTTAGAAGACAGTTCAATAACATTTGAGAACTCCTGAGAAGCCCCTGTGCCGCTGTTTTCCGGCTTTTTGTTAAATCCGGGTTTAAGGTTTTCCATATTGTTTTTCATGATCCAGAAAAGTATTCATGAATTTGCAGGTGACACTGTCCTCCAGTTAAGCATTCCCCTGCGAAGAAGATGCAGGAAACAAGAGAATTATTATATCTCCCTCCATCTGTTTTCTGTTCTGCAGACATTATCATAACCCCGAGCCATCATTAAGGCATCAACTATTGTTATTGCTGCCATTGCCTCGGCCACGGCATAAATCCGGCCAAGAAGTGTGGGATCACGTCTTGTAATGGGATTGAGCTCCTCAATCTGCATTGTCTGCATGTTAACACTGTCCTGTCTGACACTTACTGTTGGCGTTGGTTTAATTGCCAGCCTCATGACAATTTCATCGCCAGTGCTGATTCCGCCTAAAAGGCCACCCGAATTATTTGTCTTGAATCCTATCCGGCCATTTTTGTCTGCAAATTCATCATTGTTTTCCGAACCCTTCATGTTGGCTACTTTGAAGCCGGCTCCAAACTCAATTCCTTTAACAGCACCAATGGAAAGAAGTGCATGACCAAGAAGGGCGCTCAGTTTGTCAAAAACAGGCTCTCCAAGTCCTGCCGGAACACCTTTAATCCTGAGCTCAATCACCCCCCCGGCTGTTTCGCCTTCATCCTTAATTTCAAGAACCCTCTTCTCCATTTTCTCCGCTGTTTCCATGTCCGGGCAGTTTATCTCATTTTTTCTGTAATTCTCCAGGGCTTCTTCAAAGGTCATCTCTTTGGCAATAATGTCCATGCACTGGACTGTAAAGGCAATAAGCTCTATGCCTTCCAGGGCAAGGATCTGCTTTGCGATTGCTCCGCCTGCAACTCTTCCGACAGTCTCCCTGCCCGAGGCCCGTCCTGCACCGCACCAGTCCTGAGCTTCGCCGTACTTTTTATAGAAACCATACGTGGCATGACCGGGTCTGCACAAATCTTTATATTGTCTGTATTGATCAACATGAATTTTCTGGGTATCCACATTGTAAATGATAATGCCAACCGGTGCGCCTGTTGTAACACCATCCTGTCCCATACCGGCAAAAATATGGCACTTGTCGGTTTCTTTTCTTGGTGAATTAAGTTTGCCGACCCCGGGCCTGCGCTTGTCCAGTTCTTCCTGAATAAGATCATCAGAGAGTTTTAATCCGGGCGGAACCCCGTCCACAATCACTGACAGCCCGCTTCCTTCACCTATTCCATAGCTTTCCCCTACGGTTGTAATTCTGAACATTCTTCCAAAAGTATTGCCAAGCATCTTATGTGACCTCCTGTATTAACTTGAATTTTGCTCCCAAATTTTGCATTGTTTCAACATAATCGGGATAAGTTACTGCCACAGCTTCAGCCGTGTCAATTATTGTTTTGTCATCAGCTATCAAAGCAGCAATAGAAAGCGCCATGACAACTCTATGATCATTATGACCATTAACATGAGTGCCTTTTAAACTGCTTTTGCCTATTGTCAGCCCGTCCGGCAGCTCTGCAATATCAGCCCCCATTTTTGCCAGTTCATGTGCCATCACACTTATTCTGTCTGTTTCTTTCACCCTTGCCTGGGAAACATTGATCAGCTTTGTTCTGCCCTCTGCATAACAGCCAACCACTGATAATGCCGGCAAAGCATCTGGTGTTGAATTAATGTCAAGTTCTGTTCCATGAATGCTTCTGCCTTTTATCCTTAGGCTGTCATTTCCTGTTTCAATATCAGCGCCCATGTTTTTGAGATACTCAGCAATTGCCTTGTCCCCCTGAATGTCATTTATGTCAATGCCTTTGATTAAAACATCGGAGCTTGTTACAGCTGCCGCACATATTGGAAACGTAGCTGATGACCAGTCTGCCGGGATTGTTTTTTCAAACGGTCTGTAGCTTTGATTTGGAGACATCCTGAACCAGGTGAATCCGTTTCTTTCGTATATTATACCATGATCATCAAGCCATTTTAAAGTCATTTCTATATATGGAAGTTCTGCAGGGTTTTCAACGGAAATTACGGTTTCCTGTTCAAGCAGAGGACAGGCCAGCAGTAAACTTGAAACATACTGGGATGATTTGCCGGCATCTATATTTATTTTTCCACCCTTTATCCTGCCTGAAATCCTCAGCGGAGGACAGCCATGGTTGTCAAGAAATTCAATGCTCAGGCCAAGCCCTGTTAAAGCCTCTGCCAGAGCAGTTACAGGTCTTGATCTCAGTGATGAGTCTCCTGTTATTTCAGCTTCTATTCCAAGGGCTGCAAGTATTCCCATGATGAGATTAGTCGAAGTTCCGGAATTAAGCATATCAAGGACATTTTCAGGGGTTTCAGGATTAATGCCGAAACCTTCAATAAAAAGAATGCTGCCCCTTTGTTCAATAGTTGCGCCCAGGGCTTTGCAGGCGTTTATTGCAGCTTTTGTGTCATCTGAGATCAGTGGATTAATTATTTTTGATCTGCCTTTTGCAAGGGAAGCAGTAATGACAGCCCTGATAGTATGAGACTTTGAAGAAGGCACGATAATTTCCCCCTGCAGTTTGTCTGTTTTTTCGATGATCAGTTCCATTGCATAATGTCCCTCAGCAGATTTGTGTCCGGCTGAATGCCGGTCCAGAGCCTGAACTGTTCAGCTGACTGGTTGATAAACATTTCCATGCCGCTGATTATTATGCAGTTGTTTTTTTCTGCTTCTTTAAGGAGCCTGGTTTTTGCCGGATTATAGATTGCATCAAAAACAACCATCTCCCGGACAAGGCTTGTGTCAACAGGAGATTCAGAGGTGTCAGGGTGCATGCCGACTGAAGTAATGTTGATTAGTATGTCAGTCCTGATTTTTTTAAATTCTGCTATGGGTCCTGAATTACAGTTGAGGTCTTGAGCTAAAAGGTCTGCCTTCTCAACAGTCCTGTTCAGGATTGTAAGTTTCCCCCCTTCTTCAATTATTCCTGAGGCTATTGCTTTTGCAGCGCCGCCTGCCCCTAATATTGTTACAGATCTGTTTTTAATCTCTGTTTTTGACAGCAAAGCCTTTATTGCTCCAGTCATGTCAGTGTTATACCCGGTTAATTTTCCGTCTCTGTTCACTACTGTATTGACAGCACCTATTTTTTCTGCAACCGGATCTGTTTTGTCAAGATAATGCATTATGTTTTGTTTGTGGGGCATTGTTACGCTGAATCCGGAAAGCATGTCAGGAAAATTACCGGTAAAATCCTCCAGATCATTAACCTGGAAATTAAGGTATATATTATTTAAAGAATACAGCTTGAATAAACAGTTATGCAGTATATACCCTTTGCTTTTGTTCACTGGATTTCCTATTATACCATAGATATTGCATTGAGGATTTAAATCATTAATTCTGTAAATGTTTTTCAGTGTTTCTGCAGGAATCTGGCCGGGAGCAGACTCCCGGCCTTTTTGCAGGCTTGCAAAAGTAAGGTATGAACCATATAAAGGAGCAAGGATTCTGCTGATTTCACCTGTTTGCCCCATGCATATTCCTATCATATCCTGGTCTCTTTTTTTAACAAGTCTCAGTATTTTAAGATTATCGCTCAACTTGTTTGCAGATGTTGCAATTTTAATTATGTCTGCCCCTGTTGATTTGATTTTGTTATATATTATGTCAAGATCATCAGGGGTTTCCTCAAAATTATGGTAAGAAACAATTATTTTTGCAGATCCCCTGTTTTTAATCAGGTTTTTTAATTCAGCACAGCCAAGGTTGACATCAACATAATCCGCACCTAAATATACTGCCTGTTTTAATAAAGAGACTCTTTCTTCTTCTGTTCCTTTGAAACTGCCGTTTTCATATTCAGGCATTATTGTTATGATTACAGGTTTTGTCCTGGCAGAAAGAATTTTCTCAAGGTCAGGATCTGTAACATGATCGACTCTTATCTCAAGCAGATCAGCAATCAAGCTTGCTTTCCGCATGTTTTCTATAACTCTATCAGTTGTTGTGTCAATTATTGGTATGCAGATCATAAAGCATGTTTTTTGTGGTAAATGTCATTGTTTCTGGCTTTTTACTGGACCAGCCTTGTTGAGACAGTGTCGTAATTATGAATGAGGCAGGCAGCCGTCCCGCTTACGGGGCGTAACATATTGAAAATGCATGGGCGCAGGCTCAAACTGAAGTTTGCGGCTACCAGAATTTTACTGTGCCAGTAGTCTCATTAAACCATGGATTAAAGAAATTTTAAATCCGTTTTTTTTAAAATCCTGTTCTCTGTTTCTTTAATTTTTTCTTTCATTGTGTTAATGCGATTTACTGCTTTTTCATTTTTTCCATATCTTTTAACAAGATAATCAAATCTTTCATCCAGGCTGACCAGCCTGTCGTGCAAAACCCTTTTATCAGCATAGCTTATAATTTCCTCCTCGGTGATTGTTTCTCCGCTGTTTTCAGGAGCTATATGCTCTCTCACTATTTCGGCGATTCTTTCATAGCCAAGCTCCCTTAAAACTTTTGCTCCGGTTATTGCATGGTTTTCACCTGTTTCAAGACTTCTTGTTTTAGTTATGTCATGAAGAAGAGCTGCAGCAAATATTTCAGGCAGGTTGAGGTTTTCCCCGTTTGCGTTCAGGTTTTCAGCGATAGACATGGCAATTTTACAGACCACGATGCTGTGCCTTTTAATATTTGACAGCATATTGTATTTGTCCATAAGCTCAAGACATTTTTTTTTGTCAGGTATTTTTTCTGCAGTCATTGCTTCGGTAATTATAACCCCTCTGTTTTTTCACCCTTTATGCAACGGGGTAGTGTTTACAATTCTTTTAACATAGAACAGGGTATTTAAGAAAGAATAGATTTGTGATTTGAATTATGATACACGGTGAATGGGGCAAAATTCAGGTAATAAACAGCATGTAAACTTTGATGAAAAAGATTAAAACAAAGAATGTTTTCAGCTAACAGCTGGCATAAAACTGCCATAAAATTTTTATTTTCCTGTTTTTCCCTGTTTATTATATTAACCGCACAGACAGCATGGGGTGAAGGAATTCTATCAGGAGATGATATTGATTTTGAACTGTTTGTTAATGACCGCTTTCAATTTTTTAATGATTTTTTTAACACTGGAGAAAATAAGTTTGACCTGGATAGAAACCTGCATATCCTTTATGTAAAACCATACCTCAATGTGCTTTTAGCCCCTTATGTTCGGGGTGTATTAGAGCTTGAATCAGAATTAATTGTTGACCTTGACAGGCGTGACATTGACGATGATTTTGATGTGCGAAACGCCTATATCCAGACAGTTTTGCCGGGATGGGAATGGATTACGTTTTCTGCAGGGCAGCAGTCTTTCAGCACTGTAAATGGTCTGATATATTATGATGAGGCGCCTGCATTCAGGATGCAGGCTGATGTTGAAAGAGGTTTTGAATGGCCGGTAAAGTTTCAGCTGATCGCTGCAGAGATAGAAAATGACAGCCCTTATATCCATGCTGATCTGAAATACAATTTTTCTTTCCTTGAATCCGTTACTTTTTATTTTGGCTGGTTTCGGGATACAAAAAGTGGTGTGGCCAGAATTTTTAACTACCTTGAAGGGGCAAAACTGTACAAAAGCAGGGGTACGGTCCAGTGGTATGGTTTGTCTCTGAAAAAGTTTTTTGGCAATGCTTTTTTAAGGGCCACATTTATTTATGAAAGGGGTAATTTCAGTTTGAGGAAAAAAAGGACCGGAACCAGCAGGATGCAGATGCGGGGCTATCTTCTTGATTTGAATTTGGACTACAATTTTACAGACAACTTTTCTGCATCATTGTTTCTTTATGTTTCAAGCGGGGATGATAAACCCAAAAAGGGGACTTTCAGGTCGTTTTTATCTATTGATCCATATGTGGACAAGACAAACATCTTTTTTAACGGTGGAATAGACGGGCAGTATTCATCAGATAATGTTGGGCTAAATGGTATACAGGTGCCTGGTGTTATAACCCCTGGCCTGACATTTGACTGGCGTGCAGGGCAAAATACTTTTTTAAAATTCATTTTTGCCTATCTTTTAACTCATACGGGAACCGGTGGAAATGGTCATGTTTATGGCTGGGAAGCTGATTTTATGGGTTTTTACAACCTGAGCGACAATTTGCAGCTGTTTGTTGAGTATAACCTGTTTGATCCGGGTGATTATTTTAAAAATCTTACCAGCCGCAGGGATCATGTTTCAACAGAGATAATGGTTGGACTTAACTTTTTTTTTAATAATTAAATCTATTCATTAATAGATAACTTTAATAATATGAGCAAAAATTATAATATTTATTAATTCAATACGCGTTTAATTTGCAGAACTTTTTTAAAAAAAATGTGTTTATTTAAACAGGACAATTCATGAATGAAGATCCGCATGTTCAGCTGATGCTCAGGTTTCAAAGCGGAGAGCAGAGTGCATTCAAACAACTTTTTGAAGCTTATAAAATACCTCTTTTAAACTTTATTTACAGGTATTGTCAGGATTACAGGGTTGCTGAAGAGCTTTCGCAGGAAGTTTTTCTGCGGGTGTATAAAACAGTTTCATCCTACAGGCCTGATGCAAAGTTTTCCACATGGATATACCGTATTGCAACCAATATCTGTCTTAACGAGATCAGGACAGGTAAATACAAGTATGAGATTAATAATGCATGTTTTGATTCAGGATCTGAAATCAAGGAATTTCAGGCTGTTGACAGCCGTACTTACACAGGGGTTGATGAAGGAATTGTTCAGAAGGAAAGACATAAGGAGGTAAGGTCTGCAATTAAAAAACTGCCGGACAAGCAGAGAATGGCACTTCTTTTCAGTGTGTATGATCAGCTGTCATATAAAGAAATTGGCCACAGGCTGGGATGTTCAGAAGGAGCAGTAAAGTCAATTATCCATCGTGCAAAGATTACAATAAGAGACATTTTTTTAAAAAAAGGAAACAAACAGGATAAATGAACAGGGAATGTAAAAAGCATAGAAAAAATCTGGTTGCTTACATGGACAGGGAACTGCCTCGGAAAAGGTTAATTCAAATTGATGAACACCTTCAGGGTTGTGCTTTGTGTCAGAAAGAACTGGAAGAATTGAGGATGCCGGTGGCTGCTCTTCTGGAATGGGAAAGCATTGTGCCGTCAGCAGGCTATGACCGTGTTTTCTGGGAAAAGGTTGAAGGACTTAAGGCTGGTCAGAAAAACAGAAAAGAAAAGAGCTTTTCAAAACAGTTCAGGTTGTGTTTTAAGCCTAAGTTTGCTCTTGTGACATCTGCAGCTCTTGCAGCATTAATTTTTTTAATAACTTTTTTTGAGTTAAAACCTCTGAATAATGAGCCCTCGCAGAGTGAAATTCTTTTTGTTCAGGATTTTGATCTTTTATACAATCTGGAAATCATTGAAAACAGAGAGGCCCTTGAAAATTTTGAAGTAATTAATTTCCTTGACATTCTGGAACAGGAAGTGAATGGGTGAAAAATATTATTATTCCGGCAAGTATTGCAATAGTAGTTTTTGTCTGCTTTTCCTGTCGTCCCTGTTTTTCTGCAGAAGACCAGGACAGGGATGTGGGACAGAAAGAGGTAAGTGAAGTTGAGGAGATTTCAGCGGAGGACAGGGAAATAATTGAAAATTTTGAGCTGTTTGAGAATTTAGACCTGTTCATGGAAAAAGATCTGGAAATGTTTGAGAATTTTGAGCTTTTTTTAGCAGACTCATAGGAAAAACGAGATATGAGAAGACATGGAGAATGCATGCAAAATATAGTAACTGTTGTTCTGATGGCAATGTTGCTGTGTAATGGAATTTTTTTCAAAAACAATGCCATGGCAGATGAGGCTCAGTCTGAGGAGAAGTTGTCTCAGTGGAAAAATCTAACAGCTGATGAGAAGAACAGGTTACGCGATTCATACAGTATCTGGAAGAATTTAAGTGCTGATGAAAAACAGAAGATACTTGAAAATTTTAAAAAGTTTGAAGCTCTTTCCAGTGAAGAGCGGAAAAGAGTCATTGAGAACCGCAAGGTTTTTATGGTTATGGAGCCTTCTTACAAAAAGGTTATTTTGAAGCGTTATGAGAAATGGTTGAAGCTCAGTCCGGAGCAGAAAGAACGTTTGAGAAAACGTTATCAGATGCTTATAAATATGCATCCCGAGGAACAGACAAGATTTTATGAAAATTATCAAACCTGGAAGCGTCTTTCTTCAGAAGAGAAACAGAAGCTTCTGCTGAAATGGAGTTCTCTTTCTCCATCACAAAGGGATGCTTTTCTCAGCAAATACAAACAGGTTTTTTCCAAGGAAAGGCGGCAGGAGATAAAAAGAATACTGAAAAAACTTCGAAAACAAAAGCTTGACAGAGAAAAACCCGGAAAGCAGTAACAAAAATCCAGGACCATTTGTTTAAATATGTAGAAACTTTAAAAAATTTTTTATATATTAAAAGGGGCTAAGAGGAAATTTTTTTAGCCCCTTTTTTTGCAGCAAAATTATGACAAAACAGCGGACAAAAATCTCCATTTCAACCCTGGGCTGTAAGGTTAATCAGTATGATTCTGCAGCTTTGGTTGAAACTTTAAAAAAAAACGGATGTGATATTGTTCCATTTGATGCCCTGGCAGATGTATGTATAATCAACACCTGTGTAGTTACTTCCAGAACAGAATCCCAGTCCCGTCAGCTTATACGCAGGGCATTAAAATCGTCTCCTCAATCGCATATAGTTGCTACCGGGTGCTATGCCCAGAAATCCCCCGAAGATTTAATTGCGCTTTCAGACAGGGTGCATGTTTTCGGGAACAGAGAAAAAGAGGATATTCCTCTGCATGTTCCCATGCTCAGAACCGGCTGTAGGGTTAAGAGTGCTGTATCTGATATCTCCATGGAAAACAGTTTTACAACACCTGCATGTTCCAGTTTTTTTGACAGAACAAGAGCATTTCTTAAGATACAGGATGGATGTAACTCAAAGTGTTCCTACTGTATTGTTCCCAGGGTCAGGGGTCCCAGCAGGAGCCTTAATGCGGATAATGTTGTAACAAGAGTAAAGCAGTTTGCTGAGTCAGGCTATCCTGAGGTTGTTCTCACCGGCATTCATCTTGGAGCCTATGGACTTGACCTTGTTCCCCGGACTAACATGTGCCAACTTCTTAAATCCCTGGAATCAGATGAACTCCTGTCCCTTTGTCGTATTCGCCTGAGTTCTATTGAACCCACAGAATTTTCTGATGAGCTTATAAATTTTATTTCTCAGTCACGAATTATCTGTTCCCATCTCCACATTCCACTCCAGAGCGGGGATGCTGAGATTCTCAGAAGGATGGGGCGTTCATACAGCCCTGTTTTTTTTAAAAACCTGATAGAACGACTGAAAACAGATATTGCTGATTTGAATATAGGAATTGACATTATTGCAGGATTTCCAGGAGAGACAGATGAGCATTTTCAAAACACAGTTAAGTTTGTCCAGGCTCTCCAGGTTGGATATTTTCATGTGTTTCCCTATTCGCGGAGGCAGGGAACTGCTGCAGCCCGGCTTGATAATCAGGTTCCTGAACCTGTTAAAAGGGAAAGGGTGAAGGCTTTAAGGCAGCTGTCTTTGAAGAAAAAGCAGAAATTTTATGCTTTGCATCTCAACAGGAGTCTTTCTGTAATAGCTGAGGGTAAACAGGGGGGGATGGACGGTATTCTGAAAGGCTTTTCAAAAAATTATATCCCGGTTTTTTTTAAAGGTTCAGATGAATTAATAGGAAAAAACCTGTGGGTAAAAACAAAAGAAGTCAGAGATGACAAAGTTTTTGCTCTGATAGAATAGTAATAACCCTTTTCAAGTTGATGACTTCGTAAATCCCGCAAGGCGGGACGGCGTTGCACGCCTTGAATTTGAAGCTTTTTACTTTGCCATCGGATTTTACTTTTTACTGTTTTGTCAGGTATTCAGACCTTGACCGGTATTACGCCTGTAGTGTGTTTTTCAAGAAAAGCAAGAATTTGCTCTTCATGGTCTTTGTCCAGTTTTTCAAACTGGATACCACAGCGTTTATATGTGAAATTCCTGGAAAACAGAGGGCTTGAATTAAGCGTATTTACTGCTATGTCATACACAATATTACACGGGACATTGGTCAGGTGGAACCCGTTACCTGAAACAAATATATCTATTTTTTCTTTTTGAAGAGATTTCATGGGGGGATCATCATACATGATGTACTCGAAAGATACCCCGCCTCTGCTTATGTCTTTGATTGATCCAACCTTGGTGAATCCACTCCCCAGGGAAACATATGCATTGTTTTGAACAAAAAACCGGTCATGTTTTCTCTGCTTGGACTCCATTTTTTACTCCCTCTTTTTTTGTTATGCAAATTCTGTTAACTTCTATCCTGCTGTTATAATTTATCTTTTTGACATGATAGAAGCAAGGAAAATTATTTATGTTGTTATTGACAAACCTTATGTTGTGGTATATTGTTTGATACTATACTATATAATGTATAAATTTTCAAGAAAAAAGATTATCAGCAGCGGGTTTTTTTTGCTGCTGATAATGGAAGTTTTTTGCGATAATATGGGACGCGGGAGATCAACTTGATTGTACAGGATTGTTTTTTTGCATTCTAAAGAATGTGGATACACCAGGTTGATATGTTCAAGTTGTTGGTAGCCGCAGACTTCAGTCTGCGTTAAGTTTTTGTTTGTCCTGTCACAGGCTTAATAAGTTTCAGATTAATTAGATGAAAAGAAGAGATTTTCTAAAAGCCGTAAGCGCAGGTGTTATAGGGTGGGGGATTTCCCCCCGGCAGGTTCTTTCGGACATGGCAAAAATTTCCGTTGCCACACACAGGAAAAACTATGACAATTACATCCGGGATTATCTTTATAAGATGCGAAATTTTGACAGGCATCAGAAGGGAGATGTTTATGTTAACAGGGAAGATTTCCGGATTTTAAACTCCTCTGTGAAGCGCTTGAAGCGACTTCAGCATACAGTTGGACATGGCAATTTCCATCTGCTGAATTTTGATGATGCTCTTAAAATCGCCCGTAACTACTCAAGGGTGGGCAGGTTCACCAGGGGGGAGCTTGATTTCCTTGAAAAGATTTTCCATGAAGATGCTGCCCTCTACGGCTTTATGGGAAAAAAGACCATAAAAAACATTACCCACAATGTTAAATGTAATGCAACTGTCAAAGTTCCTTTTACCGGTAATTACCTTTATAATGGCCACCCCTTTGAGACTTACAGAAGAATCACTAAAATTGTTGGCAATAAGGTAATCATGACTTCCGGAGTGCGGAGTGTCATTAAGCAGTTTCAGCTGTTTCTTAACAAGGCCTTTAAAAGCAGTGGCAACCTTTCCTTGGCCTCCCGCTCACTTGCACCGCCAGGTTATTCCTTTCACGGTATCGGCGATTTTGATGTTGGACAGGTTGGCTTCGGAATTGCAAATTTTACTGAACGATTTGTCACTACCGAAGTATACAGGAGGCTTGAGGCCCTGGGCTATCTTACTCTCCGCTATCCTCAGGACAATCATCTGGGGGTACGATACGAACCCTGGCACATCAAGGTGACTTCACTGGTATGAAAAAAATTCTTGTCATTTTTAATTTATGTCTCTTTTTTTATGCAGCTTGTGCCTGTGCAAAAAACTATCCTGTTTTTTCAGTGCACAAGCTTGAATCCGGCAGGCATGGCAACACTGTGCTTGTAATCGGGGGCATCCAGGGAGATGAACCCGGAGGGTTCAACGCTGCATCACTGCTGGTCACCCACTACAACATCCGCAAGGGAAATGTGTGGGTTGTGCCCAATTTGAATTTTATAAGTATAATTAAACGCAGCCGTGGTGTTTACGGGGACATGAACCGAAAATTTGCTGCTTTGCAAAACAGTGATCCTGAATTCAGCATTATAAAAAAAATCAAGGAGCTCATTATCGATGACCAGGTTGACCTTGTTTTGAACCTTCATGATGGAAGCGGCTTTTACCGCCATGCCTATATTGACCGGATGCATAATCCGGGGCGATGGGGCCAGAGCATCATTATTGATCAGGAAGAGATCCATACTGAGCATCATGGCAACATAGGTGAGATCGCAAGAGGAATTGCATCTGACATTAACAGACACCTCTATTCCATGGAACATGCTTTTCATGTTAAGAACACCAGAACCTGCAAGGGGGACCTGGAGATGGCAAAAACTCTGACCTATTTTGCTATCTGCAATGAAAAACCTGCCTTTGGACTTGAAACAAGCAAGTCATTTCCCACTGCCAAAAGGTCCTATTACCATCTCAGGATGCTGGAAGCTTTTATGGACATAGCAGGTATTGAATATGACAGACATTTTCAGCTTTCAGCGCGTGGCGTTAAGAGAGCCATTAATGATAACATTAAGTTTGCACTTTATGACAGCAGGATTTTCCTTGATGTTGGTAATGCAAGAGAAAGGCTTGGCTATATGCCGTTCAAGAAGGATTCAGAGGTTGAATTTGTACCAAGCAATCCACTGGTTGCCATGGTGAGCTCAGGAAATTCCTACAGGGTTTTCCACGGCAACCGCAGGCTTACCCGGATTTATCCCGAGTACTTTGAATATGATCTGAGCATTGATACAATCACCATGCAGATCGATGGATCTGAAAAAATAATTAACTTCGGCCAGATAGTGGATGTGAATGATTCATTTCTGGTGGTCCCTCAAAAGGATTACAGGGTCAATGTTATTGGTTATAAAAAAAAGGGTGTTGCCAATGAATCAGGAATCAATATCTGCAAAAATGACATTCAGAAACGATTTTCAGTTGATAAAAGGGGGCGTATATTCAGGGTTGAAGTATACCGGGAAAAGAAGTTTACCGGTATGGTGCTGGTGAGCTTTGACAGCAAACCTGCAACCATCACTGCATCCAAACCCTGGAAGCTTTCACAGGCAGAACACAGCCATGTTTCAGATATCAGATGATATAAATTTACAGTATAGGAATTTCCTTTTTGCATTTTAAAGAATATGGACCCGGATTTGATATGTTCAGTTGTTGGCAGCCGCAGACTTCAGTCTGTGTTAAGTTCACGTGAAAATTCAAGACCCTGCATATTTGTCTTTTTATAAAAAACTTCTCTGTTAGATACAGACTGTATGTTTTTTCCAATTTTGTTTTGCTTTAGCGGGAGGGGAGTTCATTTTTTATAATATTTTAAGATTCTTTCTTTATCTTCACTTTCCTTGTCACCCTTAAAATAAATTTCTATTAGCTCAATTCTGTCCTCTTTTTCAAAATAGGCATAAATTACTCTGATACCGGACAAAACGCCCTTGCCTTTCAGTGAACGACAAGCAAATTTTTTTGCCTTGTAAACACCAGGTGTTATAATTTGCAGGCTTGGTATTTGAAAAACGCCCTTATTGTCAATGTTTAGCTTATGATAAAGGTTCAACTCGTTTTTAATGAAAGTTTCCAAATCATTTTCAAGAGTTTTGAATTTTTTAAGAAGTTTTTTTATATCCTTGTTAAACTCAGGGAGGCGGGAAACTTTACTAAATATCCTCATTGTATTCTCTTACCAAATATGGGGAAGTTCTGTAAAAGACAGATTCATATTCAATAAATTTTCCATCCTCAGTTGTTAACCAGGGAACATCATTATGGGAATATTTGCTTATCTCGTTGGCACTCATATCAGAAAGCCTGTTAAAAACATTGTCAATTACTTCGATTTCGCTGGCCTTTAATTTTGAGAGATCCGCCTTCCTTAATGGCAGGTACTTGGTTTGGGGATACTCGAAATAACTGCTTTTAACCTTCATGATTTCTTCATCTTTTATCATTTTGTCAGCTATCTTTTTGAATTCTACAGGTGTTGGCCCATAATGGTTTTTCATGTAAGTTGCACCGATTAACTGTTCTTCATATTTTTCGTAGTAATCGAAGTCAATAAAATACAGAAGCTTATAAATCACAGTCTCACCAATGTTAGGCTTTGAACCAACCTTGTTCAGAATGTAAAGGAAAACCTCTTTGAATTTTTCTAAATTCTTCTGTGGAACATTAATTCTAATTTGATGCCCCATTTTTTTTCTTTTTTTGGTTTCAGTTAAAATAACCGTTGTCTGTTTTTTTAAGTCCAGTAAGCTCTCTACAGAAAGATTAAAAATCTCTGAAAGTTTTATTAATTCGTCTGCAGAGATTTTTCTCTCTCCATTTTCTATTTGAGAAATCGCTGGTCGTGATACTTCTAACAGTTCGGCAAGTTTTTGCTGGTTAACCCCCAGCTGCTCTCTTAATTTTTTTATTCGCTGACCAATCTTTATATAAATATCAGGCATTACACACCTCTTCTGGTAGTTTTTTTCAGCATAGCATAATGATACATATTCTGTCAATGCAATGTAAGAAAAAAGAACAACAAACAATCATTGAAATTTTTTTAGTGAAGCTCCCCGCCTATCCCGAAAGGATTCGGGACGGGGCTTGCGCGGCACGTTCCGGTCAACAGGTTAACAGATCCGATGCCAGCATGAAACACCTGCCTTGAGAAACAACGGCATTGACCGCAGACAATCTGTTAAAACCTTTTTTGGCTTTTCCTTTGGGTTTATTTAGTGCTATAATATTCTCCAGTTTTTTATGTATCATTTAAACATGGATTTAATATATGATTTTCCTTTAAGAGTATAATCTCTGGCATAATCAACGGTTTCGACTTGACCTGGTTCAGGTTTTTCATCATCGGCTAAAGATTTTACAACTTCCCGGTTGACGATTGCCACTTCATATTCAGGGTTTATTTCCATAGCTTTATCAAAGGCATCAATGGCAAGATTCTTTTTGCCCAACTTTGCATAGCAAAGCCCCATATTTCCATAAGACTGATAATGTTGTTTGTGCAGTGATAATACTGTTTTAAATTTATCGATAGCCTTTTCCCATTTTTGTTGCTCCATAAGGGATATTCCCTGTTCAAACAAAACCTGAGCTTTAAGAAATGTATCTAAATTAATACCGTTACTATTAAATATTTCTTTTTCAACCCCGGACAAAAACTTTTTTGCCTGTAAAACATACATATTGTCCGTGGCACCAAACGCTACAACTTTTTTGTAAGCGTTAATAGTATCTCCAATCTCAAGTTTTTTTTGATATGCAACTGCAAGATTATAATGAGCCTCAATAAAATATGGAAAGATATCAGCAGCCTTTTTGAAAAGCTCTATAGCTCTATCAAGCTGGTCTTTAAGAGCAAAGATAACACCCTTTGCATACAATAACATATGATAATCCGGATGATCATTTAACAGCTTTGTAATAATCTCATCCCCTTTTTTTATATCTCCACATTCAACCATTGCCAAAGCCTCGTCTACAACCCGGTCGATCTCTTCATTTATTTCGATAATAAAATCTTCTTGACTGTTTTTTTCAACCTCGTACTTTTTAGAAAATTCGTAATATGAACATCCTTCACATTCCGGATTGCGTTTCATGGCACAGCACTGTGAACAGATAGTCATCTTGTTCAACCTGCATCCTCTACGTGCTTTTGTTTTTTTGCACAAGGCACATTTGTTCTTCATGAAAAGTTAGTGTGCTTACGATTATATTAAATGTTTCATCCGTTAGTAGTGGTATGCCTGCCCAATGCAGTTTCGTACAAATATTGAAAAATCAAATAACAAAACAAAAGGTGTCCTTTTGAGATGCTGTGTTTGACGGGTGTACATACTTACCGGCAGGTGCCTGTTCTTCCGTATGCCCCGGGGCCATTTCAGGCTGTCAGGTGCTTCTCTTGTCTATCTGTTTTATGAGGTCATAGAAAATAAATATGTGTGAAGGAAGAAATGCATACCAGTAAATCTTGCCGAGAAGCCCACGTGGCTGAAAAAATGCTTTTACTGACAGACAGTTTTCACCATTCCTGGAATCTATACTGAACCTCAGCCACCCCCTGCCAGGCAGCTTCATCTCTGCACGCAAAAGAAGCATTTCGTCCTGCTTCAGATCCTCTACACGCCAAAAGTCTATTACGTCATTGACCCTCAGGCTGGAAGCGCTTCTTCTTCCTCGGGCAGTCCCAACCCCCATCATAATGCGGTCAAATGCGCCCCGCAGCCTCCACATCCAGTTGCTGTTAAACCAGCCCTCTTTACCCCCGATCCTGCAGATGGAATTAAAAAGCAGAGAAGCTTTTTTGTCAGTAATAATGGCATATGAACTTGTGTAGCGGGGTGGGGGGCTAAGCTCATGGAGTTTTATTGCAAGTTCATGTGCGGGCGGGTAAGCGTCAGACCATCTGGTGTGCACTTTGTCCTGCTCTTCGCGTGATAAGGCTCTAAGGACAGACTCTTTATAGGTTATGGGTTGAAATGGTATTATATGTTTGATGTCGTCGTTCTGGCAGACAACATCATGATGTATGCTTTCCATCAGGCACCTGGTAATAGGAGCAGCTACCGGGGTAAGAAGGCTTGCAATGTAAGCATAAACTTTGACAGTTGAAAAAGGAGAAGGAAGAAAAAGCCTTTTCTTGCCTATGATGCCTGCCAGTATCTTCAGCATCATTTCGTATGTCAGGATATCTTTTCCTCCTATATCGTAAGATTTTCCTGCTGTTTCGTCTGTTTCAAGCACACCGACAAGGTATTTGATAACATCACGGACGCTGATGGGCTGGCATTTTGTTGTTGCCCAGTGTGGAATTAAAAAAAACGGACAGTTTCTGACAAGGTGTTCAATTATTTCATATGATGCGCTCCCGGAACCGATAATGATTGCTGCGCGGAGGAGTGTGGTAGAGACACGTCCTTGTTTGAGTTCCTCTGCAACATTCATCCTGCTTCTTAAATGGGGAGACAATGTGGTTTGAGTGTCACCAAGTCCCCCGAGATAAATGATCCTTTTGAGATCCCTCTCTTCAGCAGCTTTCCTGAAATTGACAGCAGCCTCTATATCCGCTGATTCAAATCTCGTCTGTCCAAGAAGCAGAGAGTGAATAAGGTAATAAGCAGTATTAATTCCCTTAAGAGCTTTTTTTAAACTGCCCAGGTCCAAAGCATCTGCTTCCACAATTTCAGCCTCAGGCCATCGCTGCTTGTGCTCGGAGGAAAATTCCCTTACCATTATCCTGACACTGTATCCGCGGGTCAGAAGCTCAGGAACCAGCCGGCCCCCGATGTAACCGGTGGCCCCGGTAACCAGGATTTTTCCGATTTCAGGCTTTGGCCTGGTTGGCAGACCAGGGCAGAAAAGATCACTGTTTTTCCATTCCATAAGTTTTTTTCATAAATGGTTTAATTAGTTTTACTGTAAAAAAATATTTTTTTCTTGACATACATTGAATCTTATTATATTTCTCGGGACTTCGTAAAAGGGTATCAACTCCATAAGCAACAAAGAGCAAGTACAAAACAGGGTGTAATGACTTTAGTTTTCAACAAGGGTTATTACCAGCTCAGGGTATAATTGTATGCTTGTCATATCAGCCTACTAAAATAGTTGAATTGTTTAATAAGAATGATGACTGCAGATGACAATTTAAAAACCTAAGAGTCTATAAACATAATCATTTATGTTATGTACAATATACTCCGGAAAAAATTTTATCAATTATTTATTTGCTTTACATCTATGTGTTCTTTTTCTTTTGCATATTATTCCATTGCAGGAATAACAGAAAACAATATTGACAAACAGCAGGCCGGGGGAGGGGCCCCTGCATTAGAAGTCGAAACCTGCATCACCTCTGAGTGTCATTTGGA
The DNA here is from genome assembly GCA_024276465.1 of Deltaproteobacteria bacterium. Lineage (GTDB taxonomy): Bacteria > Desulfobacterota > WTBG01 > CAIYCZ01 > CAIRTM01 > JAJRXD01. Next base: position 20,937 of record JAJRXD010000102.1, read on the forward strand.
GCTGATGAAAGAAAAATATGTGCATCCTAATATAAAAGAGGACAAATGCCTGATCTGCCATGAACCGGCCAAAAAATGTACGCAATATAAATCCGGGCGTAAGCATAAATTTTCCCTGAAGGGAAAAGATGCTGAACTTTGCCTCCCATGCCATAATATCGGGACAAAAGAATATGTCCATGAGCCCATACAGAAGGGAATATGCCTGGAGTGCCATTACCCCCACCAGTCACCGTATCCTTATTTGATTAAAAACATCCCCGTTGCCCTCATGTGCCTGAAATGTCATGTTAAGGGTATTTTTAAGGGGACAACAATTCATGGCCCTGTGGCTTTAGGGCATTGCAATATTTGCCATGAACCGCATGAATCATACTATGAAGCACTTACCCGTGGAGAACCTGTAGAAGAATGTTATAAATGCCATGAAAAAGAAAAGATGGAGTTTGACAAAGAATTTGTTCATAAACCGGTCAGGGAAGATTGCAATAACTGTCATGACCCTCATGCCTCCCCGGAGGTGGAACGATTAAAATTACCCCCCCCTGATTGTTGCTATGATTGTCACAAAAAACAGCAGAAGTTTATTGAAAGTGCAAAAGTAAAACATGCTGCAGTAACAGATGATAAAATGTGTCTCAACTGTCACAATCCCCATGCTTCGAATCTTCCCAAACAGCTCAAAGAAGCGCCTATTGACCTTTGCCTGGTATGCCACAACAAAGAAATGGAAACACCATACGGCAACATACTTAACATGGCGCAGTTTCTTGATGATAACTCTTATGTTCATGGTCCGATTCTGAAAGGTGACTGCTCTGCATGTCACAATCCCCATGGTTCGGACTACTGGCGAATAGTGAAAAAATACTTTCCCCAGGAATTTTATGCCCCTTTTTCCCTTGGCATGTATGAGCTTTGCTTTGGCTGCCATGATAAAACCACTGCTTTAACAGAAGAGACAACTTCTGTTACCGGGTTTCGTAATGGAGAACAAAACCTCCATTTCATGCATGTTAACAAGGATTATAAAGGCCGTACCTGCAAAGCCTGTCATAATATCCATGGAAGCAATAACCCTCTGCACATCGCAGATGATTTCCCTTTTGGTACGATGCTTTTGCCGATTAATTATGAACCGCTTGAAAACGGTGGCAGATGTTCGCCTGGCTGTCATGAGACAAAAGAGTACAACAGAATTAATCCTGTGGAAAACAAATCAGAATTGTTTGAAATGTATGGTGGAGAAAAAGAGGAAAAGAAGGGAAGAAGAAGGAGGAGAAGAAGATAGCTTGATCCCAGGCTTAAAACAAATTTTTTCAATGGAGGTAAGCATGAAGAGCAAAGCAATGTTTGGAGCTATGACAGGTATTGCCATGTCTGTTGCGCTGTTGTGTTCATCAACTCTTTCAGCCAGGGAGTACAAATACCTTGGATTTGAAACAGGCGGATGCAAGAAGTGTCACAAAAAGCAGTATGAATCGTGGGTTGAAACCGTTATGGCCAATGCATATTACAGTTTGGAGCCTGGGGAAAAGGTGGAGGAAAAGAAAAAAGTAGGCCTTGACCCGCATAAAGACTATACAAAGGATCCCGAGTGCCTAAAGTGTCATGTAACAGGGTATGGTAAGCCCGGTGGATTTGTGAGCATGGAAAAAACCGAAGAGCTGCACGGCATTACGTGCGAGGCCTGTCATGGGCCTGCAAGCGGTTATCAGGCAGAGAATATCAAAGGCACGGATAAATCCGCAGAAAAACACAAATTAGCCGATGCTGTGGCCGCAGGTCTTATGTATCCTGTCAAAGAGGATCACTGTACAAATTGTCATAATGAAGATCACAGGCACAACTCCAAAGTTGATAAGAAATATGTTTTTGATTTTAAAGAAAGGCTGGGAAGGGAGAAGAAAAAGAGTAGTAAGGATGAAGGAACTCATAAACACTACGTACTGGAATTTGATCACGGCCCAATCAAGGATTCATTTTTTCAGGATGATCTGAAGAAAAAGGAAGCTCTTAAGAAAAAGGAAGCTCTTAAGAAAAAAGCAAAATAAGGCGCCAGGTAATAAAACAGCAGCCTGAATAAAACTAATTAAATTTAAATTTGAGAAGTCAATGAAAAAGAAAATAACTGGTTTGTCTGTTCTGGTTATCATTTTAGCGGGTTTAATATATTCGCTGTCTGCCACCAAACTTCCGGCACTGGTTGAACAGCCGATTCTTTTCAACCATGTAAGACATGCAGAAAAGGATGTAGCATGCTATGACTGCCATCAGTATTACAAAAATTATGCTGTTGCAGGGATACCGGATACAGAACTTTGCTACTCCTGCCACAAATCAGACAAAGACCTTAAAGAGAAGGAAGAAAAAAGAAAACTGCACGAGTATTTCACTGAAAAAATCGAAATTGAATGGAACCGCGTTAATACTCCCCTTCCTGATGATCTGGTCTTCAATCACAAAAGACATGTTGCTGAAGATATAGAGTGCGCAGAATGCCATGGAAAAATTGAAGACCAGGTTGAGACAAAACAGATGGTTGAAGATTTTAAAATGGACTGGTGCATCGAATGCCATCAAAAAGAAGAAGCAGATGAGGACTGCCTAACTTGTCATAAATAGTTTTTATAGGGATGTATCAATGAAATTAAAAAGAAGAACCTTTCTAAAAGTTTCCACTTTGAGCGCTTTAAGCAATTTTTTTCTTCCAACTGCCTTTGCCGGAAGAAGGAGGAAAGAAAAGGAAGAACCTCTCTGGGTCCCGAAAGTCGGGCGCTATGCAAACACTATCTGCAATGGATGTTTGAGCGGGTGCGGCATACGGGTAAAGAGGGTTGAAAAGAATGCTGTAAAGATCGAGGGCAATCCGGATTTTCCCATGAATCAGGGGGGGGTCTGTCCCCGGGGACAGGCGGCCCTGCAATCCCTTTATAATCCCGACAGGATAAAAACCCCCCTGAAAAGAGCAGGTGAAAGAGGATCTGACCGCTGGGAAGAAATCAGCTGGGATTCAGCCTTAAATGAGGTAACAAGCCGCCTGCAGGGGTTAAGGCAGAAAGGCAGATCACATACTCTTGCCCTGTTAACAGGGAGAAGGGGTGAGGGAACCCCCTTTCTTTTTAAGCGCTTTATGGAAAGCTATGGTTCTCCAAACTTTATCTGGTGTCCTTCGCTGGCTGATGAGAGTGTAATCAAGGCAGATCACCTCATTGACGGCAGTGAGGGATATAAGGCCTATAATTTTACAAACACGCAATATGTTATCAGCTTTGGTGATGTTTTGCTGCAAAGCCCTGACTGTTACATGCATCTTCTTAATTCCTTCAAGCGTCTGAGGTTTGACAGGCCAGGGAGGAGGGCAAAACTGGTTTCTGTTGACAGCCGTTTTTCTACAACTGCTGCAAAAGCTGATGAATGGGTACCGGTGAAGCCAGGTACGGAAGGGGCATTGGCTCTTGGGATAGCCTATATATTGATAAAAGAGGATCTTTTAAACTCTTCATTTGTAGAAAAGCATGCCTTTGGATTTGAAGACTGGCAGGATGACCTGGGTGAAAAACACGTGGGCTTTAAGAATATGGTTTTAAACGAATACTCACCTGATCAGGTTTTATCCATAACAGGTGTTGCTCCGGAGGTTACCGCAAGATTGGCAAGAGAATCAGCAGGGAACCTTCCGGCAGTGGCTGTTTGCAGTCACAGTGCATGCTTTTACAGTAACGGTGTCTACAATGCAATGGCATTCCAGAGTCTTAATGCGCTACTGGGCAGCATAAACACAGCAGAAGGGATTTTCCATCAGAGGAAGCCACCTGTAACTGATTTTCCCATTCCAGAAGCAGATGAAACCGGTAAAAAGGGGCTGGCCATGCCTCGTATTGATGGTGCGGGGAGTTCCATCTCCCCATTCACATTCAATGCTGCAGGTAATTTTCCTCAAGCTGTTTTGTCCCAAAATCCCTATCCCGCTGATATATTAATGATCTATCATTGCAACCCTGTTTTTAAACGTGTTGATTCAGAATCATTTAAAAAGGCATTTGCCAAAATACCATTCATCATAAATTTCAGTCCGTTCATGGATGAGACAGCCCTTTATTCTGATCTTGTTCTGCCGGACTCGACTTTTCTGGAACGCTGGGAAAGCACAGCGGTTTCTTCCGGCATTGGAAGGGCTGCATTCGGGATCAGACAACCTGTAGTAGAACCTCTCTATGATACCTTAAATACAGGCGATGTCATAATAAGACTGGCCGATAAAATCGGCAAACCCGTGTCTGAGGCCTTTCCATGGAAAGACTCTCAGCAGTTTGTTAAGGAAAGGGTCCGTGGAATTCAGGAATCAGGCAGGGGATCGGTTGTCTCGACGTATTCGAAAAAATTCTGGAAAAAGTTATTGGAAAAAGGGGGCTGGTGGGAAACAGACTATGACTTCAACCAGTCAGATAAAAAATTTAATACTCCTTCCGGTAAATTTGAATTCTTTTCACAAACCATGAGAAAAAATTTTAAAAACAAGGCACCTCAGAAAGTGAATATAACTGCCCGGGGAGATCAAAAATTTATGCCTCATTATGAAGCCCCTGAGTTCAATGGTGATAAGGAAAACTTTCCCCTGATTCTAATTCCCTTCCCAACAGCATCTCTGGGAACAGGAGGAGGAGCCAACCAGCCATTTCTCCAGGAAATTTTCGGGGCAGTTCATGCTCTGACCGGTGAGTCATGGGTTGAGATTAATCCGGATCTGGCAGTACGTTTGAATATCAGGGACAAAAGCCATGTATGGATAGAATCCAGGAGAGGCAGAATAGAGACACTGGTAAAAATTTTTCCAGGCCCGCAGTCTGATGTAATCTATATGCCTTTAGGGCAGGGGCACACTGCTTTTGGAAGATATGCTGACAAACGGGGTGTAAATCCTCTTTCAGTGATGGAAAAGGCATTTGATCCTGTAAGCGGAGCTCAGGTTTTAGCAGGAACAAGAGTAAGAATATATAAAGCGTAGACCGAGGAAAACATATGGAAAAAGCAAAAATTCAATGGGGGATGACAATCGACCTTGACCTGTGCATTGGCTGCCAGGCCTGTACCCTTGCGTGCAAGCAGGAGAATAACATATCTTTTGTTTCCCAGAAACAGGCAAAAATGGGAAGAATTATCGAGTGGAACCAGGTTATTCATACAGTCAAAGGGGAAGTCCCTTACACGAAACTTCGCTTTCTTCCCAGATTATGCAATCACTGTGAACAGCCGGCCTGTACAAAGGTTTGTCCTGTGGGGGCTACTTACAAAAACCCTGAAGGCCTGGTTGCTCAAATTTATACCCGCTGCATTGGCTGTCGATTCTGTACTGTTGCCTGTCCATATACCGCAAGATACTTTAACTGGTATACCCCCGAGTGGCCGGAGGAGATGAAAAAGTCTTTAAACCCTGATGTTTACGTCAGAACCAAAGGAGTTGCTGAAAAATGTACATTCTGTTCTCAGAGGATCAGGGCGGCTAAAGACAAGGCCAAAGATGAGGAAAGAGAGTTGAGGGATGGTGATGTTGTCCCTGCCTGTGTGGAGATATGTCCCACCAAGGCAAGGCTTTTTGGCAATCTCGCTGACTCTGAGAGCAGGGTTGCAAAATTGTCCAGAAGTCCGAGGGCATTCAGACTATTGGCGCATTTAGGTACACAACCCAAGGTTATTTACTTATCAGAAAGGGCATGGAATGAGTCAGAATAACGAGTTTCCAAGTGATGACAGTGCATTAATTGACCCCATACTTAAAACCGGTCGGTGGTATTATATTTCTGTAGCCTGTCTGTTTTGCATTGTGGCCTGGGGCATCTTCAGCTGGGGCTATCAAATTCGGAATGGACTTGGTGTAACGGGAATGAACAGGCCTATTTTCTGGGGAATATATATTGCAAACTTTGTTTTCTTTATCGGGATCAGCCATGCTGGGACACTGATCTCAGCTATCCTGAGGGTAACCGGCGCAGAGTGGCGCAAGCCTGTAACCCGGTGTGCTGAAGCAATTACTGTTTTTGCTCTGGTGGTTGGCCCTATTAATGTGATCATCGACCTTGGCCGGGTGGACAGGATGATGAACATTCTGCCTTTTGTCAAATGGGGGCGTTTTCAGTCTCCTCTTTTGTGGGACGTATGCTGCATAACAGCCTATCTGATCGGAAGCGTCACCTTTCTGTACCTTCCGCTTATTCCCGATATAGCCATGCTGAGAGACAAAATAAACAAAAGAAGATGGCTGTACAAAACACTTGCCCTGGGATGGACAGGGTCCCCCCGGCAAAAAAAGGTCCTGGAGACACTTATGTCGATTATGACTATTCTTATTATTCCTGTTGCAGTTTCAGTCCATACAGTGGTTGCCTGGGTTTTTGCCATGACCATTCAACCCATGTGGCACAGTACCATATTCGGGCCCTACTTTGTGATCGGGGCTATCTTCTCTGGCATCGCCTCTCTTATAATTGCTATGGCTATCCTGAGGAAGGCGCTTCATCTGGAAGAATATCTTAAACCGATACATTTCAATTATCTGGGCGTCCTGCTGTTAACCATGTGCCTGCTGTGGTTCTACTTTACCTTTGCAGAATATCTCACTACTTTCTATGGGGCTGAACCTGAACATATGGAGGTTTTTTATGCCAAATTAGGCGGAGAATTTACACCGTTCTTTATAGTCATGATCGTTACCTGTTTTATCATCCCTTTCATTTTTCTGGCACCAAGGAAACTTCGGACCATAACAGGAACTGTTATCGCCTCAATTTCCATCAACATAGGAATGTGGCTGGAAAGGTTCCTGATTATTGCCCCGACACTTTCAAGACCCCGTCTCGATTACGGAGGACATGGTATTTACCATCCTACATGGGTTGAAATCTCCATTTTTGCAGGTGAAATAGCCACTCTTTGTCTCCTGTACTTCATTTTCATTAAGATATTCCCTATTATTTCCATCTGGGAGTTAAAAAAACATGATAAAGAGGAGGAAATTACAGTAAAAGAAAAGCCGGCAGAAGCCTTGAGTTAAATTAGAACCAGTAAAAGATTTCTCCACTGACTAACGTCAGTGGAGAAATGACAGGTTCTGTTTTTTCTGACAATAAATAGTGCCTGAACGAAAAGTCCATTAATTACACTTTTTCTGTCATTGCGAGGGAAGTATGACCGAAGCAATCTCCTGGAAACAAAGGGATTGCTTCCCCGATTTTATCGGGGCTCGCAATGACAACTCGGAATCAGGATTTTTCGTTCAGCCACTAAATACAACTTCGTTTCTAACAAGATCTCCCGATTCCCGGGATAATCAGCTTTTTATGAGTTCATCAAAATTAAGTAATGAAAATTAAAATTATTCCCACCATTAACTTCAAAAACCTCTGCCTGTTTTTTTCAGGTGTTTTTTTCTGTTTCATCATTTCCCGTGATCTGTCAGCTTCTACGTCAAACCGGACCAAACATCTCCATGCAGGTGAAAATATCCTTTCAGAAATTGCTGATCTGGGCGGGATTGATGAAGATCTTGTGTTTTTAAAGGGGAAAATTATTATAATGATTTTTGCTTCTGCAGAACAGGAATTTTCACAAAAAGCCCTGAGAGATGTTCAAGCCATTATAAAAAAAATAAAATCAAAAAAAATTGATGCTATCGGTATAGTTTCTTCTTCTAAAGGCCATGATGAAGTAAAAAAGCTTATCGACAAGTATCATTTTAAGTTTCAAATTTTCTATGATGAAGATGACATTGCAACTAAAATGAAAGTCCTTGTCTATCCGACAACTTTAATCCTGGACAGCAAGGGAAGGCTTGCCTATTACTACTCCCTGTATTCTTCTGGTTATAAAGATGTTATCATGGCGCAGCTGGAAAAAATCAGCAAAGATGATGCCCATAACTATATCGATGCAGAGGCGAAAAAAAGGAAGCAAAAAGAAGAATTCAAAAAGGCCAGGGAGGAAATTGAAAGGGGAAATGTCAGTTCCGCAGTAGCTATCCTGACCAATATCCTCCAACAGGGGCATGATCTTTATAATACCAATTTGTTACTTGGATATTCCTATATTAAACTTAATGAACCGGAAAAAGCATTATCCTGCTTTAAAAATGCAAAAGAAATAGAGCCTGATTCAGTAAAGGTTGACCTTGGAATGGGCATAGCATATTCACGGGCAGACCAGACGGAAAATGCTGTTTCCATTTTAACAAAAATTGTTGAAAAAGATCCCACAGCTATTTTTGCCTATCGTGAATTATCACATATTTTTGAAAAAATGGACGATGTGGATAAAGCCATTTACTATATAAAAAAAGAAATTGACAGTTTGAACCAGCAGATAAGAGACTGAGGAGTTATTTTGAGATATTCGCTGCCCCAAAAAATTATTTATTGTTTATTAACGCTTTTTTTGTCTGGAACTGTTATCCATCCAGAAAGCGTTTCAGGAAAACTCAACAGGGGGATGTCTTTTCCTCCCTTTACACTTGGCGATGTATATGGCACCCGCACAACTTTTGCCCGGTTAAGTGCAGAAAAAAAACTGACTGCTGTTGTTTTCTGGGCCATGTGGAATGAACAGTCCTTAGAAGAACTGAAACGGCTTCAAAACGCATATGAGCAATATCAGCCGGATGGTTTTCAGGTTGTTGCCATTAATATCGATGATCATCCTGTTTCTGGAAATCAGCTGGAAAAAATTTCCAATTACTGTAAGCAGGCAGGGATTACCTTTTCTGTTTTAATTGATCAGAACCTGGAAACATTTCAGGAATATTCCATTATTGCCATCCCAACAACCTACCTCGTCAGCAGGGAAAGAACTATTATATATAAACTTCCCGGTTATTCAATTGCCGGTGCAGAACAGCTGTTTTCCAATATTAAATCCATAATGAAAACCAGTCCTGGAAAAGTTCAGACAGGTAAAACTAAAATCAGAACACCTGATGGCATAGCCTTTCGATATTTTCAAATGGCAAAGGTTCTTCAAAAGAAAGGAGACCATGATAGCGCTGTCAATGCTTTGCATAAATCAATAAATATCGACCCGGATTTTTTAGATGCATACAACCTGCTTGGAATTCTTCTTCGCGAACAGGGAAAACATAACGATGCTGTTGAGCTTTACAGCCGTGCTCTACGCAGAAACCCTGATGATATTGCCTTAATGGCACTTTATGGTAATTTTTTGCTTGCTGCTGACAGGGAGGAGGGGTTGAAATTGATAAGAAAAGCAATAGAAACAGACCCTGATTATGCGGAGGCCCATTATTATCTGGGCAGCTATTTTTTTAAGATCGGGGAAAAAGAGGATGCGTTGAAAGAAGCCAGCACAGCTGTTAACCTGTACCCCCTTGATTCAAACGTATACTGTTTATTAGGAAACATTTATCAATCAATGGGGAAGAAGAAACTGTCCCTTGCAGCTTACAAAAAAGCTGTTAAACTGTTTGACAAAAACGGGTTAATCATGGACTTTCCTTATTTGTCTCTCATTTCAGATCCGTGACTTCTTTTCTATAAGTACATTACTGAAAAATAATTTTTTTAATGATATCCTTTTCAGGAGTCAGACCTTTCCGCCATTTGTTTAGATTGTATTTAAGATGCTTCCCCTTATTATTCACTGAATAGTCGCATTCCAGATAAATCCCTTCTCCATAGAGGAGTTTCGTATCATCAAAAAAAGATACAGCAATGGGACCCAAACGGAGTCTCTCAAATTTTGTTCCATCAGTTAAAATTATAACAACTTTTTCCGCATTTCCCCAATTCCAGTTCCAGAGATACTCAATGGAGGATAAATTTTTGCAGTCTATGTTGATCTCTTTTTCCCTGCCAGCCCCGGTTTTGCCCTCTTTTCCATCATACCTTTCCACCAGATACAGGTTTTGGGAAGACTTTTCCAGGATTGGATGCGAACTGCCTTTGGGCAGCACTGTGTTTCTTCGTGTTGCATGGTATACAAAAGTCCAGTTGTTTGATTCTACTGAATCCCCGTTTCCAAAAACAACTGTTATTTTTTTTTGCCGGCAAAAGGCAATGTCCCGATAACAACAAAGCAGGATCGCTATAGTCAAAACGAAAGTACCTGTAAATTTTAAATAAATTTTCATTGTAAGGCCTCTGCTTTTATCCTTTGTTTTACTTTGCCATTGAATTTTTACTTTTTACGACTTTATCAAGTTTGCTGGCTTCATCATGTTTTCAGGTTGTTCAAACCTGAATTGTGCGATTCTCAACACCTGCTTTTTACAAAATATGGTCAGGAATCATTTTCAGGAGATCCGGAAGATATCCTGAAAAGAAAGCTTTTATTCCTGTGTATCCTTTCAACCTTGTAAATCGTATCCTGTTCTAATTTATTGTTTAAACGTGACAGCTGGAGCCGTAAAGCAGCCATATCCCTTATATCAAGCCCCATCCTCTGAGTTTCTTTGAAAAGCTCCTCATAGTTTTTTTCTCCCTGGCTTAGCAGTTTAAACAACTCGTACTGTTTAGGGCTGAGCAGGTCATGAATGTTCTCACTTTGAATTCTCCTTCTTTTCTCCTCAAAAAGTTCAGTTGGATTTTTCTTGATTTCTGCCAGTTCGTTCTTCAGCTCATCAATCAAAAGGTTCTTTTCCCTGATTTCCCTTTCCCTGTCTTCTAAAATCTGAAACAGTTCGCTGTATTCTGAGCCATCATCCTGAGCTGCGTCCTGGTTAATATTTTTCAGCTCCTCAGTATAGGAAATAAAGCTGTCCAGATCCAAAGGCTTTGAAAAGATTGCATTAGCACCACCTTTTTTTGCTTCCTGAACCAGTTCATGCATGGTGTAGGCGGTAATCATCATTACGTTGGTTTGAGGCGACAATTTTTTTATCTCTTTTAAAAGCTGGACACCATTAATTTCAGGCATTTTTATATCTGTCAGAACAATGTCAAATGACCGTTTTTTGATCAGCTCAATGGCCTCAAGACCGTTATTGACCGCAACAACTTCATACCCCTTTTCTGTCAGGATATAGTTCAGGGTTTTCAGCATTCCCAAATCATCATCAACTATTAAAATACTGATCGATTTTTCCATAGGTCAGCTATGACAATTCTGTAAAAAGTCAGTAAACAGTGGGCAGAGTAAAAAAACTCCGGGTGCAGGCAGTGCTTGCCTGTACACCGCAGATGGATTTTTGCAAAGCCATCAACTGTTCCTTTCGAAAGTTATTGTAAAAGTACTCCCCCTGCCTTCCTCACTTTCAACATCAATTCTTCCACCGTTTGCCTCAATCAAATTTTTGGAGACAGCAAGTCCAAGGCCAATACCTTTCGCCTTTGTAGTAAAAAGAGGCTCAAAAATCCTCTCCAGATTATCTGCGGAAATTCCACAACCCTCGTCAGCAAAAGCAACTTCAACTGCAGAATCCTTCTGCCTTGAAATTACTTTGAGAGTTCCACCTTTTTCCATGGACTGAACAGCGTTTTCTATAAAGTTGAGAAAAATCTGGGCTATCTGGGTAGGGTCGACAGAAACAGTGGGTATCTTTTCGCTTAAATCTGTTACCACTTTGATGTTTGCCGGTATTAATGATTTTGACAACATCTCCTTGACAAGTTGATTAATGTCGATGTCAAGCCGTACAGGAGGTTTTCCCCGCGTAAAATCAAGAAGATCTGAAATAATCTTGTTTGCTATATTTATTTCCCGGGTAATTATCTGGATGTTTTCCTTAATAGCCTCATCCTCAAATGAATTCATTTTCATGTTGAAAAAATATATGGCGTTTTTTATAACACCAAGAGGGTTGCGAAGTTCGTGACTGACACTGCTTGCAAGTTCACCAAGGGTGGCAAGCTTTTCTTTCAGTAACAGAACTTCATGGACTTTTTTGAGTTCCGCAGTCCTTTCTTCAACCTTTTGTTCCAGGTTGCTTCGGGCTGATTCCAGTTCAATCGCATAATTTTGCAGCTCCTTTTCAGCCTGCTTTCGTTCAGTAACATCTCTGTCTGCACCTCTAAACCCGGTCAGGTTTTCAGCGTCGTCCAGTATCGGAGCACCATTTGTTTCAAGAATTATGTGTTTACCACTTTTATGGATGGTGTTCCTTTCAAGGTTGCTGAAGCGGCGTTTGCTGTACCCTATTTCCTGCAGAGTTTCCTTTAGTTTCTGTGCATCTCCTTCAGGCATCAGATCAAAAATGGTTTTACCAATTAATTCTTCAGGTTCATAGCCTAAAATTTCTTTTGCCAGAGGACTGACATAGACATATTTCAAATCAGCATCAACCTCCCATATCAGGTCATTAATGGTCTCCACCATACCTCTGAGTTTTCCTTCAGACAATGCAAGCTCTTTTGTCCTGATTTTTACCATTGAATCGAGTTCAATGTTCCATACGTTGATAAAATAAATAATTAAAAATGAAGCGCTTGCAACCAGGAAAAGTGCAATCAGGGTGGCAACCGTATATTTTACAGAAAAAGGTTTTAATAAATTGTGAAGAACTTCCTCAGGAGTGGCAAGTATCATCGACCATGTCTGGTTTTCAATCTTTAACGGATAAGAAACAGAAATTGTTTTTATTCCGTCAGGAGACAGGTACTCGCCTGTAACGATTTTACCTGCCATGACCTTTTCAAGAAATGTTTTGAAGGCTGGATCCAGGTTTTTATACTGGTCAACGATTTTTCCGGACCAGCGTTTGGGATTACATAAAATATTTCCTTTGGAATCAATAACACAGGATTCCCTGTCTGTTGTCTGCAGGGGAATAAAGCCCTTAATTAATTCATTAACTTTTATGGTAAAGACCACTACGCCTGAGAACTTTTTCTCATGGAAAAACAGGGGCATGGCAATTACAATCCCGCTTTTGCCCATGTCAGTCCCATTAAATGTTATAAATTCAAAAACAGTTTTTCCTGTTTTCATTAACTTTGCAGTTTTAAAATATTTTCTGCCTGAAAAGTCCTGCCCGACAAGATGGGGAGAACTCAGACTGTCTCTGAGAATACCCCTGGAATCAAGAATTCGAATATCGTTTATATACAGGTCTTTCAGCTGCTTAAATGCCGCCATAATAGTTCTGCTCGCTCTCAAGTTGAATTTTTTTATGGCGGCATCAAGGGACATCTGTTCCAGTTCCTTGGTTGCCAGTTTGATATTTCTTTCAATCCCCAGTGCTGTTTGTTTAGCCACTAAAATCTGCTGCTTACTATACTGGTCTTTTATAAGTGATAGTGCCTCATTATAGGAATAGTATAAAAGAACTGCCAGAGACCCTATGGAGAGGAGGCAGACAAGAGGAAAAATTATTTTAAAATATTTTAAAATTATAGTTTTTTTCATTGGCAGTAAAAAAGGCTGACGGGCATGTCAGACTGATACTCCGCATATGTTTTAAGCAGCATGAAATTTATAGATATAAATTTTAATTATCCTGCGAAAATGGTTCGTGTGTCAAGAATATTTAACACAGAAGTTTCCCCGAATAAAGGCATCAAATCTCACTAAAGGTAATAATGGCAGTAATAACCCTGAAACACCAAGTGGTAAAGTATTTTTTTAAACCCATTGCACCGCAGCCGGCAATGAGTGTCTTTCTGCAGATGAAGGGTCCAAACTGTTTGAGGCACGGCCTTTGTGCCGTGGCGAGTTTTTGGACCCGCTGCAGAAGATGCTCTTTGCCGGGAAGCCGCAGG
>JAJRXD010000103.1 GCA_024276465.1 Deltaproteobacteria bacterium
AAAAGTCCAACTTCGGCGTTGCGCGGCATCCTTTCCCGATATTAATCGGGATACAGTAAGTACGCCTCATCCTGGAGGATTTGCGCGCCTTGAATTTGAAGCTTTTTACTTTGCCATCGAATTTTTACTTTTTACGGCTTCGTCAATGTTAGAGAATGTTTTTTCATCTTTAACTGCCCGGGGTTTATTCCGGCAAAAGCCGTGATAACCGGTGTAATGCATTTGTCAGTTATCTGTTCGGTATTTACAGAGAATCCATGAGTTTTTTTTAAAACAGGGAGGTTGTGTCCAGCAAAGGATAAAATGAGGGTTTTGGGTGCGGGAATATGTTTCGTGAAGAGGAAAAATCAGGCAGGTTTCTGGAACCGCAGATATCATCTCGAAGATCCTCGTTGAATAACGGGATGGTAATCTCATCTGTTTTTCTTCCTGCTCGGAGTTTATCCACGTCTGTCGGGATAGTGGTATTAAAAAAAGATTTTTTACCACGAAGCTTACGAAGAGCACGAAGAAAAAATGGAATTTGATGATTTGTCAAACAGAGTTATTGGTTGTGCAATTGAAGTCCACAGGCATCTTGGGCCGGGTTTGCTTGAATCAACTTACGAGCAATGTCTCGCCCATGAACTCTCTTTAAAAGAAATTAAAAGATGGGATTAGAAGGTTTGTTTCATAACCCTTCGTGCTCTTCGTGGTGATATGAAAAACATGCACTGCCTGTCATTGTCCCCGATGAATATCGGGACTGTGTTGAATGGGGAACAAGAACTTCAGAAGATTTTATAATATTCCCATACTGTCAAAACTGTCCAGTCTGTTTGTTCTTAATAAACCCTGAATCCTGCTTCTATAAGACCCTGAGCAGCATTGTAGGAATCTGCCATTCCGGTTTCAATCACAACTGTCCATTCCCCTGATGTTGCATCTTTCCATATACATACTGGAATAAATATCAGGGTGCCCATTTTTACAGGGTTTCTTGTGTCATCGATTTCCACACCATGATAGTTGTTGTCAGAGCTCTCGATTGTTATTGTAGTATTGGAAAGATCAATATCTTCATCATATTTCATTATTATCCACTGGCAGGATTTAAGTCTGTAAACAGGCTTTCTCCCCTTTTTAATGAAAACAGAAACAGACTGGGTGTCTGTGTCATTATATTCGCACTCATAGGTCTCTTCACTGCATTCATACCCTTCGTCACAGGGAACCTCACCTGCATAACATGCTCCATCAACACAGCTTTCTTCACCATTACAGTAATTGCCATCATCACAGTCTGAATCTGATTCGCACTCTGAAGAAGAATCACTGAAAATGCATGTTTCATCTTCCTCAACACATGTTTCATCTTCAGTGCAGGGCAATAATCCATAGGTGCATCTGTTGTCAATACATTTTTCTTCACCGTCACAGAAAACACCATTGCTGCAATCTGCATTGTTTTCGCAATCCGGTTCAGGATTCAGATCAATATCAGGTGTTTCATCAACAGTTTCAGGTGGCTGGCTGTTTTCTCCGGTGCTGCCACCACCACCTCCTCCACCGCCACCGCCTTCTTCTTCTTCTCCATCATTATCAGGATTGCCACAGTCAGTATCAGCAGTACCGCAACCGCAGTTACCGGGCTCGGTTTTGTAAGGATCAGAGGGGCAGGTGTCATTGCAGTCAGGGGTTCCGTCAGAGTCATTGTCAGTGTCCGGTGTGCCGCAGCCGCATATACCCGGTTCTGATTTGTAAGGATCAGAAGGGCAGGTGTCACAGGCATGGCCAGTACCATCATTGTCTAAGTCTGTCTGGTTCGGGTTGTATGTTGATGGGCAGTTGTCTGCATCACCGCATATTCCATCATTATCAACATCATTTTCCGGGTCATAAGGGCACTCATCAACATCATCCGGTATTCCATCTCCATCCGCATCTCCAGGTGTTATGGGGACGAAATATGACACTTCATCCGAGAAATCACTTTCATTATTAATGTAATAGGCAGTTACTGCAAAATAATATGTTACACCTTCATCAAGCCCGGTGACAGTATATGTGGTTGTCTGTTTGTCTACATTGCCAACAGGATCAACGCCATAGCTTTGACTTGTAGTGCCATAATATACTTTATAGCCGTCAATCTCGGCACTGGAGTTATCATTCCATGCCAGGGTTACCTGTGCAGAATTTACATTGCTGATATTTATAAAAAGCAGAGAAATAAGGGTCAGAAGGAAAAAACAGAAAACAATATGAAAGTTAAAAAGGCTGGGAAAAAGGTTTGAATCTGTATTCATACCAGCACCTCCCGGTTATATTGATTTCCGTGCGAAAATCAGTAGCCAAGAGGTACTGTGTTCGCCCGGCAGCCCTGCTGCCGTGTCCAATGCTGATTGGATTTAGGCCAGTGGCTTTGCGTCCCACGTTTTCACGTGGTTTGCCTTTTTCAGGTCTGTATTTTTACAATGTGTTTAATTTTTTACTGATTCAAATATATTCATTAAGATTAATATTTCGTATAAGTACTTAAGCAATGTGAATGCCAGGAGCAAAGAAATGATAAAAAATTGCTAAGTGGTTAATTTAGCATGAGTAAATAAAGGTTAACAACTGACCTGCTGTTTTTTGTTTTACTTGATGATATGCCGGAATGGAACAGATTTGCCAGCGGTATGTCAAAATGGAACAGATTTGCTTTTAATCAGGAAGATAATAATTATTTATTTCAGATTGTCTTTAAAATTTTTGCCGGATTGCCGGCAGCTACTGTGTCTGGAGGGACATCCTTTGTTATGACACTGCCTGCACCTATAATTGCATTTTCTCCAATGGTGATACCACATAAAAGTGTAACCCCGGATCCTATGGAAGCGCCGGCTTTAACCAGGGTTGGAATGCAGCCCCAGTCCTCATCAGTTTGCAGCTTACCATCAAGTGTGGTAGCCCGTGGGTATAAATCATTGGTAAAGGTAACACTGTGTCCTACGAACACATTGTCTTCAATGGTCACACCCTCACATATAAAGCTGTGACTGGATATTTTGCAGTTTTTTCCTATTTTTGATTTTTTCTGGATCTCAACAAAGGTTCCGATTTTCGTGTTATCACCTATTTCACAGCCGTAAAGATTCACAAAGTCAATAATTTTGACTCCTTTGCCAAGCTTGACATCAGGTGCTATTCTTCTTGTTGCAGATGAATCTGAGTGCATGAGTATTAATTATTCCATTCTTATGTTTTTGTCAATAACCTGTCTGATGTTAAAAGGCCAGCAGTATTAATCCAGAATGTTACTGCAGGGCCTGAACGAAAACCCTGTTTTTTGTTAGCGCGGCGTATGTAGGAGTCGGCTTTAGCCGCGAAAAACAGACCTGTTGCTGCGTAATATCGCGCCTGAAGGCGCTCCTGCAGAAAATTATTTTTCGGTTTCCACCCTGAATCAGGGTGTTCGGTCAGACACTACTTAAAAAAAACCAGAATTAACTCAGGAAAGCAATCCCGGATCAGACAGTCCCAGCCAGTGGTCAGGTTATATCTACTTTAGCGCCGTTTTTCCTGAGTGACTCAGAAGAGGACTCAAGTATTTGCACTACCTGTAATCCATCATGTCCAGAGGATTCTGATTTTGTATTATTCAGTATGCAGTCCATGAAATGCTGGCATTCCACCCGCAGCGGTTCAACCTGTTTGACGTATGGTGCATACATATCCCCATAATGATAGGCATATTGAAACTCTGCAAATGTATCATAGTGGGGGGGGACTTCTACCCTCTTATCATAAATCTTTATTTTTTCCAGTGGTTCTATATCATCGTAAACAATCATTTTTTTTGAGCCAACAAACTTCATTTCCCTTACCTTATGGGGGTCAAGCCAGCTGCTGTTGATAGTAGCGAATTTATTGCTTGAGAAATTAATTGTCATGTTAATTACGTCTTCAATGCCCGGGGTTAAATGAGCTTTGCCGAAGCAGTTTACAGAAACAGGAGGTTCATCCAGAACATAGAGGATAATGGAGATATCATGGGGAGCAAGGTCCCAGGCAACATTAATGTCTTTCTGGAAGAGCCCGAGATTTAACCTTCGGGAGCTTATATACAGTAAATCACCGATTTCACCTGATGCAATAATTTCCTTAATTTTTCTTACTGAGGATGTATAAACAAATGTATGTCCGATCATGAGTATAAGGTTGTTTTTTTCTGCAAGCTCAATTAATTTCAT
This sequence comes from Deltaproteobacteria bacterium, assembly GCA_024276465.1. Classification (GTDB taxonomy): domain Bacteria; phylum Desulfobacterota; class WTBG01; order CAIYCZ01; family CAIRTM01; genus JAJRXD01. The sequence continues at coordinate 4,218 of JAJRXD010000103.1, forward strand.
GCATTGCTCAGATGAGGAGGCCATGGGTTTTTCAATGAAAGTATGCTTCCCGGCCATCAGGCTTTTTTGGGCCAGGGTAAAGTGTGTATTGACAGATGTTGCAATAATAATGGCATTTATTTCACTGTCTTTCAGAAGTTCCTCAAATTCCGTGGTTGTCTCAATTTCAGAATAATTTTCCTTTATGTAGTTTAATCTTTCCCGGCTGAAATCACAGACCATTTTTACTTTTGAATCCGGGATTGCCTGAAAGTTTCTGATTAAATTAGGGCCCCAGTAACCACAGCCAACAACTCCAGCATTAAGCAATTCTGGCATTTTTTGTCCTTTCATTTTTATTCCCCTCTATAACTTGCGAAATAATTGCAGGAAGTGTTTTAAGCAAAATTTTTATATCTAACAAAAAAGAGAGCTTTCTTGCATAAGTAATATCAAAACGTATCATATCATTGAATGTTGTTCTGTTTTTACCGTTAACCTGCCAAAGCCCGGTAAGACCGGGCATGGAATTAAATCGTTGTCGCTGCCAGACAATGTATTCCCGTGCCTCATAGGGAATGCATGGCCGGGGGCCAATAAGGCTCATCTGGCCCTTAAGTACATTTATTAACTGGGGCAGCTCATCAAGGCCTGATTTGCGAAGGAAAAGGCCAAACGGAATAATACGCATATCCTCTTTATCGAGTTTGTTCATTGATGTGTTACTGTGGATCAGGTTTTTAAAATGATTCATATGTACATTTGTATCAGCATTCAGATTCATGGTTCGAAATTTAAAGCAGTAAAAGGTGTTACCCATATAGCCGATACGTTTTTGTTTAAACAGAACAGGGCCCGGGGAGACAATCTTAATATACAGTCCGATAGCAATTAATACAGGCGACAAAAAAATCAAGAGAAAAAGTGAGACAAGAAAATCGAAAGTTTTTTTCCATAACGGCATACATGCCGGCAGTAATGGAAGCAGTTTTTCATAAGTACTGCTGCTGTCAGGTGGCTGAGCAGCGCTCAGTGCAGGAACTTTTTTGTGAGACATTGTCTGAGAAATTGCTTCAATGTTTATCCAGTTTAACGGATAGGTATAGATAAAGCTGTTAATCAATGATCTGTCACAGGGAGCCATTTTATAAAAATCATCAGCCAGTTTTTGAGCTCCCCTGTGTGAGGTGTCAGGCATGATGACCACGATACGTTTTTTGTCTATCCAGCCAATATAGTCGTAGCAGCGGATCCTGCGGATTAGAACAGAGCACAAATCCAGCAGAAAGAATCGATAATTTTTTGATATGGTTGCCTCAAAAATTACGATAGAGAACTCTTTGTTTGTGCGGTCTGATCGATCGCGCTCACGTTCCAGTATTTCCTTTACCTCTTTTTGCGAACAGATTTTATTCAACTGAAGTCTCCATTAAGTGCTTTGTTAAAAAAAACAGACAATAAAAGGATGTGTTTATAGTTATATACAGAGGGAATCTATTAATTGATTTTGTTAACCTGATATAGATTTAAACTGGTGTTGCCTGTATATTTCTCTTCGTAAAAATACTTCGCAGATCAAATCTCTAATTATACTATTTTTTCATTATATGTCAACTGCTAAAACAGGTTAAACCGGGATTTCAGGTTTGGCAGGACAGGGCAGGAAAGGGACAGGATCGGAGGGGGAATCTCCATCCCAGACCTGCCAGGGGTAAAGTTGTTTTTAATCTGGTTTTATTTTAGAAGCTCCGCTGTTTGAGGCGGAACATGTGAAGCTGAAAGATATTATCTGCAATTCATGAAAAGACAATTTATGCCCTTTCTTTTCATGTAATCAGACCTCCTGAATGTTCTGATGTGTTATATCCGGTGTGATTTGGTCTGACTGTCTGTCATCAGGATTCAAGAAATATTTTTTAGCCTCATCTGTCATATGTTCATATTTAAGCCTTAGATTTTCCACAGAATCCAGAATCTGAATAATCTGCCTGTCATAATTTTCCACACGCTGTGCAATTTCATCCTTATGAACAAGCAGGGTATTCAGCTGGTCAGCCTGCAATTGTTCCTGATGCTTATCATCAGACATGGACAGCTCCTGCTCTATTTTTTCACATGCCTCTGCGTATTTGTTGTATTCATTCATCTCAAGTTTTCGCAAATCAACATTTTTTTTAAACTCTTTTTCCCTGTTTCTGATTTGCTCTTCAATGTCCCTTAGAGAGTTTTTAAAAAACAGATCCCTTGCTCCCTGATGATACATGTTCCGATGATCGTTAAAGTTGAGAAAACTGATAAATCTGGTAAAGACGCCCATGTCATGCTCCTGTCTGTTAGCCCTCAGGGATTGAATAAATTGATCCTTCCATTGCTTTATTTCTAATTGTAACCATGAAGATAAGTAAATACAATTCAATTAAATGTAAAAAAAAATACAGGAGATTTTACATAACTTTTACTTTATAAATAAATGATTATTGTTATAATAAAGATAGAAGAAATATGTTTTTTTTCAAGCAAGCATAAATCTTATCTTACATAATATATAACACGGAGATCTTATGAAAAATTCAAAAGCAAGCATACTTATTGTAGAAGATGACAAGGCTATTCTTAAAGGACTTCTTGATGTTTTAGTATTTAATAATTACCTTCCTACAGGTGTGGAAGACGGGGGAGAAGGACTCAGAAAAGCCCTGGAAGAAAAATACGACCTTGTAATTCTTGATGTGATGCTTCCTACCATTGACGGTATTTCAATCTGTAAACAAGTGCGGCAGAAAAAACCGGGCCAGGGAATTGTTATAATGACGGCAAAGGGCTCAGAGGACGACATAATAGCTGGTTTCAAGGCTGGTGCTGATGATTATATCAGCAAACCCTTTTCGCTTCGGGAATTGATGGTGCGGGTAGAGGCTGTGCTGAGGAGAACAGGAAAAAGCTTGGGGGACGAGCATGTTCACTACCGTGATATTCATTTTGATGGAACAACACTTACTGCTTCATTTAATGATCGTTCTGTAGAGCTTACCAGACGGGAGATGGATATTGTGTCATACCTGTACCGAAATATTGATAGAATTGTTTCCAAGAAGGAACTTTTAGGTGAAGTATGGAATTATTCTGATACTGACATTGAGACCAGGACAGTTGACATCCATATGCTGAAGCTTAGAAAAAAGATTACTGAACTTATTGACGGAACCGCCTTTATTCAAACAATCAGAGGTGAGGGATACCGTCTGGATCCGGAAGCATGAAGAAATTAACAATTCTGATTATTGTTTTTTTTCTCTCTGTTTCTATTCCCATGGCTTATCTGCTCCTGCAGACCTACCACAGGCTGAAACAGGAGGAAGCAGACGAGCTTCGTTATTTTGCAGATACGCTTTTTAATGAAATGGAAGAAGAGTTGTCATATGTAGTAATCAGAGAGGAAAGACGTGCAATAGATGAATATTATGATAATAACATGGCCCCTCCAGGGCAGGCACTGTCTGCATCCGGAACCAGCCTGCCACAAACTTCCGGATTTCCGCAGGCCTCTTATATTCTCTGTTATCTGCAGAACAATCCTGACGGATCTTTCCAAACTCCATTCTCAGGTGCCGGTAAGCTTTCACAGACAGAGAAGGAAAAGCTGTTGCTTCAAATGAAGAGTGTCAATGAGACCCTTAACCTTAAATGGGCAAAGGCAACTGCCGGCGATGAATCCAGAAAAATCAGTATACCTGTAAAAGAAGAAAAAATTGATACTTCACGCTATGCTGAAAAATATCTGCGCCTGTCACGCTTCAGAAAACAGAAAGACCGCCTCAGACACAAAAAGAGCAGATCAGAATATGTCTCGCTGGATCAGATATTAAATATTGCAAAACTTGACAGGAAGATTGCACTTGAAAGAAGCCTTCAGGAAAAAAAGCAAAAGAGCGAGAGAAAAACATTAAATGATCTTATAAATGAAAGAATGGGCAAGTCAGGATCAAGGGAAAAATCAACAAAACCAGGTGTTAATGAGAGCAATGCAGCGGGGGGTGGGATCCCATCTGTCTCTGATAGAGCAATGCTGCTGGTACAGGTTGATCCTGTACAGTCTGTTTTTGTTGATGACAGTTATGTTTTTATCTATCGGGGTATTTTGCTCAACAATCAGATATATCGCCAGGGTGTTGTGATCAAGATTCAGGAGTTTCTTAACCATTTAATAAACACATATTTTGTTGAACAGCCCATGGCAGCCTTTACAAATCTGCGCCTGAATGTGACAGACAAGACCGGCAAAGTTGCATCAGTTCAGAAAGGTGCTCATGTGCAGAAGGCAAATTTTGCCATGAGCCATAATTTTTCACCCCCGTTCTCTTTTTTAAGCGCTAACATTACCTGCGAGCATATTCCACGGTCTGCTGCCCGGAGAACCCTTGATATTATGATGGTTGTGCTTGTATCTGTTTTACTTATGGGATTGTTTGCTATTTATAAAAGTGTCAGGACAGTTGTTGATCTCTCAGAGAGAAGATCAGGCTTTGTTTCTTCAGTAACGCATGAACTGAAAACGCCACTTACTACCATAAGGATGTACATAGAGATGCTGGAACTGGGAATTGCCCGTGATCATGAACGGGAGCAGGAATATCTGAGGATACTTGGCTCGGAAAGTTCACGCCTTTCACGATTGATTAACAATGTTCTTGAATTTTCCAAGCTTGAGAAAAAACAGCGGCGTTTTGATCTGCGTGAGGGCACCTTTGAAGATGTAATAGATGAAACAAGGGATGTGCTTGACCAGAAACTTCAGAAAGAGGGTTTTTCATTGCAGGTAAAAATGGAGCATCCCGTGCTTTTCAGGTATGACAGGGAAGTGATGATTCAGGTTATGATCAACCTGATTGAGAACAGTTTGAAATTCGGCAGGGGTGCTGCCATTAAGGAGATTATAATCCGTGTCTGGTCCGAAGGGAAATATATGAATATAAGTGTGTCGGATACAGGACCCGGTATTCCCAGACATGCTTTAAAAAAGGTGTTTGATAATTTTTACCGGGTTGATAATGACTTGTCCCGTAAAACAGGTGGAACAGGCATTGGCCTGGCCCTTGTGAAAAACTATATTACTTCCATGGGCGGATCGGTTGCTGCCTCAAACAATGCCGGTTCCGGATGTACTGTCACAATCAAGCTTCCGTTATAACCGGGTTTTTAAAAGACATGCTTCTGTGTCTGGTATATTGTTGCCAGGACTTTTTTGTGTCAGGTGATTTGTTTTATGTTTTCTCTTGTTAATAAAATGTTACTGTTCGCGTATTGCGGGTTTTAACCCGAAACCTGCAATACGAAACACCATCTGTTCATTTATCAGAACTGTATTCAACAGATGCAGTGATGGCAGGCATGATTTTTTCAAGAATTTTCAGACACATTTTTTTAAAAGCCGGGCAGCCCTTAAAATAATTCCATAAACCGTCTCCTGTTCTGTAATAAATATTTATCAGCTCATTTCCTGTTTTTGTTTTCCTGAGCACCCTGTTCCTGAACTTTTTCAGGGTTAATAACATATCTCTGTTTTTACTTTCATGTAAAAGCTGAGATATCAGGCAGATACCGTTGTTTTCATCCCATGCAGGCATTAATGCAATATTCAGGGTTATGCTTTTGCCGGCTTCAACAGTTACAGAGGCAACAGTTGCCTGAATATATCCTGAACAGTTTATCTGAAGTGTATGGACACCTGAGGGCACTGCAAGCATGTAGTAACCATCAACGCTGACACAGCTGGAGCCATGGTCAGCTGAAACAACTGCATTATCAATTACAGCGCCTGTGTTTTGCGAGGATATAACCCCGCTGATAATTCCTGTTCCCGAAGCTTTTGTCTTGAAAAGGCCGCTTGCCGTGCCTGCAACAACATTATCAAATCCGGCTGAAAAAGTTTTCGTGCCTGAAACTCTGCTGTCAATGCCCGGATGCTCTGGCTTTATTTTATTTATATTATAGATAAAATAATCTGAGAGGCCTATTCCTGTCCAGTAATTTCCGCCATCAATACTCATGAATATACCCTGGTCATATAATGAAGCATAGATTATATTATTGTTTTGGCTGTCAACGGTTATGCCGGTTACCGAAAAATTTCCTGTTTTATTTAATTTCAGTGTTCCTGCTTCTGATGGCAGGCCGCGTGATTTTTTCTGCCATGTTGTGCCACCGTCAATTGATTTGTAAATGCCGGACAGGGAATAGTCATATCCTCCGCATCCTGCATATATAATGTCCTGGCCGGAGCTGCTGAAAGAAATGCTGTTTACAACAACATTTCTCAGCATTGTTTTACTCCAGGTTCTTCCTTTATCCATGCTTTTATATACAGCGCCCGGCAAAACAGGCGGGTGGAAGCTGCCTGTTCCGGCAAATATTATATCAGGGTTTTCAGGGTGGACTTTTACACAGTTAACCGGAGCAGATGTCTTAAATACCTGGTGATAATTTTCGCCCTTGTCAGAACTTTTAACGATACAGCCTTTTTTCCCGGAATAATAAAAAATTCCGGCATAAATGATATCAGGATAAAAGGGCGAAATAGAAATTGAAGAAACCCCGTAATTTTCAGACTCGTCAAATATGGAAACCTGTTTCCAGCTGTTTCCTTTATCAGTGCTTTTCCATATTCCCCAGTCTGTTCCTGAATAGATGATATTTTTATCTGCTGGATGAAAAGCAACTGCCCCGGAAGGCTCTTTATTTAAAAATTCCCAGGTCCTGCTGGTTGAGCTTTTATAAACACCGGATAATGTTCCTGCTATAATTGTAGAATTATCAAACGGGGAGATGTCTGTTGAAAAAACTGCATTTGCTTTTATCCCGTTATTTATGGTCTCCCATGTCTTTGCCCCATCCGTGCTTTTAAATATGCCCCTGTTTACATGGCCTCCATATACAATGCTTTCAGAAATGTTATCTGTGGCAAGGCAGAGAAATTCTCCAGGGGATTCATAATATGACCATGAACTGTCAGGGGCTGTTGTTACTGCAATTTTATCCACAAGGCCGGCATAAAGTGTAAAGGGCATGGCTGGTGGAATGCATAGTGAACTGCAATGTTCTGACGGCTGTAACTGTTCCCAGCCGCAGCCCATCATTATAACACCTTTTTCACCCGCAGCAAAAACCGCTGAAGGCATTTCAGGATTGATAACCAGCTCGTCAACATACCAGTTGAAATTCCATTTTGACCATGAATGTCCGGCGTCGACTGACATGCAGATCTGACCAAAAGGGGATATCTGATATGTATTGCTGACTGCCCAGATCTCATCAGGGGTGTTGGGATTTATATGCAGATCATATATATTGAAATCAGCAATAAGCTTTGTTTTTTGCCAGGTTTTTCCTGCATCAGTTGTTTTGTAAATTCTGCCAAGTGTGTTTGTATATCCCGGCCCCCCTGTGCCGACATAGACTGTGTTGCCGGATTTGTCATGTGAGTCCACTGCAACTGTAAAGCAAAACCTGCCTTCCAGGGAAGCAAAGTCCATGCTTTCCCATCTGCTCCCGTGATCCAGGCTGACATCAATATAATCAGCGTTCGCAACCCATATGTTTTCCGGGTTGTTGGGATCAACTGCAATATCAAAAACTGCTATGTTTTTAAACCATGATGAATTGTCAGAAGGTATTGCAGACCATGTTCTGCCTCTGTCAGTTGTTTTAAAAAGGCCATCCCCACCCCATGTTCCGGCATAAAGCGTGGAAGAGTCAAAAGGATCTGCGGCGATGGTATTTACCTGTCCGCCAAAAAGCATCAGGCCCTCCCACAGGGGGTTCTCCATGGCATTTGAAGTTGAGTAATGGACAGACAGAGTAAGAATCAGAGGAGAAATAAAATTGAACAGAAAAAATAAAAATTTCACAGGTTTTTCTCCATTCTGGAAAATGGTGTCTGACCGAAAACTGCAAAAAATGTCATTTCGAGTCGTTTTATCCGTGACAGGACACTAATAGACTGTCCTCCACAATAAAAGGATTTCCCCTGTTGTTCAATAGGGGAAAAGCCTTATTTTGTCAGGAGTATTACCTGATGTGAACACAGAGGGGTGCAGGAGAAAAAGAAGAGATTGAAGAAGGTAAGGCTGTTCAGCGCAAAGGGTGTTTTGCCATAAGGTTTGTAAAAGTATATAAAACAGTTCTGCACTGATCTTTAAGCCGGGGATTGTTATTCAGCGATGAAGAGATAGAGTGCCCGTATTTATAGTACAGGTTTGTTATTTCTCTTCCTGTTTCAGTCTGCATGAGAATATTATCCCTGAATTGTCTCAGCAGATGAAGTGCTTCGGGGTCATTGTTCAGAAGCTGAGACGCCGGACAGTTTTCATCATCCCCGTCAGGCGGAGGGGCAGGAAAATTTTCTGTTTTTGTACCTGAGAACGGAACAGAGCTTAAGGGATCTAATGTGGATGGTTTTACCCTGTGATAAGATCCGGTTGCTTTATCTCCGGAAATATCAAAAACATAATAACTGTCAAATGACTCACCTGGATTTCTGTCAATCAGACTGAATACATCACTTTTATCGTCATAATATGCAACAACAGGTTCACCTGATTCATCTTTGCCTGTTACCATAAATTCACCTTTAAATTTCTCATTTTCCACTACATAATCAAGCGCATAGTTCCGGAGAAAAACAGTGCCGGAAATTGTATATGAAAATTCCCAAACACCCAGTAATGGATAGAGGTTTGCAGGATATTTTGTGCTCAGTGAAATTATGTTTAAAGACTTTGCAGTGAAATTTGCAGATGGTTCTGTTATAACACCGGAAAATGAGGTTTTTGCAGGAAGTATCAGAAACGATATAATAACAGACAGCAGAATTAATTTTTTCATGGTTTCTTCCCTTTTGTTGTTACTACTCAAAAAATCTTTGAATCGAAGAATATCGAACATGGAATAATGATGGCTAAGTAAAAAGTCCGATCTATCCCGATTTTAATCGGGACCCGACATACTATATGTATAGTCTTGCACCTGAAAAATCACTAAGCCTTGTATATCGAAATTTTTACTTAGTGGGTGAACGAAAACCCTGATTAAGGCTGGAACCCGAAAAATAATTTTCTGCAGGAGCGCCTTCAGGCGCGATATCAGTTGAGGTTTTTCGCGCCTGAAGGCGCTCCTGCAGCATAAAATCAGGACTTTCCGTTCAGCCACTACTTAGCCATCTGAAACAAATCTGATGACTTTTTACAAAGTTGTCAATAATGAATGTCGAAGGAAAAAATCATTATTCGATATTACAATCTGATGACTTTGCTGGAAGTCCGCCTGCTTTGCCCCTCTTAATAAGATATAACCAATTTTAAACAAAAACAATCACTATAAAGTATGATTTAACTTCGTATTTATACCGGAAAAACATCTAAGAAACCGTCTAAGAAAACAGTAACAGCAAAGGAAAATAACCTTTTACAGTTTAATGAAGTTTAAATTCTTCATTGATTTTCTGAGATCGTTAACCTGTTTTTTGATTTCCGGCGGAGATAACTGCTCAAGCTCAAAAAGAAAACAGCTGAGCTCATTTAGAAGTGACGAAGGTAAATCAGTCTGATTTTTATTCAGGAATGCTTTTATTACAGGAAAGGATTTTGTCAAAAGCTTTAAGCACCGTTTATTCAGTTCAGGGTTTTTTTCAAGTACACTCCAGACATCCCTGCCCGTCCTGTAATATATCTCTGTCAGATGTCTGCCAGTTGCAGTTCTGTTAAGAACAGCATCCCTGAATTTTCTGAGCAGGCTGATATTGTTTTTATCAGACGGTTTGTCAAGTATGAGACTTGCAAGGCAGGAAGTGCTGTTGTCCTCAGGAACCGGCATCATGACAATGTTCTGTGTTGTGCTCTGACCTGCAGAAACAGTAATGGCTGGAACAGATGTCTGTTCATAACCGGAAGCCTGTACCTGCAGGGTATGAATTCCTGCAGGCACCATAAGCATGTAATAGCCCTCCACGCTAAGGCAGTTTGATCCGCTGTAGGATGATACTATGGCCCCGTCAACCACTGAAGACGTATCCTGTGAGGAAATGATGCCGGTAATAATACCGGATCCTGTTGTTGAAGCCCTGTACAGGCCGCTTGCTGTTCCTGCAATTATGTTATTTATCGCGGGAAAGGATACCCCGGATTTCCGGTCTGTTTGCAGCTCATCTGTGTTGTCTCCAGATATAAAGCCGGAGCTGTTAATATCATAGAGCCTGTAATCGGATAATCCAATCTGTGTCCAGTAATCTCCACCATCCAGGGTGATGTATGTTCCGCCAAGGTTTCTGTATTCTTCATCAAAGCCCTTGTACAGCGCAGCGTAAACAATATTGTCGTTATACCTGTCAACCTGAATGTCGGATACTGCAAAACTTGGTGGCAGACCCTTTGTTTTTTCTTTCCACGTCCTGCCTCTGTCAATGCTTTTGTAAATTCCGGAATAAACAGCGTTGCTCCCGCCGCATCCAGCGAAGATAATTTCAGGATTTTCAGGGGAGATTGAAATGCTGTTTACCACAACATCCTGAACATCTGTTAGAGCCCATGTTTCGCCTTTGTCCGTGCTGAAATAAAGTCCGCCAGGTGCCACAGGAGCAAAAAAATTGCCGGTACCGGCAAAAACTACTTTTGAATTTTCAGGATCTGTTTGAACAGTATTGATACGCACAGAAGATACAAACACTGATTTAAAAGATGAATCGGAAAAAGACTTTTCTTTATCATGGATTTTCAGGATTTCACCCTTGTCACCTGAATCGTAACTCACAGCGGCAAAAATGATATTTTCAGAAGATGTTTCCTGAAAAAGAGAAATTGATGAAATTTTATTGGACTCGTACTGTTCAGGAGTGTAAAGATAGCTCCAGGTGCTGCCGCTGTCCGTGCTTTTTCCGATTTTCCAGGAAAATCCGGCGTAAACAGTAGTTTCATTCTCTGGATGAAATCTGACAGAATTTGCTTTGCTGTTGTTCAGGAGTGTCCAGCTATTATTATTCTCAAGATAGACGCCTGAAAGGGTTCCGCAAAGTATTCCGGAAGAATTTACAGGTGAAAAATCCGTTGAAAAGATTGAATTTGCTTTTATGCCGGCGTTAATGGAATTCCAGGACTGGGCACCGTCAAGGGTTTTGAAAACACCGCTGTTAAGGCTTCCGGCATATAGAGTGTCAGCATTAAAGGGGTCAGCGTTCATGGACAGAAATTCACCCGGAGCTTCAGGGAAATTTTCCCAGGTTGCCCCACCATCCATGCTTTTTGCTACTTCATTGATAAGCCCGGCATAAACTGTGTCAGGATCAGCAGCCGGAATGCAGATGGAACGGCAGCTTTTCCCAAAACCGGCCCAGAACCACCCTGTTTCCAGACCAGGACCATCAGTCTTAACTAACAGACCATACTCGTCGCTTGCAAATATCTTTAAAGGATCTGCCGGATGTACTAATACTTCGTCAAGGTACCCGAAAGGATAAAGCTCGTTATCTGTCCACCATGCATGAGTCCAGTACCACCAGTTTTTCCCATAATCATTTGTCATGTATATGTAGCCGTCAGGTGAAAGATGGGATTTTCTGTTTGCAGCCCAGACTTCCCCAGGCTTATTCGGGTTAAAGCTGATGTGCCAGAAATTATTCCAGACATTATCAGCAGTTATGAAATTCATTTTTTCCCAGTACTCGCCACCGTCTGTTGTTATGAATATTTCACCGAATTCATTTGTATAATCCGGACCGCCGGTTCCCACATATACAGTATTGCCTGATTTGTCATGAGGGTCGACAGCAACTGTGTAACAGAAACGGTTTTCCTCTGAAGCGAAAAAAAATGTTTTCCATGCTTCACCACTATCATAGCTGACATCAACGAAATTACCGTTAGCAACCCAGACTGTTAAGGGGTTGTTGGGGTCAATTGAGATGGAATTTATCTCAAGGTTCCTGAACCAGGATGTGTTGTTTTCAGGTATGGAAAACCAGGTTTTTCCGCTGTCAGTTGACCTGAAAAGCCCGTCTCCGCCCCAACTCCCGGCGTAGATCAGGGAACTGTCCTCAGGGTCAACAGCGACTGAATTTATCTGGCCCCCATACAGGCCAAGGTCGTTCCAGAGAGATTGTTCTTGTGTTTTTGCAGGGGTTGGGATAGATAGTAACAACAGAACAATCACAAATATTTTACAGATGCTTTTGTTTATACCTGGTTGCATAATGCCCTTTTTGGCATGCCATGTCTTATTCTCCAATTATTCTGAACAAGAGAGTGCGGGTTAAGGTTGATGATTTATTGCCTGACCCAAACCCCCTTGCTGCACCTGTCGGGTGTAAAACAGGACCAGGTTGATTTTTAATTCACATGTTTAACAAAAGCAACAAAATTATTTTTATGAGAAAAAAGGTGGATTTGAAAAATTTAAAAGATAAAGCATTACCGGAAAAACTGTTGACAATGCAGCCGGAAGCAGCAGAAAAAGCCTTTAATGAATTGCCGCTTGAAACAAAGGTTGAAATTGTATTATCTGTTCCATGGAAAAAAAGAATTGAAATCATAATGCTTGCTGAAAATTCGAGGGAACTGGTCCAGGCTTTGCCGGAAGAAGAGGTTTACTGGACAGTGAAGGAGAGGGGAGCTGCTGACTGCCTTGCAATTATTTCAAGGACGAATCATGAACAGTTTCAATATATGATTGATCTTGACTGCTGGAACAAAGACTGTCTTGACATAAAAAATCTGACTACATGGTATGGATTACTGAGCAGGTGCAATGAGTCAAAAGTATTAGAATGGCTGTCAAAAGCTGATGATGAATTCTTGGTAAGTTCCTTTAAGAAATATATGAAAGTATTTAAAATTGAATCAGAATCTGATATTTCAGAAGAATATGACAACATGCCTTCTGCTACACTTGACGGAGTTAATTTTTTTAAATTCAGTGATGATGAAGCCGGGCTTTTCATGATGCCCATTCTGAATGTATTATATGAACACAACAATGCAAGGTTTTACTCGCTTATTGAAGGAGTTATCTGGGATTTTGAAATTGAAGCTGAAGATACTGCATTCAGGTGGAGGCAGAGCAGAATGTCTGAAAAGGGGTTTGCGGATCTTGACGAGGCAATGGATGTGTATCAACTTATCTCTGACAAAGAGATTGATTCAGTAAAACAATGCACTGACACCTGCAGAAATTCATCTGTTAAAGCATCAGGCAGCAGCATTGCAATTAATCTCAGCTATACTTTTTCTCAAAACAAAAGGCCCCTTTTTCTGTTTAATGTTGTTAAAAACAGTGACAGGGAGCTGTTGTCATCTGACCTTCAGAAAAAAATTGTCAGTATTGCCAATAAAATAATAATGGCGGATTGTCTTGAGATCAGAGAAATTGCAGATATGAAAAGGGCTTTGAGGAAAGCAGAAGGATATATTAATATCGGCCTTGAATATTTAAGCGAAGGAAACACTGGCAGTGCAGAAGTATATCTGCAGGAGATACATCCTGCGATATTGTTTAGAATCGGGTACAGCACTGTGTTTAAGCTTAAAACAAAGGCGGAAAAGCTTTTTTCTTCATTTTGGACTGCATATAAGGAGATGTTTCCGGCATTTTTTGCAACCCCGTGGGCTGATGCTTTTGCCGGGCTGAAAAAAATCCGCCCGCTTTTTTTTACAGGTGTTACGGACCTGGCTGCAGCACACTACAGGGATTTTGAGACCATTGATGAAGTGAATGAAACAGAGCATATACTGGATATTGTGGAGGTTGCCCACAAACTTATTTTTGAGTTTTTTAAAATTAAACCTGAGGACTTATTTGAAGATTTTATTTTAAAAACCACACTGAATGATTGTTCCGAGCTGAAATCATCTTCTGTTTTTCTGACTGTCTTGGCAAATTATATTCTTCATGGACGGACTGAATTAGAGCCTGTAACTATTGAAGATTTGAAGTGTTTTATGGACAGGGTGTTTGTTCCGAAAAACAGCTCTGGCAGGCGTACTGTAAAAAAAGAGATCCATGATAATTGTATTTTGTGGATTTTTTCCAACAATTTAATTGAAGAAAGTAAAAAATCCGCCCTCAGGTCTTTTGTCAGGGCATGCCTTGATCTGTTTGAGGAAGAATTTTCATCTCTTGCTGAAAAGAAAAAGATTGATACCAGGTATATTAGTGGGTTAATATTAAAGAAAGAGATGCAGGTTCCGAAGATATAACAGCTTTTGCGTTTTAATTGACCGGGGAAAAATCCGGTATTGATAAACCTTTTATATAAAGTGAAAGCATTACCACCTGACGCATGAAAAACCAATAATTAAATATATTTTATGAGAAAGGAGAACAGTTATGCCACACAAAGCTATTCCGCAAATTGCTGCAACACTGCAGGTTGCATTCTATGTGTCCCATTTAGTTCCGGAATATAAGGATTTGAGCATGGATGAACGCAGGGAGAAAATTGCAGAAGATTATTTGACATCCCTTAAAACAGCAGACCTGATATTTGAAAAAGCAAAACATGAAAAGCTGCCACCAGAGCAGGAACGCATAATGAGCAAGTACATGTCACTATAAGTTCCCGGCAGTACACTTTCGATTTTTTCTAATGAGGACAGTTTTCAGCCTGTCCTCATTTTGATTTAAGCATGTACACAAACATATTTTATTTTATAATTGTTTTCTCAATATTTTCTTTTTATGAACCCCGTGTAAGCCCATCATTATCCGGAGATGAAGTTCTGTCTTATGTAATGTTATCATATCTCCTGTTTTATCTTTTGAATAAGATAATGTTCGCAAGGCTTGGGAAAAAACACTTTGCCGGACCGGAAATATCAGCTTCTTTTGCTACTCAACATGCAAGAGTGATTAACAACAGCAGTTTAATTGCAATTGGAATTTATTCAATTTTCATATATTTTTTTGATTTAAAGTACTATCTGCTGCGCATCCCTCTGTATAAAAGCAGCGAGTTTGCTTTAAACTTTTCCGGACTGGTTATATACTTTGCCTTCCTTGTTATTGTCTGGGCCTGTGCTTTTAAATCATACAGGCTGATTTATGACGCTTCAATATCCCTGAGAACCTATATCTTTTCTCACCTGAGATTAAATATTTCCTTAATTGTACCATGGCTCATTTTTTCAATTGCATTTGATGTGATTAAATTTCTGCCTGAAAGCCTTCTTAATTATCTGAGTGGAAATTCATTGCCGGGCTATCTTCTTTTCATGATGTTTTTCATTATCCTGGCATGCTTTTTCCCGTGGGTGCTGGTAAGAATCTGGAAATGCAGGCCCCTGCCACAGGGGTTTTTAAGAAAAAGGCTTGATGAGTTCTGCAAAAGTACTGATTTCAAGTGTTCAGATATTCTTTTGTGGAACCTCTTTGACGGCAAGCTTGTGACTGCCGGAGTTTTAGGCTTTATAAAAAAGTTCAGATATCTTTTGATAAGCCCATCTCTTTTGAAGATACTTGATGAAGATGAGCTTGAGTCGGTTGTAGCACATGAGGTTGGTCACGTAAAAAACCATCATTTAATTTTCTACATTTTTTTTGTTGTCGGATACGCGGTTTTTGCCTATGCTTTTTTTAATATTTTCTTTTACGGCATCCTGTCTCTTGACATGTTCTTCAACCTGTTTATAGACGAAGCTGGTTCCATGAGGAATGGTTTTTATATTCTTCCGGTTTGTATCCTGGTTACTTTTCTTCTTGTATACTTTCGTTTTTTATTTGGCATGTTTTCACGGAATTTTGAAAGACAGGCTGACCTGTACGCAATAAAAATTTCAGGAAAAGGTTCAGGGTTAATAAATTCTCTTGAGAAGATTGCTTCTGTTGGCGCTCACAGAAGGAACGCACCAAACTGGCACCATTTCAGTATTCAGGAGAGAATTGATTTTTTAACAGAATGTGATGCGAATCATGAACTTATAAAAAAGCATGACATAAAAGTCACCAGAATGGTATCCCTGTATTTTGCAGCACTTGTTTTAATGGCACTCTTTTTTTATGGTCCTGTTGGATCAGTGGTAAGCCAGCCTGAACAGCATTTGCTTTACAGGATAGTTCTGAAAAAGCTGCAGGCAGACCCTGTAAATCCTGCACTTCATTTTATTCTGGGCAATATTTACTTTGAAAAAAAAGATTTTTTTAATGCTGAAAAAGAGTATTTAATTACAATTGATCTGAAACCACTTGCTCCTGAAGCCATGAACAACCTGGCCTGGCTTTATGCCACAGCTGATGATGAAAGTTTCAGGAACCCTGAAAAGGCGCTGGAGTATTCACTGCCTGCAGCCATGCTTTTGCCGGAACCTCATATACTGGATACTCTTGCAGAAAGTTATTTTATTAACGGATATTTTAATGAAGCAGTGGAAACAGTTAAATTTGCTATTTCCAAAAGCCCTGAAAATATTACATATTATAAAAAGCAGTTGCGCAGGTTTGAAGACTATTTGAGCAAAGAAAAGGATCTGGATGCTGAAATCAGGTTCAACGGAAACCAGCTTTCCATATAACAAACCGGGAATTAATCGGGAGTAGATTTATTATGCCTATTTTTGAATACCAGTGTAAGAGATGTGATGCTGTTTTTGACTGCATATTGATGAAACCTGATGAAAAAAAAGATTTGAAGTGCAGCAAATGCGGCAGTACTGATCTGAAAAAGCTTGTATCCCGCGTCAGGTACATGGCAGGGCCAGGGGCTGATGACCTTGCATCAAATGTTGAGGAAAAGATGCTCAGATCCATTGGTGGCAATGTAACCGGGAAAACACGTCAGGAATTAAAGGAGCTTGCAAAAAAGGCCGGCGAAAGAGGTAAAAAAAGGTTTGAAAGCATGATGGACACGGGCAAATCAGACAGCATAGAATATTAACAACCGCACAGCCTGCCTGGCAAACAGGTGCTTTCAGGGTGATGCATGGCATCATTAGTACTGCGGGCTGCATATATCAGGAATCAGCCAATACAGAGTTCCTTATCCTATCCCCGCAAGCTCAAATCTTCCTTTCCTTTTTTCCAAAAGGATTTTTCTGAGTGACTGATTTTCCGGCAGCCTGATTTCAGGATCATTTTCAAAAATGCTGAAAGCAGCCTTTCGTGCTTCAAGAAGGATATTAATGTCACGGCCTATGCGGGCAACGCGAAAATCAGGCATTCCGGACTGTCTGGTTCCAAGGAACTCTCCGGGTCCCCGAATATTAAAGTCCTCCTCAGCGATTCTGAAACCGTCACTGGTTTTTTCCATTACTGCAAGGCGCTTCTCTGCATCACCGGATTTTTTATACTGAGCAAGAAGTATGCAGATGGAATCTGAATCACCTCTTCCAACACGTCCACGAAGCTGATGAAGCTGGGAAAGGCCGAACCTCTCAGCGTGTTCAATGATAATAAGTGAAGCATTGGGAATATCAATTCCAACTTCAACAACAGTTGTTGCCACTAAGATATTGATATTACCGGACTGAAATTCCTTCATCACACTGTTTTTTTCTTTTGCAGGCATCCTGCCGTGGACAAGGCCGACTTTATATTCATTGAAAATATCCTGTTGAAGGTGTGTCGCCATCCTGGTTGCATCCATGAGGTCAGATTTCTCCGATGCTTCAACAAGCGGATATACGATAAAAACCTGATTGTCTTTTTCAAGCTCTTTGTGTGCCATACTGTAAACAGCTTGTCTTCTGTTTTCATGAAATACTTTTGTCTGAACAGGGGTTCTGCCAGGGGGCAGCTCATTAATGATGGAAACATCAAGGTCGCCATAGACGGTGAGGCCTAAAGTTCTGGGAATGGGGGTTGCTGTCATGACAAGAATATCAGGATTCGTACCCTTTTTTTTCAGCTCAGCTCTCTGCATAACGCCGAACTTATGCTGTTCATCAACTATTGTAATTCCAAGTTTGTGAAACCTGACAGATTCCTGAATCAGGGAGTGAGTGCCGATTATAAGATTGGCCATGCCAAGGCGTATGGAATCTAAAGCCCCCTGCTTTTCTGATTTTGTGTGGCTGCCTGTAATCAGTATCGTGGTTATCCCGATTCCCCCCAGAAGAGCCTTGACAGTCCTGTAGTGCTGTTCAGCAAGGATTTCTGTGGGAGCCATGAAAGCGCTCTGAAAACCATTCCATATGCTGATAAGACATGCTGCCAGCGCAACAACTGTTTTGCCGCTGCCAACATCCCCCTGCAGCAGGCGATTCATGGGACAGCTCTTTTTCATGTCTGAAATAATATCTTCAAGTGCATTTTTTTGCGCGCCTGTCAGAGAAAAGGGAAGGCTTGAAACAAAGCCGGAAAGTTTGCTGGTGGGGATTTTGAATTGAATCCCGGTTTCAAGTGATACACTGCGCTTTTTCAGAGCAAGCACAGACTGAAGCAGAAAAAACTCATCAAAAACAATTCTGTAGTGGTAAGGTGAGCTGAAGCTCCGGAGATCCTCGATCCTGTCATCGCTGGATGGAAAATGGACTTTTTTCAGAGCTTTCTGAATGGGAATGAGGTTCAGCATGGTTTTTACTTTTTCAGGAACAAGATCAGGGACAATACATGCGCAGGTTTCAACAACATGGCGGATTATTTTTTGAAGCGTTTTCTGGTGTACTCCTTCTGTTAAAGGATAAACAGGTACTATTTTTAAATTTTTATCAATGTTATCAGACTCAGATACAACATCAATGTCCGGATGATGCATCTCCTTCTGGAAGCGAAACTCTGAGACAAAACCCGACACAATGACTTTTTGATTAACGCAGTGTTTTTTTCTTAAAATATTAAGATACGCTGATGAAATATTGAACCATTTTGCCTTCAGCGTCCCGGTTCCGTCATTTATCAACAGCTCAAATATTTTTTTGCTACCCAAAAAAGAGGTTCTGCCGGGGCTCAAAACCTTTCCTGTTATTACTGCAAACATGCCGGGTTTTAACATGGAAATGTTCTGTATTTTCCGCATGTCGATATAATCTCTTGGCAGATAGTAAAGCATGTCTTCAACAGTTTTTATGTTTTTACGCGATAAAGCTTCAGTAAGTTTTGTGCCAACACCTTTTATATTGTTAATGGGTGTTTTAAGTGCACTAATGGACTGTTCAATTGACAGGGCAGGGGTTAAAGCAGGTTTGAGCGGTTTGTCAGCAAATGTTTTGATTTTATGAATTTTCACTGATTATAATTTCATCCAATGATCTTTTTGGCACATGGTGCGCTCCGTCATTACTTCTCCAGTACCTGATGTTTCCATCTTCAGGAAGCGGTTCTATGATAACAGTTTCCATGGGTTTACCCAGGGCTATGACAAGCAATATTCTATATTGAAAAGAAATGTCCAATGCTTTTCTGAGGCGCTGTCTGTTTACTGCGCCAATAATACAACCACCAAGGCCAATTTCTGCTGCACCAAGAAGAATTGACTGGGCTGCAATTCCATGGTCGCACCCGAAATCTTCTGTTATTTCTGTGTCACCAAGCACAATAATATATGCGGCCGGGCGCTCTCCCTTTTCAGGCCCATGCCAGTTTTTCAGGTATCCAGCCCAGGAAAGATGAGGAAATATCAGAGGATTTTTTTCTTTTGTACAGGAGATGATAAATTTAAGGGGCTGCAGGTTTGCTGCAGTTGGAGAGTATCTTGTAAGATTAACTAAATTCTTAAGAATATCATAGCTGATATCTGTATTTGCATCATATTTTCGATAGCTTCTTGATTTAAGAAGAAGATTTTTTATCATGATTCAAAGGAGATTAATTTTTATTGGTAAGACCCTGGCGGATAAAAACAGCACGCTGAATCTGCTGAAAAAGGTATTGATATGTTGCAGGATTTTCTACAACAACAGATTGTTCCCTGGCTCCTATTGTTCTGGTTTTTGATTCGTAGCTGTATGTATTGGAAGGCAGCGAGCCATATTTTGTTATTGTAATCCGCTCCCTTATTGTATTGCTTCCCCATGGTTCTATGTGAGCTGTAATCTGCTCCCAGCGGGTCCACTGAACAAGTTCAGCACCCTTTTTTTTTGCCTGCTTGATTATTTTATTGATGTATTTCGGGTCGCGCTCTGCATACCAGTCCTCGGCAGGTCCGATAGAGCTCTGACGTTTAAGTGAGTTAGCCTGTATGATTCCGCTTGACTTGTCAACAACATTAATCTGCCAGCCTTCATCCTGCAGAACAGAAAGGGTGGCTGCAAAGCCTGTGTCAAAGCTGCCCTCCAGTTCCTTGGTCTGCATGGCAGCACGCTGCTGGATTGAAAGGGGTTGATATGCGCCAACACCAGCACCTGATTTTATGCAACCTGAATTCAGCAAAGCACCAGGCAGAAGAAAAATCAGCAGGTAATAAATTTTTTTCATTTGTGTCGTTTAAAAAAATGTTAAAATTGCGTTGCCCTCATTCGGTAGTCTTTGACGATATCTTTTTCATCAAAGCTTATCATGAGTGTAAAAGTTGCGCTGCTGACCTGGCTGGCAGAACTGCTTTTGCCTGTCCTGCCCCCGATTATTGCTCCTCCGCCTACAACAGCATCACCTCTAAGTCCGCCTGCCATTGCAGCACCAGTGCCACCAGCATTCCAGGCTGCAATTTCAGCAGATGAGGCCATGCTTTGACGGTCATAAGTCCAGACTTCATGCCCGTCTCTGTCTCTTGTTATAATGTTAGGTGCACCGAATACTGAAATAATTTCAGCTTGTGATGCCTGACCCACTTTTACATACTTTTTGACCATTCCAGCTGTCAGGTTGCTTTTCTGCCTGTTGCTGTAAGGCAGGTCCGGGGCTTTAGCCCGAACACACCCGCATATGGTAAAAACAGATGAAGTAAACAACAAAATAAAGATGGAAACATATTTCCTGTTCACAATTTCCTCCTGAGTTAAATGGTATGTTTATAAAAACAAGGAAAAAGTATAAGTTAAAGCAAACTGCGTGTCAAATGGATTTTATTAATCAATATAACAGTTTAACATATTCATCATCCACGCAGAACAGAGAGTATTTATACTGTGAGCTTTGTGGTTCATGCCCCTCCTTTTTTTATTAAATTTTTGACAGTACCTGTTTCAATATTAATTTATAAAAATATAATTTGACAAAAAATGTTATGTTTTATAAATGTTCATGCAGAAGATATTAACATGTAAGTTTTAATTTTCCAGGCACTCTCAATGAAAGTTGAAGCTAAATCAAAAGTGTATCAGAAAAACGAATTAACAGAATCCTGCCATCTTAAGCATGCATTTGATGAATCATTTAAAAAGGATAAAAAAACAGTAAATGAACTTAGAGAGGAAAAAAAATATTTAGAAAACATTATAGAAAGCTCATTGGATCCAATTGTCATTACTGACTGTAAAGGTTATATAAAAAAAATCAACAGATCATTTCTTAAACTGATAGGTTGCATAGGGAAAAAAGAAGTTTATGGAAAACATATTTCCGTATTTGCACCTGCTGAGGAGGGAACATACAGGTCAGTAACCGGAGAATCAGTGAGGATTGATAAAGAATTTTTTGATAATGTTAAAAAAATGGCTTCCAGGCTGGTTGAAGGCGGCAGAATAACCAACTGGGAAATTTACTTTATTCGCAGTGATAACATGATAATTCCAATTGAGGAAAATGTTGTTTATTTGTACGGGGAGAAGGGTAATAAAACCGGAGCTGTTGGAATTCTCAGAGATATCACTGAGAGAAAAAAAACAGAAAGGATTCTTCAAAAAACAAAAGAATTTCTGGAAAATGTTTTGGAAAGCAGCAGGGATGGAATTCTCATAGCAGACAGGAGAGGTGTTATTGTCTCCGTGAATTCAGCTATGGAACGTATGACAGGTCTCACAAAAAAACAATTAACAGGTAAACACGCATCATCGCTTGTTGTTGATGAAAGAGATATGAGAAAGCATATTCTTTCAAAGACAAGCGCACTTTTTAAAAGAGGTTTCTGTTCATATGAAGCAAAACACAAAAAAGATGATGGGACTTCGATTGATGTGGAATGCAACGTATCTGTTACCAGGGATGACAGTGGAGACATTATAGGCGGTATCTCGATTATAAGGGACATATCAGACAGAAATAAAATGGAACGGCAGCTCAGACACTCTCATAAAATGGAGGCTGTCGGAACCCTGGCAGGAGGAATTGCCCATGATTTTAATAATATTCTTGCTGCTATTGTTGGTTTTGCTGAGATGGCCCTCCATCACCTCCCGGAAAAAAATCGGGCAGGGATGGATCTGGACCAGGTTCTCAAAGCTGCATATCGTGGTGAAGCTTTAGTTGACCAGATACTTGCTTTCAGTCGACAGAATGAACGTGGAAGAAAGCCCACGCGCCTGAAATACATTATAAAAGAAGTTTTAAAACTTCTCAGGGCAACATTACCTGTGACAATTGAGTTACAGTATAACATGGAAAGCGATGCAACAGTTATGGCTGATCCAACACAAATTCATCAATTGATGATGAATTTGTGTATCAATGCAGCCAATGCAATGCGGGAAAAGGGCGGAATTCTTCAGATAACTTTATCCTCTGTTATTATTGACTCAGCCAGGGCTGAGGAGTTTCCCGATTTAAGTTCCGGCCTTTACATTGAGCTTATGGTTAGTGATACGGGCAGTGGAATTGATCCGAAAATTGTTGATCGAATTTTTGACCCTTTTTTTACCACAAAAAAGCTGGGTGAGGGCACTGGCATGGGTCTTTCCGTGGCATTGGGAATTGTTAAAAGTCATGCCGGAGAAATTTTTATAGATAATATTCCCGGGAAAGGATGCACATTTCATGTTTTATTGCCTGCTGTTAAGGAAGTAACAGAAAAAACAGCAGATCAAAACAGATCAATACCTACCGGGAATGAAAGGATACTTTTTGTTGATGATGAAGAAGCTCTGGTTGAAATGGCAAAAAAGATGTTGAATTCTCTTGGTTACGAGGTTGTTGCTGAAAAAAACAGCATACAGGCACTGGAGGTGTTTCAAAAAGATCCTTTTAAATTTGATCTTGTTATAACCGATCAAACCATGCCTCATATGACAGGTTATAATATGGCAGAACAACTTTTATGCATTCGTCCTGATATTCCTATTATACTGTGTACCGGGTTCAGCGAAACGGTTCCACCGGAAAAGGCTCTGAAGTTGGGAATAAGAGAATACATTAAAAAGCCTCTTAATCGCAGATTAATAGCAGAGACGATTAGAAGCGCGCTGACCACATGAAGTATTTACCAATGATTTAAAAAGAAGAACCCCGCACAGTAAATCCCTGTTCAGCAGACAGGGGTGAAACAGAGGTCACTGAACAGACGCTTCCCGCATAACAGTTTTTTGACAGGTGAACAAAGCCGCATGTTATGAGGGCGTTTACTTTAACTTGAATTCTTCTTTCAAGGTGGATCCAAGTTTGTCCGGGCTGACTGCTTCAAGAAAAACATTTCCAATTTTTTTCATGAGAACCAATCGTATCAAATCACCTGCTTTTTTTTTATCATTTTTTATAACGTCAACATAGTCCATGGATGAAAACAAAGGCAGCTCTGTCGGCAGTCCCGCCCTTCTCAGCAGCAACAGGATATTATCGAAATTATCATAATCAGTATAGCCCCATATGGTAGAAAGCTTTGCAGCAGCTGCCATTCCAATTGATACTGCCTCACCGTGTTTGAATTCAGCATAGTGGGTAAGCGTCTCAATAGCGTGCCCGATAGTATGACCAAAATTCAAAAATGCGCGTATGCCTTTTTCAGTTTCATCCCTGGAGGTGATATCAGCTTTTATTTCACAGCAGGTTTTGATTATTTCAGAAATGGTTAACGGATGAAGGGATAAAGCCTTTTCGACATGCTCAAGAAGATATGAAAAGAAACTTTTATTGCAGATTATTCCATATTTTATAACTTCAGAAAGGCCGGATTTAAGCTCAGCGGGATCAAGTGTTTTGAGCACTGTTGGGTCAATAATAACAATAGATGGCTGATAGAATGTGCCAACCATGTTTTTTCCGCTGTGTAAATTAATACCTGTCTTGCCTCCAACGCTGCTGTCAACCTGAGAAAGGATTGTTGTTGGAATTTGAACAAACGGGACCCCCCTGAGAAATGTAGAAGCTGCAAACCCTGATATGTCCCCAACTACACCTCCACCAAGTGCGATAATCGGGGAGTTTCTGTCAAGGTCAAGGCAGAGGAGGTTTTTATATATTTTTTCTATCCATACAAGACTTTTGTACTGCTCACCGTCAGGGATTATTATTTCATTAACTTTGAATGACAGGTTTTCAAGAGACTGTTTTACTGTCTGAAGATACAGGGGGGCAACTGTAGTATTAGTGATAATGGTTGCAACTTTTCTTGTGGACAGTTTCGAGACAAGCCTGCCGGTTGCGCTGAGAAGACCATCTTCAATTACTATTTTGTAGCTGCGCTTTCCAAGATTGACACTGACTGATTCCATTTGATCGATTCTCTGCTGTGTAAAATATTCAGACATTAGAACCTGACCAGCTTAGCACATATCTCTGATAAATGTAAATTTAAATAAGAAAGCACAGGACAGTAAACGTATCCCGTGCTTTCTTAATGCACTTATGAGTTAATCAATGCTGATCTGAAAAATGTAATTTATAAAATCCTAATACAGCACAAAGAAGTTTGTTTTAAATGCCGGTGTATACATACACGCAGTTTCGTTTATTATCCAGACATTGACAAGTCCAAATCCACCCGGAGCTTCTGCCAGAATTTTAACAGGGCTCCAGAAAACAACATCTGCCTTAACCCATGTTGAAGGGTCTGTGTTGCCAAAATAGACTCCGGCAGGAAGAGATGTGCCATCTTCTAAAGTTACTATGAAATCATCGGCAGGTTCTATTAAACCAAAATTAGTGCCAAATATGTTTATTAGAGACCCACTGCTGCCCCAGAAAGGTACATTAAGGTAAACAACAGGACAAACCGGAGAAAGGATGAAATTAATGCTCTCATTGCTCTCAATCAGGGTTATTGTTCTGGACTCAGGATTAGCTGAATAACCGGTACTGTCAACAGTAACAGTATAGGTGTTTCCGTACTCAAGGCCTGTAAAAGAATATATTCCATTTTCGTTTGTTTCCACAGATCTGCTTTAACCAGTGTCTAATGAAACAGTTACACCAGTAACAGGATCGCCGAAAAAGCTGGTAACCTGGCCGGCTATGTATAAGCCTTTTTCTGCAATAAACGGCAGGCCGCTCAGGCTTGCGGATAAAACCGTTACAATTCTATAAACAGGGTCAAAACCATATGCTTCAAGTTCAGGCTTGATAACATAGGTTTTTCCAGCCTCAACACTGGAAAACACAAACAGACCGTCATCATTAGGATGCACAGAATTAATAAATTGACCGGTTTGGTCTTTCAAACCATTAATGAAGGAAAAACGGCTGACAGTTACATCGGTTATGGTGGCATTGTCTGAAGAGTCAAATATTACCTGTCCTGAGATTGAAAGTCCTTCATCTTCACCAGGATCACCGGGTCCTGAAGTTGAAGAGCCTGTAAAGTCAGAGCCTGTTTCTGCATTAGAAGTAGTAATCTCAACATCCTGTGAGGATGGTGTGAAGCTGTAACCTTCAAGTGATGGGGTGATTGTGTATGAGCCAACATTCAGGCCCGGAAATTCAAATTTTCCGCTGGCATCCGTTAAAGTTAAATTTTCAAAATCATTATTGTTTGAAATTGAAACTGCGACGTTTGAAAAACCATTGCCTTCGGAATCCCTGACATAACCTGAAATGGTAAAGCCGAAAAAAGCCTTAAAATCAATGTTTGGTGCATCAAGGTCATTGGAAACAGTTGCCTGTGCAGATGCTGGTGAGAAATAATACTGTATTTTTTCCGGAGTGACTGTATAGGTAAAATTTTCGACACCAAAAAATTCATAATTTCCATTCGTGTCAGTATATGTCTCCCTTGTCTCCTCAGTAAACTGGCTGGTAAGGATTATTTTAACACTGCTGAACGGAGTTCCTTCATCAGTTTCATTATCCGCAAGTACAACCTTGCCATATATCCTGGGGCCATCATAAAAGGCATACACGTTGCCGTCGCTGGATCCGACAAATATCGACTTTCTGTCGTCTGACCCAATAGCGGGTGAAGAAATTATGGATGATATGGTTCCGTCAATATTCTGGAGAGGGTCGCTGTCTGTGTCAGGGAACTGCCAGAGAAGAGGGGTTTGTGGAGAATCCGCAGAGATGCAAAAAAACCTGCCCCCGTTTGAACCGAAGTATATAAGCTTTCCTCCATCAACAGCAGGAGAAGACTCAATGCGGTTGCTTTCAACAGCCGGAAGGGACAAATAGTCTGTCATGTCCGGTAATATCCGGAAAAACTCATTTTCTGCACCAACAAATATTGAGTTGTCTTCAAGCACTGCAGGGGTTGAGTATATATCCGCATTATTCTGGAGATTAAGTGCCCAGGATTCCCCACCTGAAGAGGTTAAATTGAAGATATTGAATTTCCACATTTTTGGATCACAGGGGGAAGGATTGCTGAAAGTAATGAAGTAGGAGACATATACTGAACTGTCAGGGCCTATTACCGGAGAAGAAAGAACCCCACCGGGAACGCAGAACTCAAAAGGATTACCAGGAAAATCCCACTTTACGCTTCCGGTCGAAGAGTTTAAAGCAAAAAAATTGACAGAAGCAGGAATCTGCACTGTTTGATTATCAATCTCTACTTCTACAAAAGTAACGGTTGATGACTGGGGCTTCCACGAGCCCACATAAATCTGTGAGGTTGATGTGTCTATGGCCGGAGAACTCCATGATGCACCGATAAAAGTTTTCCAGTTTTGTGTCCCATCGGGATCAAGGGCATAAATGTATCCATCGTTGGATGAAAAGACAATTGTCCCGTCATCATCTATTGAAGGTGACGAGGAGATCGCACCATTAGTCTTGAAACTCCATTTAACCTTTGGGTCCAGAGGATCAATTGTGGTTGTGTCGAAAGCGTAGAGATTGCTGTCATTTGAACCAACATAAACAGTACCATTGTCATCAATGGCCGGGGATGAGAGTTCAATGGCTCCTGCTGTAGTGTATTTCCATATAAGGGAACCGGTTTCAGCATCAATTGCATAAAAGTTGTTATCTGCAGATCCTATGTAGATGGTACAGTCCTGGCACTGTTTTACGCATTCATCACTTCCCTGGCCTGATGCCAGGTCAGACTTGCAGTCATTAAAGCATGTGTCATCTATCACGCACCTGATTGCAGGTGAAGATGTCACAGGCCCGCCTGTAACAAACTGCCATTTGAGCTTCCCAACCTGAGTTCCGAAGTTTGAAGTTTTTCCTGTATGGCGAATATCATGATGAAACATGGGCCAGGGACAATAATCAGATCCGCTGTCTGATTCAGTGGGGCACAGTTTGCACAGGCCCCTCCCGTAAAACATCATGAGTATTAGAATAAGAGGAATAATTTTAGTTAGTTTTATGTACATTAATGGTTCCTCCGGTATTGCCTGACGAGCAGTTTTAATTTGATGTCTTCATACATCCCGCCAGGCTGGACGGTGTTGTGCTGCATTTCTGTCAATTTCAGTTAAATAAAATTTTCAGGTGCCTTCTTTTTGAGCAACAGTTTCTGAATTGTTTCCAAAGACCCTTGAAGATTCAGTGAAGAAGTTAGACATCAAAGCTTTAACCCCTTCTTTAACTGCATTGTCAAACATAACTTTCTGGTTTGTTTCATTATAAGCAAAGTTGCTTTTTGGAGTGTATTCAATTTCCACCCTGTTTGACCAGAGTACATCTCCGGTATCAGGATCCTGCGCATAGATTCTGACCTGTACAACAGCTGCCCTTTTTGCCTTTTTAGGGTGTTGGGCTGCCATCCATCCAGCCCCGGCACCAATGAGGGATCCTTCAAGAGCATTGTCATCATGGCTTTTGCGGCTTCTTGTTGTGTTTCTTGAAATAATGCCGCCGGTTATACCGGAAGAATGGGATGTGCTTGTGCTTATAACCTGGTTGCCGATCACGTAGCCCATGGCAGCACCAGTAAGAATGGTTTCGATATCTTCCAGGTCATTTTCATAGCCATAAGAACCTGACACGCCAAAAAGAAGATCTTTGACAGAATCAATTACAATAGGGACAAATCCCCGGTAAAGGGGGTTTAGTGTTCCAATGTCCTTAAATCCATACTCAATTATTCGTCCACGTATAATCAAATCAACGCCAAGGGCATGTCCTATTTCAGCTATTTTTTCTCTTGTAAGGCCAACAGTGCTGCCCTGGATTATCGGTGAAGCAGAGGCCAGTGACTCTTTTTTTCTTTTCTGGCGCTTAATTATGCCAAGAAGCTCCTTAACCATTGTCGGGCTGTGCTCATAATTTGCAAGTTCATGCTCAGGAGAGCCTATTTTTCTGTATGCCTTTTCCTCCTCCTCAAAAGTTCCGTAAAGGAGATATTTTTCCTTGTTGATGGGCCTTATAACCTCCTGGTCTACAAGCAGCGTGTTTACATCTTCCTGTACAGTAACGGAGATGCCGTGTGCTATTAAATGATCAGTTATTTCCTCAATTATTTTGATATTGCCGCCCCACTGGTCAACTTTCAGATAATCCTGCTGGTGCGAATAATCTGCAAATGGAAATATTGCCACTTTTTTTATTCCGGAAAGTACAACGGAATTTTCTTCAGGCATATACCTTACGTTAGGTGTTGGCGAAGCCGGGATTGTTTTTTTAATAGCACCGCCACTGCATGCTGATATCAGTGCGAATAAGCAGCATAGTGAAATTAGCGGAAAAGGATACTTTTTCATTTTATATTAACCTCCTAATTAAATGTTTTTATCCTGAGATATCATTAAAGTCTTTTGCTATAATACCTGGATTGTCAACTACAGTAACAGTTAAAAAAATCAGCAGTTCTGTGATCTGGTCTTCCTGTTTTTCATTCCTGAAAAAACGACCAAGATAGGGAAGGTCCCCAAAAAATGGAACTTTCTTAATGTTTACTGATTTGGTGGTTTCGTAAATACCACCAATTACAACAGTTTCACCGGATCCAAGGAGCAGGTCTGTTTCAACCTCCCTTATATCAATTCCAGGTTCATTACCAGCACCGGTCTGAGCTGATTTTTGATTTTTTGTAACATATATGTGAAGTGCGATAGTGTTGGAAGGTGTTATTTTGGGGGTGACTGTCAGCTCAAGTACGGCATCTTTAAATTCTGTTGATGTTACACCCTGGACGTTTAATCTCAGATAGGGGAGGGGAACACCCTGTTTAATGCGTGCTTCTTTATTGTCCAGACCAAGAATTTTAGGGTTGGAGATTATTTTGATCTTGTCCTCATTTTCCATGGCTGACAGCTGCATGTCAAGTTTAAGTTTGTCTGTCAGGTAACCAAAGCCGATTGCACCGTTAGCTGGTCCAAGAAGATCAACAACGCTGTTTGTTTTGCCGGCTGCTCCGCTTACAGAGAGGTCATCGCCACTGACAGTTGTATCATAGGTAGCGCCCCACCTGACACCCAGCTCTTTGACATAGCTGGGATTTGACTGAACAATGCGTGCCTCAATCAAAACCTGTCTTGTTGGAACATCCTGTTCTTTGATCAGTTTTCCAACCTTTCGAACATTTTCAGCAATGTCCTGAATTGTAAGCTTGTTGGTTAATTTAAATGGAGTGGCACTTCCGCGGTCACTTAAAATCTTCATGTTTTTAATAAATTTTGTCAGATCCTTTGCTTTGGCATAACTTATGTCAAATGTTTTCACCACTAATTCTTCAATATTCTCCTGCGATTTTTTTGCCAGAAGCTTCTCGTGATTTATTTTTTTAATATGATCCATTGTTTCGATACGTGTAATATTTCTGGTGTCAATTCTCCCTAAGTTGTTGGTTTCAAGAATAATATCAAATGCTTCATCCCAGGGAATAGCCTCAAGCCTGAGAGTTACATTGCCCTTAACATTATCACTTACAATTAAATTAAGACCGCTGATATCAGAAATAAGTCTTAAAACATTTTTAATATCAGCATCCTTGAAATCCATTGAAATTTTTTCACCCACGTATTTTTTTTCAGCAGAATTCTCAGGGTTGAGCTCATTTCCGGTATTTTCATTGTCTTTACGGATGTCAGTAAAAATTTCTTTCTCTGACTGTATGTGTATATTGAGTGAATTTTTTTCCTGAGCTATCTGGTAATACGGATAATTTTCACCTTTCAAATCGATAACAATACGAACTTTATCCTGTTTCTGGTCCATTCTGATTTTATCGATAAGAGGATTATCCGGAAGAGTTAAAGGTTTTTTTATCAGGCTTTTGGCTTTCATAATATCAACTGCCAGCCGATTTGGATTTTGCAGTGAGTAGGAATGATATTTTCCTATTTCTGAATCTGCAACAATAGACAGATCGCAGTCTGAGCGGGTTTGAGATATTGTTATATTCTTAATGTTAATGAAAATATCTTTGTCAGCCGGCTTTTCAGAGGAGATTTTATTTTGATGAGTGAGTGTGGTTTTTTTTGTTTTTGGTTCATTTCTGTTTGACAGCCCTGCAGCAGGTTTACTGAAAATGTCTATGGCCAGGGAGTTGTTTTCACTCAGTGCGTTATAGTTGAAATCATCCTTTAGTGATACTTCAAGTCTCAGGAATTTTTTTTCTTTATCCTGCAGCTGTGACCCCGTAATCCGTGTAATGTAATCATTCTGGTAATCCAAAGACTTTTGATTGCCCTGGAGCAGGATTTCAGGCAGGTCAATGATAAGCCTGTCCGGTTTGCTCAGCTTGAAAACTGTATAGGTAGGCGGAATGTCGGAAGATATTATTATTCTGCAATGTCCATCTTTGTTGACAATATCAATATTTTCTAAAAATAATGTGTTTGAAGGGAGTGCTTTTCCCTTAGTGCTTTCAGGCTGAGAAGCATTTCTGTGTTCGTGCATTTTCATATCTTTTTTTGAAGCACAGGCCGAAAACAGCAAGATCACTATGCACAAACATAGAAATCTTAATTTTGAGGATTTTTGAAATTTCATGATAAGCCTCTATTCCTGATGTTGAATTGTTAAAGTTGATATCCTGGTTTCAATCCTGCCCATGGAATTATAAAATTTTTCTTCTATTATTAATCCATTTTCAGTTATTTTTTTTACAACACCGTCATTTTTGCCGATAAGCATGCCGTCTTTAACTATGTAACCGTATTTTGCCGGATCTTCCAACAGTGCTGTGGAACTGTTCCCCAATGCTATTATCGCAACCAGCTTAAGCTCTTTCAGATCATATTTCTGAAGTGGTGACAGGGGTTTTGTCTGCTGCTGTTGAACCTCCTGTTTCTGAGGGGGAGCTTCGGTAATAAGCGGTGCAAAAGGGTCTGGTTTTCCGGTTGCATCATAAGAGTATTTTTTAGATGGTGACAGCTTGCCGGAATCCGGTTTTTTTGTTTTATTGACAGCCTTTTTTTTTGTTTTATGTTTTGTAATCCTTTTTTTTTGCACCTGCCCTGGAGGTTCTTCTGTTTTTCCACATGAGGAAAGCGCAGAAAGCAGGCAACATAACATCAAAACAAAAAAGGCATAGAATATAAAAGCAGAAAAACTACCTTTTTTTCTTCCTTTTTTTCCGGTTTTTGTTTTTGCCACTTGTTTTCTCTTTTTCTACAAATTTAAAAGTTACAGCTTTAAAGGAAGCCAGAAGGTTAAAATTTCTGGATTTATTCCTTTTACGCTGTTTTGAAT
Organism: Deltaproteobacteria bacterium; assembly: GCA_024276465.1. Classification (GTDB taxonomy): domain Bacteria; phylum Desulfobacterota; class WTBG01; order CAIYCZ01; family CAIRTM01; genus JAJRXD01. The sequence continues at coordinate 35,994 of JAJRXD010000103.1, forward strand.
CTATGGTAATTTCACATATGTTTACAATTCTATTAAGTTTAGAGACCTTGTCAAAAAAGTAGCCCACATTATGATACTTTCCGGAAACTTTCATCTCTACAGGTATTTCCGCATAAAAACCTTTTGTCTGTTCAGGTTTAGGCTGAAACAGAAGTATATTAAGTCCGGAGTCTTGAGCAAGGGTTGAAATATTAGTAAGAAGGCTCGGGATCTCGCGTGTATTGGGCAGAAGTTTTAATGAATTCTTGAATTTTACTTCAAGTTCCTTAATCTCCTTTTCGAACTTTGGCAGGTCCGCAAGCACTTTTTGCTGCTCATTATATTTTGACTGAAGCTTGGTGAGTTCTTCCTGAGTAAGAGTTAATTTGTCATTTAAAGGCGCATAGACAAAATAAATATATGAGCCAATAACAGCAGTGAGCACTGCACCAAGCAGCATAAGCTTCTGGTTGTTTTGCAGCCTGAAAAAAGTGTTTAGGGAAAAATCCGGCATTTTTAAAACTCTCGAACTCTTTTTGTTTTTTTAATCAGATATCTGTTTTTTTAAGCTTATAAACAACCTGGCAGGTAATAATAAATTTTTTCAATTGAACACCTTTGGGGCCTGGTTTTGTTTCTGTCTTGATCTGTTTCAAATCAACATCATTGAAATATTCCGACTTTTCCAAATTAATCATGTAGTTGGAAATAGAGATGTTATCCAGGGATTTTCCTGCTATCTCAAGGCTCATTTCTTTCTGTTTAATGGAAGTAAGCCAAAGCCTTCCGGGAAGGCTTATTGCCAGATCATCAAGCAGGTGCACAGGTCCGCTTTTGCCGTCCTGAAGCCTGGTGATGATCTCCATTTTTTTTGTGAGCGTTATTTTTTTCTTTTTGAAAGCCTCAATTTTCTTGATTGTCCCCTCCTGCTTTTTTATTTCATGCTTTATTCTTGCAATCTCTGTTTCAGCATCAGTAATATTTGATTTAAGGGACCACCAGAAAAAAACAATTACTACTATGGTGATTGACAGGGGAATTAATCCCACAATCAACTGTTGAAGCATAATTTCTTTTTTTCTCTCATCCCGATAGGGCAATAAGTTGATTTTAATCATCTGAGTTATTAATCCCCGATTTTTCTTGTGGCCAGTCCCACCCCTACAGCAGCAAAAAGAGATACGTCTTTAATATATTCCGTGTCAAAATTTTTCCTGTTATACTCAATGGATTTAAAAGGGTCAGCAAACTCGACGATGGAGCTTGTTTTCTCCTCAATTATTTCTTTCAGGCCCTTTGTTTTTGAGCCGCCACCGCTTAAGTAAATATGCTGTATCTCGGAATAGTTGGACCCGGCAAAGAAATCCAGTGTTCGTTGAATCTCCCTTGCAATGGAGGATGAGCTTTTAGCTATGGTTTGATTAAGAATTTCATTGTTTATTCCCTCGATTTTTTCGCCGGTTTTAAGAATTTCAGCTTCTTCAAAACTTACGGACAGGTCTTTTTGAATCTCTTCCGTTATCTGATTTCCACCAAGAAATACATCCCGGTTGAAAATTGAAACACTGTTTTTTACAATGTTAATGTTTGTAACACTTGCCCCTATGTCAATCAGAGCAATAATTTCATTTTCTTCAGCCGTGTAATTGATTTCAAACATGTTCTCCAGAGCAAATACATCAATATCTATAATGCTTGTTTTCAGCCCGGAGTTCTGGATAACATCAGTGTATTCCTCTATCATGGCTTTCTTTGCCGCAACCAGCATTACATCAATCTCCTCAGGGTTTTCCTCATTGACACCTAACATCTGAAAGTCTACGTTTACTTCCTCCACATCAAAGGGGATATACTGTTCTGCCTCAGTTTCAATGATTGGTTCGAGTTCATCCTCGGTCATAAACGGCAGGGATATTTTTTTTATTATAACAGGATGACCGGAGATGGAGATTGCAACATTTTTGCAGTTGATTTTAAGATTGGATGTCAGGTTTTTGATGGATTGCACCAGGGCGTCAGCATTAATCACAACACCGTTTACAATGGTTTCCTTCGGCAGTTTAGCAACCCCGAAATTTTTAAGTTTGTAGCTGCCCTTGATTTCATCAAGCTCAATGAGTTTAACAGCACTTGTTCCTATATCAAGGCCAATTAAATTTTTTGGATAGAAAAGCGGCAGCATAAAAGAAACCCTCAGAATTAGTGGGTGAACAAAAGCCCGGTTTTTTTGAATTGTTACATTAGTTAATCACTTTTCCTTTTCAAAGTGATAGACCATTTCTCCCTCTTTAACAAGACCAAGTTCCCTGCGTGCAAGTTCTGCAATGTAGTCGGAACTGTTTTTTAAAAGCATTATCTCTTTTTTTAAAATTTTGTTTTCACGACGAAGTTCAGCATTGTGTTCATTAAGGGTATCCAGTTCATCCTGCAGGCTTTCTATCTGCAGGAGTCCACGCTGACTGATGATTATTAAAAATACAATAATTGTTAGTGTGGCAAAGAATAATGCTGTTAATATTGTCTTTTTCATCGGCAAAAAAAGTTTTATGTTGAGTTATTTTTCAAATTTTGTTGTTTCTTGTATCTATAATGTCATGTTTTGAAAAAGGGTTCTGTTTAATGACAGTTGTTTTGCCATCTGTTCTACTGATCAATTAGTACAGTAAAAAAGCGATTTGAAAAAAAACAGAAATTATCGGGTGTTTTTAAAACGTGCTGCGATTGATATTTTATTAAAACCAGCTTTTTTGCATATCTCCATTATCATAACAACCTTGCCGTGTGCAATACTGTAATCAGCTTCTATAACAATATTACTTTCAGGGGATTTCAACCTGATTTCACTCAGAATGCCGGCTAATAAATTCTGATTTACCCTGGATTCATTTAAAAACACCTCACCTTTCCTGGTGATCTGTATTTTAACCTGTTTTTTTTCATTAATGATTTTTTTTGATGAGGCTTCAGGGAGGTTGATGTTTAATAATGATGCTGGGGTGAAGTTAAGGGAGAGAGCAAAAAATATTAACAGGATGAATACCATGTCGACTATTGGGGTAATGTCCAGCTGAATATCATTTTTCCTTCTTTTCTTGAATTCCATATTTTTAAACCGATACGGTCATTCCTGACGTTCCTTGATAAGCTCAACCATCCTCAGGCAGTATTCTTCCATCTCAAGGATCAGCATATCAGACTTGCCGGAAATGTACCGGTAAAATATTATAGTTGGAATAGCAACACTGAGCCCGGCACTGGTTGTGTAGAGAGCTTCGGAAATTCCGCCTGCCAGTATTGAGGGGTTAACAACTTCCTGAAAAGATATTACGCTGAATATTTTTATCATACCCGAAATCGTGCCGAGAAGACCAAGGAGTGTGCTGATGCTTGCGATAGTTGATAATGATTCCAGGTGTCTGTTAAGATAAGCTGCCTCTCTTTTGCCGATTTCCTCAATAATTTCTTTTATTACTTCTCTTTTTCTGCCGAAATTTTTTATTCCACTTATAAGTATCCTGGAGATCGAGTAATTGGATTTACTGCAAAGGCTGAGTGCATCAGCAATTTTTTCAGATCGAAGCAGGTGCTCAATACGTACAATAAACCGGGCAGGGACAACTTTTTTCCTCTGAAGTGTCCAGAGCCTTTCAAGGAAGATTGAGAGAGAAAGTATGGAACAGAGCAGGATAGGTGCCATAAAGAAGCCACCTTTGATAAAATAGTCAAACATCGGTTTTATGATCCATGTGTACTGAAAGGCAGCAGATCATGCTACCGTTCAATTACTAAAGCGTGCCCCATCCCGCCTCCAATGCAAAGGGTAGCCACACCAAGCCTGGCATTGATCCTCTTCATCTCATAGAGCATCGTAACAAGTATTCTTGCCCCGCTTGCACCGATGGGATGCCCTATGGATATGGCTCCACCATGGTGGTTCACCTTAGAGGGTTCAATGCCAAGTTCTTTTATACAGCATATGGCCTGAGAGGCAAATGCTTCATTGAGTTCCCAGTAATCAATATCACGAACCTCTAACCCCGCTTTTTTCAAAGCTTTCTTTACAGCAGGTATTGGACCCATTCCCATATAAGCAGGATCAACACCCCCTGATGCATAAGAGATAATAGTGCCAAGGGAAGACCTTCCAAGCTCTTTTGCCTTTTCAGCTGACATAACAACAACAGCAGCGGAACTATCATTAATGCCTGATGAGTTCCCGGCAGTCACAGTCCCCTCTTTTTTAAATGCCGGGCGAAGTTTGGCTAACTTCTCAAACGTTGTGCCAGGGGATGGATATTCGTCAGTATCAAAGATTACAGGGTCACCCTTTTTCCGGGGAACTTCAACCGGGACAATTTCCTCTCTGAAAATTCCAGTGTTAATGGCTTTTTCAGCCCTGTTCTCACTCTGTTCGGCAAATTTGTCCTGCTCTTCCCGTGAAATACTATACTTTTCAGCAATGTTTTCAGCTGTAACACCCATGTGATAGTTGTTAAATTTTTCCCAAAGACCGTCATTTATCAGGCAGTCTGTCAAAACAGCATTTCCCATCCTTTTGCCCCACCTCGCATCCGGAACAGCAAAAGGGGCCAGACTCATGTTTTCCTGACCACCGGCAACAACTATTTCATTGTCTTCAGCCTTTATGCTTTGTGCTGCAATGGATACAGCCTTCAGGCCGGATGCACAAACCTTGTTGACAGTAAAGGCAGGAACTTCTCTGGGTATCCCTGCCCCCATTGAGGCCTGCCTTGCAGGGTTCTGCCCCTGTGCAGTGGTCAAAACATTTCCAAATACCACTTCATCAACCTGGTCCGGACTGATTCCAGCCCTTCTGACAGCCTCTTTAATTGCAATTGATCCAAGCTGATAAGCCGGGGTATTTTTAAATGTTCCTCCGAACTTTCCTACCGGGGTTCTTGCAGCACTTACAATAACAGCTTTTTTCATTCTTTTTTTTCCTCCCTTGGAATGCAGTTGTTTACAAGATATATTATTTTTGAAATCAGTATGTCAAGCGTAATTTACGCTGTTGAGTTATTTGGCTTGATAATAGAAAAGCAACATGATAATAAGATTTTGTTTTCAGGCAGATAATTAATGAATAATATTCAGGAGGAAAAAATGGCCGATGAAATTATTTTGTCAGAGGATAATTTTGATGACGAGGTTTTAAAGTCAGATATCCCTGTGCTTGTTGATTTCTGGGCGGAGTGGTGCGGGCCCTGCAAGACGATAGGGCCTGTAATAAAGGAACTTGCAAAAGAGTACAGCGGGCGTGTAAAGGTTGGAAAAGTTAATGTTGATCAAAACCAGGGTTTAGCTGAAAAGTACGGAATCAGAGGGATACCCACACTCATACTGATTAACAATGGTAAGATTACAGAACAGTTAGCTGGTGCTCAGTCCAGGGAGTCGCTGAAGAAAATGATTGATAAGAGTCTTGCCTGAGTAAAGATCCGGGCCCATCGGACCAGGTTGTCAGAGTAAGGAAAAGTTAAGCTCCCGGTCATTGCGGGGATAGTTGAGTTTACCCGCCAATTGCGGACATGCTTCGCAGGCATTTTTTGAATGATGGCTCCAGTATCTTGTGCCTTTGAGGTTTGGAAAGAATTGTTTTTGTGATGATTTCTTCAAGATCTCCATCACTTATACCTTCCCTGAGAGGAGCCTTAAGGTCAATTTCATTGTCAGAAAAGAGACATGTCCGGAGTTTGCCATCTGCTGTGAGGCGCAGGCGGTTGCATGTGCTGCAGAAATGGTTGCTCAGTGCGGAAATGAAACCTATCTTGCCACGGGCACCTTTTATCTGAAACATTTTTGCAGGGCCTGACTTTTTATCTGATTTGACTGGAAAAAGTGAACCTATTTTTTTTATTTCCCTTTGAATTTCCGGGTTTGAAATGAAATATCCCTTGTCACAGCCCGGCTTTATGTTAAGCGGCATAAATTCAATAAATCTGATATGAACCGGTCTTTCGATTGTAAGTTCAGCAAACGAGAGTATCTCATCATCATTGATGCCACGCATTGCAACCACATTGATTTTGATAGGATCCAGGCCCTCTGCTCGTGCTTTATCAATTCCTGACAGAAGTAAATTAATGTCCCCGCCCCTTGTGATTTTGCTGTATTTTTCAGGGTTCAGTGTGTCAAGGCTCACATTTATCCTTCTCAGTCCTGCTTTTTTCAGTGCTGGTACTGCTGAATGCAGAAGTATGCCGTTGGTTGTTATGCTGATATCATTAATGTCTGGAATTTCATTTAAACAGGCAACAAGGTCAGGTATGCCTTTTCTGACCAGGGGTTCTCCACCGGTAATCTTGATTTTTGTAACGCCTTTTCTGGCAGAAGCAGCTGCAATTCTTATTATCTCCTCATACCGCAGTATCTGTTCATGATCCATTAGAGGGACACCCTCTTCCGGCATACAGTAAATACACCGAAGATTGCAGCGATCAGTAACAGAAATACGCAGGTAGCTTATATTTCGATTATAGTTATCAATAAGTTTGTGCATGAAAAAATATTATATTGGAACTGCAAGCCTTCGTAAACAGTTAAGCACCTGGCAGCCGCAGACTTTAGTCTGCGTTATGTTTAACCCTGCAAAATAAAAAACCGGTTAACCCGTATGGCATGTGAAACCGGTAATATAATACTATACTATTTGTCCGGTCTCCTTTCCATTGATCGGGAGGCTTTTATGTTTCCATCAAAGCCCTGTCGGTTAAGCACCCTTTGAGTCTGTTTTTGTCTTTAGGATGTTTAACTACGGAGACACCACGCAGATATTAGTAAATAAAATCAGACTTGTCAAGGTTGCGAAAATCATTTTTAATTGACAATCCAAATTGTTTTTTATACTGTTGAAAATCATACCATCAGTTGTCAGAGCTTAATGTTTTTAAATTAAATAAGAAATTAAAAGCAAATAAAGGAGGAGAATCGCATGGCATCAAAATCACCGGAATTGAAGTTTATTGAGGCACATTGCAAAGCGCTTGATAAAAGTCTTAAAGATCTTACGGTTGAGGCGCTCCGGTCTCTTTTCGGGCATGTATATTATATCTGGAGAACATTCAAACCAGCCCTGGGTGAAGAGGACGGGCTGAAGTTATATGGGAATGTGTGGGCAGCATTAGCCGGAATATCATTCGGCAATGCCCTGAGGGATCTGAAAATCAAAGAGGTAAAGGACCTGCCAACGCTTGGAAAAATCGTGCAGTACTGTTTTACAGGAGTTCCGGCCCTGTATGTTATTAAGCGAAACGAAAAGGATGAGCACGTTGGGCATGTGCTCTGGTGTGCAAATCCTGCGTATGGCCCTGCTGATTGTACTTACTGCAGGCATGATTACTACAGGCAGGAAGTTTATCTGACATACGTTTATATCTGGGCTCTGATTGAAGAGGCAAAAAAAAAGGGGCTGAAAGAGGATATTCTTGTTGATCTTCCCTCAGGAAGGTGCAGGGACGGAGCTGCCTGTGCATGTCAGATTATCCTGAGGACACGAAATGCAGATCCTGACCGTCATCTGCCTGAAGTAGAGAACAGATTTGTTGATCTTGAGATGGGAAATCAGGAACCTGTTACCTATGTATTAAAAAAACAGAAAAGAAGGCTTGAAGATCAGGGCCCCGGCTCTTTCATAGGTTTTTTTGCTGTTGATTTTTTGGCCTGGCTCCAGCTTTACACCCACGCCAGGAAAAAAAGCAGAGACGTATATTTGAAACTGTGGAGGACATTCCCGCCCATGTGGGTCAGGGAGGCTCGTCTTGAATGTGAGATAGGACGCGTCAAGTCTGTTAAAGAGCTGGCTGATGTGATTATTTACTGCGAGAAAAAAAAATATACAGCCTACAGGGTCAGTTCAATCTCTGAAAAGAGTGTGGTTCTCACATCAGAGGCTGACCCGTTTGTCCAGGTAGCAGACATGTTCAATGCGCCAAAGGCATACAGGGATGCTCTTGCTGAAGTGGACAGGGATTTTGTGTCGAACATATTAAAACTGACTAAGATGGATAAAAAAGCGGTTTTAAGTTTCAAGTCACACATGGCAAAAGGTGCCGGAAAAACAGAGATGGAAATTAAAGTTAAACAGATCTGAGGGAGCGCTGATTACCGGGGGTACCGAATCCATCCCGATGCACCGGGGTGGCAGGTCAATTCCGGGTTTAATGGAATACAGATACATTCAATGTTCTGATAAAGCAAAGACGACTGGCCAGGTTTGTTAAATACGTTTAATTATTTTTAACATAATGATTTGATTATTTGAATGATGAGGCACGTAACTATACTAATAGCTGAAGATGACAGAGAGACCAGGCAGCTGCTTATTGAATATCTTATCCAGGAGGGATATGAAGCAATAGGTGTGCAGAATGGTCAGGAAGCCCTTTCTGTTATCAGAAATCAGCATGTGGATGTTCTTATTACTGATCTCAAAATGCCTAAACTTGATGGAATGCGCCTTTTGTCCAAAGTAAAAAAAGAAAATCAAAGAATAGTCGTCCTGATGATAACCGGATTTGCCTGCGTTAATTCAGCAGTGAGAGCAATGAAGCTTGGGGCTGAAGATTATATAACCAAACCAATTAATTTTGAAGAACTCAGGATTCAGCTTACCAAGGCACTGGAAAAGCAATCAATAAAAAGTGAAAATATCATATTAAAAAAACAACTTAAAGATAAAGATGTTTTTGGAGATATGATCGGCAAAAGCGAATTAATGGAAAAAGTTTTTCAGCTTATTGAAAAAATTGCTGATGCTGATAGTACTGTTATCATTTATGGTGAGAGTGGAACCGGCAAGGAGCTTGTAGCCAGGGCTATTCATTACAACAGTCACAGAAGAAACAAACCGCTTGTTCCGGTAAATTGTGGTGCTATTCCTGAGGAGCTGCTGGAAAGTGAGTTGTTCGGGCATGAAAAAGGAGCTTTTACCGGTGCACATAAAACCAGATTAGGCCGTTTTGAGTTAGCAAATGAGGGCACCATATTTCTGGATGAGATAGGGGATATGAGTCCGAACCTGCAGGTAAAAATACTAAGGGTCCTGCAGCAGCATGAATTTGAAAGAGTAGGTGGTGTTCAATCTGTCAAGGTTGATATCAGGGTTATTGCTGCAACGCACAGGGATTTGGAAAAGGCAGTAGCCATGGGTAAATTCAGAGAGGACCTTTACTACCGGTTGAATGTTATACCCATTGTTGTACCCCCCCTCAGAGAAAGAAAATCCGATATCCCCCTTCTTGTTTCCAGCTTTATTGACAAATTTAACGATGGGAAAGTTAAAGCTATTTCAGATATTTCAGGGGAAGCCCTTGAGTGTTTTCTTAAATATAACTGGCCAGGGAATGTAAGGGAACTTGAGAACATGATAGAGAGGCTTGTTGTACTGAAATGTCGTGGTGTAATAAATGTTGAAGATCTGCCTGAGAAGTTGACAGTTGATCTGAAGGAATCCCAACAGCATTCCGCTGGTATTCCTTCAGATGGAACCTCATTCAGTACAATGGTTACAAACTTTGAAAGGCAGTTAATTACCCAGGCACTGCAGAAGAGCAATGGTGTAAAAAACAAGGCTGCAAAGCTGTTAAACATGAACAGGACCACTCTTGTTGAAAAGATAAAGAAGTTAGAAATACAATAGAATGTAACACATTAGTAGTTGTCCAAAAACGAGATTGCCGCGCTTTGCTCGCAATGACAATACAAATCAAAATCAAGAGGTTACTGTCATTGCGAGGAGCGCAGGCGACGAAGCAATCTCAACATTAAAACAGATGCAAAAACAATACATTAATACTGTATTTTGGACACTAATGGTAACACATAAAATTGCAGATCAAATAAAACATGAAAAATGGGAAAAGATACTTATAAATTAATTTTTTCAATGCTTTTGATTTTGTCTGTTCAAACGCAGGCATATGCAGGCAAACATTCAGCAGATGAAAAAAATTTGCCATACTGGCCGGCAGGAATTATATCAGTTGACAGCAGGTATGCAGTCCTTGTTGAAAAATCATCTCAAAAACTTTTTTTTTATCGTGTTACCAGAGATGAAGTTGAACTGATTAAAAAGTACAGCTGTTCTACAGGGAAAGTTCATGGAGACAAATCAGTAAGAGGAGACAGGAAGACACCCGAGGGTGTTTATTTTATAAGAAAACTATATGCAGATGAACAGCTTCCATCAAGATATGGCGTGATGGCTTTTGTCCTTGATTTTCCCAACTATCTGGATAAAAGCAATGGCAAGGGAGGTAACGGTATATGGATTCACGGTCTGGACAGGCCTCTTTTACCATATGATTCAAAGGGGTGCATAGCGCTGACAAATGATGACATCATGGAACTTAAATCATATATAAAACTTTATGATACCCCTGTAATAATTGAAGAAAAAATTACGTTTGAAACCCCTTTGCAGATTAAAAGGCAGAGGGAAGAGGTGATGAGATTATTGAACAGGTGGGAAAATTCATGGGAAGAGAAGTCTCTGGAACAGTATGTGAACTGTTACTCTCATACCCGGTTTAAACCTGATAAAACGAAATGGAGTCAGTGGAAGCAACACAAAAAATCTCTGAATAATAAATACAAATTCATTGATGTTGATATTAAAAATTTAAGCATTTTGAAATCCGGAAAAACCTATGTGGTCAGTTTTCTGCAGGATTATGAATCCGACAGATTTTCCAGCTCAGGGTTTAAAAAGCTTTTTTTACAGGCAAACAGTGAAAACCTTAAAATAGTAGGGGAAGACTGGATAAAGGCAACTGCATATACACCTGGCCATGATGGCAGTTCAGTTTCTGAAGAAAGAAAATTAATCCGCTTTCTTAACAGGTGGATAACACTATGGGAAAACAAGAAAACAGATCTATACATGGGCTGTTATTCAAAGGCCTTTAATTCTGAGGGCAGGGGATGGAAACAGTGGAAACAATACAAGTCGAAGGTCAACAGTAACAACCGCATTATTAAGGTTTCTGTTATTAAACCCAGAATTCTGATACATGGGGATGATGCAACCGTAACGTTCATACAGAAATATGTTTCCGACACTTATACTGACTATGGTTTGAAAAGGATAGGACTTCTTAAGGAAAAAGGTTCCTGGAAAATAATTTCCGAAGGATGGGAGCCAATTTAAACGTTAAGTCCCATCATTCCAAATCTTTTTTTGTTGAAGTGGTGTTAAATCAGGATGAGCAGAGAATTTACAGTAATGCTGTTGTCTAAAAATAAAGGCCGGCATTATTCTTTTAAGGTCAGTCTGGTCGGCATGGCAATGCTGATGATTTTTGCTGTTTGTCTTATCTCCCTGACGATTGTATCTCTTTTTAACTATGTTGATGAACACAGGCAGAACAATGATTTTGCAACTCAGATAAAACTACTGGAAGCTGAAATCGGCAGTTTGAATAAGAATAGCAGGGAAGCATATCTTTATAAACAGTGGGCAGACAGGATAATTTTCAGGAGATTAAATTATGAAAACGACAACAATACTATTGCCGGGAGCATTGTTGACGGAGTAATACCCGATGAATCCTCAATAAGGCTGAAACATTCCTTTCTGGATATTGATGGGTTTGACGTAAGGAGAATTAAACCCGGCTTTGACTTTGAAATATCATTTAAGCTGATCAACAGGTTTAAAGGCAATAAAAACCACTCAGGCTACATCTTCCTCATAGCCAGCAACAATGAAATAATTCCAGGTCTTTATTCCTCCTGGCCTTTGGCAGAGTTATTGGCTGGAATGCCCAAAGATTATAAAAAAGGATATAGATTCTCAATCCGCTATTTAAAAAATATTAAGGGAAGAATCAATCAGCCTGAAGCTGGCCCGAAGTTTAACCGTGTTGATTTAATAGCTTATTCTGAAGACGGAAATATTTTAATGAAGAAGGGATTTTACATTGGGAGGCTTTTATTGCAGAGCCCTTCTGAATAAGTATTTATGCAGACAATAGATTTCAGACACAAGTGTTACTGCCGGGTGGTCAGATTAATTTTCCTTTTTTCCTTCATTCCTTTACCCGTATTTGCCTATCAGCAGCATCAGGTTTTTTTCCAGAATACTGATTACGAACTCAATATTTACCGGATTTATGGAGAGGAACCTGGAAAAACCCTGCTGATAATAGGAGGAATTCAGGGCAATGAACCAGGGGGATATCTGGCTGCAGACATGTATGTTGAAATCTCCCTTAAAAAAGGAAACCTTATTGTTGTGCCGCGCGCAAACTTCAGCTCTATTTTAAGAAATGTCAGGGGCATTAATGGTGACATGAACCGGAAGTTTGCCAATGTTGATTTGAAAGGTTCTGACGGCCTTATTATCGAAAAATTAAAGGATCTGATTAAAGAAAGTGATTTTCTTCTTAATCTCCACGATGGGTCCGGCTTCTATTCCGAGGAATCGGTATCTGACCTGAAAAATCCCCTGAGGTACGGGCAATCCATAATTGCCGACTGTGAAACCTTCTTTTCCAAAAAAAGCAATACTATCTTTGACCTGGGTGCCATGGCCAGAAAGGTATGTTCAAAAATAAATGCTGAAATTAAGAACAAAAAACACCACTTTCATTTCAACAATCACAGGACATTGTCTCCTGACACAATTCATCCTGAACAGAGGAAGTCAGCAACCTATTTTGCATTAACCCAGCATGACATACCCGCATTTGGGATCGAAACTTCCAAGAGTCTGCCATCCCCCAAACAGAATGTCCGTTACCAGACAATGGTTATTAATGCTTTCATGGAAGAATTTGGTATTATCCCTGAGCAGCCAAGGATTGCCCTGCCAGACCCGAAAATGAAATATATTATTGTTGCAGTAAATGACGCACCACCCATGGTGGTTTACAACGGAGAGACACTTTTTATTGAAAAGGGTGATACGGTAAACATAATACATGCTGAAGTAAATTATGAAAGGGGAATCACAGCAAATGTTATAGGCATGGGTTCTTTTAATGATATTAGAAAAGAATTTCCTGTTTATAAAGAGACATATATTATTGTCAAAAAGGATAATTTGAAGTGTGGGAAAGTTTACATTGCTTTTAAAGAACCCTCAGAAAAAAGGGTTTCAGGGAAAACTGCTGTAAGGTATCTCATCGTGCAGATTAACAGGAAAAAGATAGCATTATCTCCCGGTGAGCATTTGAAAGTCAAAAGAGGTGATGTTCTGGTACTCAGAGACCTTATAACAGATTTGCCAACAAAAGAAAAAATGAAGGTTAACTTTAAGGGTTTTGTGGGCAACAGGAAGTATAATGATGGTGAAGACCGCGGCTACAGGATAAATACTGCCAGGGACCTTATGGTTAAATATTCCAAAAAACATAAAGGCCTGAATTACAATATAATTGTTAACAAAGCAGGTAAAACCATAGCAGTTTTTTTTGTTAATATTTTTGACTGATAAAAACACTTGGTCAAAATGAGTTCTGCTTTGCTCTGAAACCACATTAAATAAAAGAGATCTGGTTGTTACAGCAGCACACCCTGATTTTTTTGCTTTCTTCCATTGTTTCGTGTTGATTTCAGCAATCATTCCAGTCATCTCCATTGGCATGTTCCTTGCTCTATTTAGTGGACAAATTGTAAACAGAACCGGTCATCCGGAGAAAGCTCTCAAATAATCTGAATCCTTAATTGATCTGAATTATCTCCATACAGTTGTTGTGTCAATTTACTGACATGTGCAGACATATTTATGAATTATTATTGTTTATCTTTTCATGCAGCGGCAAATTAAAAAATGAGAGGGGCAAATTTTTTTAAACCAGCTTTTATTTTTCTTGTTCAGGCAGCCATAATTCTTCTGCTTTCGGGCAGGGCTTTTTCTGTTGAAAAGCTTGACCCGTATTCAGCAGAATTCAGAATTATTCCCGACAGCTCAGCAGTGTGGTCTGACATGGATGTGAGCCTTGACTTTTACATTCATAATGATGATGAGGGAAAACTTGTCGGCAGCAAATTTATCTGTTCTGAAGCAATTGAATCAGTAATCATTACAGATGGAGAGGGGAAGAGGCTTCCTTACACAATAAAGAAATACCCCCGCAAAAGAATTATCTGGGAATACGGTCCATCCAGGGCTGGTGTCAGGAGAGCAAAAATCAGTTTTTTAATCAGAAACGCTGTCAAGAGAACTGAAAAAAACTATATGATTAACATTGACTGGATTAAGTGGAATCGCCCGGTTTTGAATGCAACAGTAAGTATAATACTGCCTGGTGAAATTACCAGTGATGATCTGGTTTCTGTGTTTCCAAAAGAATACAGGATTGTTAAAACTGCAAACACAAGCAACTTATTTTATAAGTTCGGGAAACTTGAAGCAAAGTCCATAAAGCTTATTGTCAGAGAAAAAAAGAGAAACAAAACAGGCAGCGTAAACAGGAAAGTTAAATCCGGAAAAATCATTCTTAAAAACATTAGAATTGCTCCCCACAATTCAACAACTGACAGGATTGTCTTTGATCTGAACAGGGCAGTTCCATTTGAAATCATTCATCATCCTGAAAAAAACGAAGTTGAAATTGTCTGGAAGTTACCGGTAAAGGTTTCTGAAAAGGCAATAAACAACAAACTGAGTAAAAGCAGGTTTATAAAGGGACTGTACTGGAAAAAAGAATTAAATAAAAAATTGTCCTGCATTGTCCGGTTGAAGAAAAAGAATTTCAGAATCAGGTATGGTACACTGCCTGATCCACCCAGGGCATATATTGATGCCTCTGTTGTAGAGAAAGTAAAGCCGGACAGGAAGAAAAACCGGAAAAAAACAGATCATATAACTGAAAAAACATCAGAAGTATCTCATAAAACAGAAATAAAAAGGCCGGATTTGAAAGAAACAGTATTGCATCCTCCAAAAACTGTTTTTCCTGCAAAAACTACTGTTAAGGCGGGTCATGAGGAAGCACCAATAGAAGAGAGAATAGCATATAATAAAGTTAAAAAGCTTTTCAAATCAGGGGAGTATCAGAGCGCTTTATCAGCTTATGATGAGGTTTTAAGAAAATTTCCTGATACAGTTTTTAAAGAGGATATTTTTTTCAAAACAGCTGATATTTACTATCTGATGTCTGAAGAAAATGATCCAAAAAAATTATTAAGTGCAATTAGGGCCTACAAAAAAGCAGTTCTGCATTTTCCAGAATCTGACAAATCACCCCATGCCACCTACAGGATTGCTGAATGTTACAGGAAAAGGAAATTTTTTGTAGAGGCAAAGAGCCAATATCTGTATTTTATTAAAAAGTACCCTGAAAATTCACTGGTAGTCGATGCCAGGTTCTGGGTAGCTGAATGTTTATATCAAATGTTTAAATTCAAGGATGCACTGAAAGAGTTTGAGCGTTTTGTTGATGACTTTCAGGCAGGTCCTCATGTCAAGGAAGCAATGTTTAGAATTGCGGATTGTTACTATAAGGTAAATGATTTTGACAGGGCTGAATATTATTATGAAAAAGTACTAAAGAAATGGCCTGACATGAGTGTGCTTCCCATGGATACCCTTAACAATATGGGAACTACATTTTATTACAGGGGAAAATTTGAAAAAAGCCGTGATATTTTATTTCTTTCCTTTAATATTTATCCGTCTCAAAATAACAGAGAACGGCTTATCAGATTTGCAGGTGATTCATATCAATGGGAGGGTGATATGCAAAAAGCACTCAACATATATGAGCACCTGATAGCCCTTTTCCCGGATTCTTCTGAAAGTATGATTGCAGCTGTAAGGATGGCAGATCTGGGTGTTAATGTTTCAGGCCTTCATAGCGCTGACTTTACTTTTAACGGGTTTAACCCTTACCGGGAACCGGAGAAAGCATATCAGTGGGTAATTAAAAATGATAATATCGGGGACCTGAAGACAGAGGCTTTTTATAAACTGGGATTTATTCAGGCAAAAGAGGGACATTATTCAGAAGCTGTTCAATTTTTTAAACGCTCCATGTATCAAAAACAAAAAGGCCCTTATTATGAAAAATCTGTTAAGAACATAAAAAAAATTTTAGTCAAAATGATCAATAAAGCCTCGGCAGAAAAAGATTATTTTTCTGTGGTGGAACTATACCGGAAAAATGAGGATAGTTTTTTGAAGACTATAGATGACTGTTATTTTAACTATAATGTAGGGCTTGCGTATCTTGAGTTGGGCTTCATAACCACGGCAGAAAAATATTTTGAAAGTATTCTGGCAAAAACTGATAGTTCAGACTGCAAACAAAAATCCGTGGTTTCTCTGAGCCGCGTTGACCTGAGCAGAGGAAATTATGAAAAAGCAGAAGAAAGACTCAGTATTCTACTGTTTCGGGATCAGGTCGAACCTTCTGTTAAGGAAATTGCTTATCATCTTTTAGGTGATTCATATTTCATGGGAAAAAAATACAGGGAAGCTGTTGGAGCATATTCTACTGTACTGGAAAAAGATAATGAATCATTCAGGTTTGCCTTAAGCCTTTACAGATTAGGCGAATCTCTTGGCAGGACCGGCTATTATTACAGTGCTGTTAAGACATTGAAAAAACTTTTAGTTATGGATGATAAAACAGGCCGGCACATGGATGAATTAAAGGGCATACAGGAAGAGGCAGGACTGCTGATAGGAGATTTTTTCTTTAAAAAGAAAAATTTTAAAGCAGCAATTAATGCTTACAGGAGTTTTTCAGAATCGACCACCAACAGGAATAAAAAAGGGTGGGCACTGTTTAAATGGGCTGAGGCTTTGCTGAAAACAGGGGAGTTGGGGAGAGCTTCTGAAATTTTTAGTGAGGTAGAAAAAGAGATGCCCTATAATTTTTTAGGCCGTTTTGCCAGTGAAAAGGTTAACGAGATAAGATGGAAGAACAGTTTTCAACCTGTCCTGAAAGAATTCATGTAAGATTCATGTAAGATAAATAATGAAAAGTGCAGATAAAATAATGATTCAGCAGCCTGACGAAAAACAGTTAAACCATAACAGAAAATTTACGGTTCTTAATCATGCTATTGCATCATTTAATAATACTGCTCAGGAACTGGAGCAATCATATGGATTGCTTAATGAACAGATAAAAAAACTGAACAGTGAAGTTGAAGAAAAAAACAGGCAGCTTGAAAAAAACCTTAATGAGAAAGAGAGAGTAAAAAACTTTCTTTCCAGCATCCTTGAAAGTTTGCCTACCGGTGTTGTAGTGGTTGATCTGAAGGGACAACTCCTCATGTGTAACAGTGCTGTGCAAAAAATTACCGGAGACTGCCTGGCCGGAATGGACAAGCCGATGTTCACGAAATGGATAAAGAAATTTCATTTATCTGGCAGTTCTGACAGAGATTTATCCCAAACTAACATCCATGATATAGAGTTTTTAAAAAGCAATTCAGATGTTCGAAACCTGAAGGTATTTCAGTCTCCTGTTGTTGGCACGGACGGCAACATTATGGGTGGGTTATTTATTATCCAGGATCAAACACTGCTTAAAAAACTTGAGACCCAGTCTGAAAGGGACAAGAGACTGAAAGCAATGGGTGAAATGGCAATAAGGATTGCCCATGAGGTCAGGAACCCGCTTGGAAGCATAGAACTGTTTGCATCAATTTTACGAAGTGAGCTTGACAAAAGAGATGACCTGCAAAAAATGGCTGAACGCATTATTACTGAGGTGAAAGGTCTTGATAAATCTATTTCCAACCTCCTGCTTTTAACAAAGCCCCAGAAGCCATTGTTCAGTGAAATTAATCTTTCTGAATTTCTAAGGGAATTTGTAGAGTTTATACATCCTGTTCTCAGCAAAAACGGAGTTGAACTTGGGTTTGACAAAGCAGGCAGATCCTATTTTATCTCAGGCGACAGGGACCTGCTCAAACAGGTGTTTCTTAACCTGACATTAAACTCAATGCAGGCATTGCCTGATGGAGGCTCTATAGGGATCGAACTGAGCACATATAATGATGATAATGATAAAAACAGCAGGTGGGTTGAAATTGCATTTTGTGATGATGGGGTCGGGATAGATCCTGAGTCTGTCAATAAAATATTTCATCCTTTTTATACAAACAAGGAAAAAGGTACTGGTCTTGGACTGGCAATTGTCCACAACATAGTAGAAAGCCACGGTGGAACCATAGAGGTCAGAAGCCGGTTAAGGGAAGGGACTACTTTTCTGGTTTCTCTTCCGGTTTTAAATTCAAACCGTGCATAAATTTAACAGGGATTGACCATGAAAAATATTTTAATTGTAGATGATGAAGAAGGCATGCGAATTGCTCTATCAGAAGCATTGTCAAGAGCAGGATTTGAAACAACCTGCTGTCTGGATGGAATGGATGCTGTTTCAAGGATTAAATCAGGCAGGTTTTCAATGGTTATTACTGATGTAAAGATGCCAAGAATGGATGGAATTGATGTGCTTAGAGAGGTAAAGAAGAGATCTCCTGAAACGCCTGTTGTCATGATAACTGCTTATGGAACTGTTGACAATGCAGTTGAAGCCATGAAAGAAGGTGCCTGTGACTACCTTCTGAAGCCCTTTTCGTTTGAAAACGTTGTGGAAATTGTAAAAAGTGGTCTTTCACAGGTAAATTATTCCTTTGAGAAGCAGAAGAAAAACCCAAACAGTTCATCTGGAAATGGATCGGGAAAAAGAGAAATTGTGACCAATGATAAGGATATGATAAAAGTATTGAATATGGCCCGGGAAATTGCACAGAGCAGTTCAACAATACTTATCTCTGGCGAGAGTGGAACCGGCAAGGAACTTATTGCCCACCTGATTCATGAAAACAGCCAGAGAAGAGAAAAACCCTTTGTTGCAGTCAACTGTGCAGCAATACCTGACAACCTTTTGGAAAGCGAGCTTTTTGGTCATGAAAAAGGGTCGTTTACCGGGGCAACTTTCAGAAAACTTGGAAAATTCGAGCTCGCACAGGAGGGTACAATACTTTTAGATGAAATAGGGGAAATGTCAATGACTCTTCAGGCAAAGCTTTTACGTGTGCTGCAGGAGTTTGAGATTGACAGAATTGGTGGCAAAGAACCCGTGCCCATTGATGTAAGGGTGATCTCTACAACAAATATTGATTTAAGGAAGGCTGTTAATGAAAACAAGTTCAGGGAAGACCTGTTTTACAGGCTTAATGTTATTCCCATTAAAGTGCCGTCGCTGTCAGAAAGAAAAAGTGACATAGAGCTTCTGGTGAAGCATTTTATAAAAATCAACACTGAGAAGAACAATAAAGATATTAAAGGTATTTCCAGAGAAGCATTGGATTTGCTTAATTCCATGAAATGGAGGGGGAATGTCAGAGAACTTCAGAATATAATTGAAAGGGCCGTGCTTCTCTGCAAGGGCGACAAAATCAAGCCGGATAATATTTTAACAGAAGAAAATTATGAAATTGAAAAAGATGCTGAGTTTCCTGTCACGACCATTGAGGATATGGAGAGAAGGCTGATCATGAAGACACTAAATGAAAAGTCAGGCAACAGAACACATGCTGCAAATGCTCTTGGAATAAGTATCAGAACCCTTAGAAACAAATTGAAAGAATATAAAGAGAGAAATTTTTTGACTGAAAATGTGTAATTTGTAATTCATAATGCTCAAAACGAGCTGCATAAAAGAAAGGAGGATATATGGGATTTAATCTTTTTGGACCTACTTATTCTGTTTTATCAAAGGTGCTTGACCTCCGCGCACAGAGACAAACTCTGATTGCTTCGAACATAGCCAATGCTGAAACACCGCGCTATAAAAGCAAACAGCTTAAATTTGAGGAAGAATTGAAAAATTTTGCGCCATCATCCGGCAGATTGAAGCTTAAAAAAACTGACCCGAAACACATTCCTTTTAAACCTGATATTAATAATATTAATCCTGAAATTGTTCTGGAAGACACGCCACCCATAAGGGCTGATGGGAATAACGTTGATCTTGACAAGGAATTTGTAAAAATGTCAAAAAATCAGCTAATGTATAATACAGTTGCACAGATACTTGGGAAAAAATTTAAGGGACTTATTTCAGCAATAAAGGAGGTAAGATAAAATGGATTTTTTTACTGCCTTTAATATCAGTGCATCTGCATTGAGTGCGCAGAGGACCAGGATGAACATAATTTCATCAAACATAGCAAATATTAATTCTACTGAAACTCCAGAAGGCGGCCCGTACCGCAGAAAAGATGTTGTTTTTTCTGAAAGATCTCCGGAAAGCTCATTTTCAGATATCCTGCGGGAAAAGGTAAAGGGTGTAGAGGTTGTGGGAATTGTGGAAGACCCCAGGCCATTCAAATCTGTTTATGACCCTTACCATCCAAATGCAGACAAAAATGGATATGTACAATATCCAAATGTTAACATGATTGAAGAGATGGTGAATCTGCTTTCTGCAAAAAGGTCTTATGAGGCTAATGTGAGTGTGATAAAAGCTTCAAAAAGCATGGCAAACAAGGCCCTGGAGATTGGAAGGTAAAGGTTTTTAAAAAATTTTGTGTTCTCTGTGATTTGTTTTTGACAAAATTTCAATTTCATAGTGGAGGAAAGGTATGAAAGCAATAGATATTCAGGCATTGGCTGGCAGGAATAGTCTTGAACAACTGAAGTCCATGGAAAACAGGGATAATAAAAATAAAAGGACCGGCTTTGAAAAACTTCTGACTGATTCCATAAAACAGGCAAACAGCCTTCAGCTTCAGGCAAACAAGGCTGTTCAGCAGCTTGCAACCGGAGCAAATGAAAACATACATGAAACCATGATTGCCATTGAAAAAGCCGGAGTATCTTTTCAAATGATGATGCAGATCAGAAACAAAATAATTGATGCGTATCAGGAGATAATGAAAACAAGCATGTAATCAGCACTTTTTTTCATGTTAAAGGTTGGAAATAATGGATTATCTGAATAGAGCAGTAAAGCAAATACTCGGAGTGTATAATGCGCTGCCCCCTAAAAAAAGACTGTTTTCGATAATTACGATTTTACTTACAATAGGCTCTCTTGTTGGCCTGGTTTACTGGGCAAACAGGGTTGAATACAGGCCGCTTTATACCGGCCTTAACTCTGAAGATGCCGGTGCTGTTGTAAACAAACTCAGGGAGATGAAAGTCCTGTATAAAATCGGGGTAAATGGGAATTCAATTATGGTCCCGGCTGCTTCAGTCTATGAGCTTCGCATGGAAATGGCACGAGAGGGCATTCCGCAAAGCAGCGGTATAGGATATGAAATTTTTGACAGGCAGAGTATAGGTGTAACTGAGTTCATTCAGAAGGTTAACTACCAGAGAGCTCTTCAGAGTGAGCTTTCACGCACTATAAACCAGTTTTCTGAAGTGAAAAGCTCAAGAATACACCTGGCTATTCCTGAAAAGACCCTGTTTATTGATCAGCAGGAAAAACCCCGTGCTGCGGTTGTTTTGAAACTTTTACCTGGTAAACGGCTCAGAGAAACTCAGATTCAGGGTATTATACACCTTGTTGCAAGCAGTGTTGAGGGTTTGTCGGAAGATGATGTTAATATTGTAGATTCTCATGGCAATTTGCTTGCAGGAGGTGAGAAAAAAACCAGTCTTTCAGGGCTTAGCTTTTCGCAGCAGGAATTGCAGCAGACAACAGAGGAGAAATTAGAAAAAAAGATAGAATTAATGCTGGCAGATATTGTAGGCCCGGGTAGTGTAACTGCCAAAGTTTCAGTTGCAATGGATTTCACGCAGGTTGAACAGACAGAAGAAAACTATGATCCGGACAAAGTTGCAGTTCGAAGTGAACAGCGGTCAACTGAAAAATCATCGGGCAAGAGGCCTGTTAGTTCCGGAATACCGGGTGTCATGTCAAACACACCTGATTTAAACAAGCCCGAAACCAGTGCTGTCCCGACCAAGACCGTAAACTACAATAAGTCTGATGAAACAATAAACTATTAAATAACGCATGTTACAAAAAGAATAATTAATCCGGTAGGATTAATTGAAAGAATAACCGCAGCCATCCTGATTGATGGAACATACACCACGGTCAAAAACAAGGACGGGGAAGATGTTCGAAAATATGTTCCCAGGACTGAAGAGCAGATGGGAAAGTACACAGCCCTTATAAAAAAGGCTATCGGCTATGACAAGCAAAGAGGTGATTCCGTAGAAGTTGTAAACGCCCGCTTCAATAAAGCAGTTTCAGAGGAAGAAACTATTTCTGACAGGTTCCTCCAGGAGATTGACTGGCAATCCATGATCACATATGTGATTACTGCAATTTTATTTGCACTGTTTTTTGTTTTTGGGCTGAAACCGCTTTTAAGCATGCTGTCAAAAACAGTAAAGGATGCAGAGATGTCAAGGGGCCTTCCTGAAGGCAAGAGAGAAATTGAAGGTGCTGGTGGCAGTGATGAGCTTCCTCCCGGAGTTTCAATGGAGGGGGCTGCAAAACTTGGCGAGAGGGAGAGTCAGCTTGTGAATTTTGCGCAGACTAATCCAAAACTTTTTGCGCAGTATATAAAAAGCTGGCTACAGTAAAAAGAAGAAACAATGCCAAAGGATGATAAAAAGAAAAAGGAAAGAAAGCTGACCAGCGTTGACAAGGCCTCCATTGTCCTTTTCAGCCTGGGGGAGGAAACTGCATCTAAAGTTCTTCCGTTTCTCGAACATGACGATGTAAGGGAAATAACAAAAAGCATGTCCAGCATGGACAGTATATCAACCACCATAGTTGAAGAAACAGTGAATGAATTTTTTCAGATGATTTCCGGTGAAGGGGGTGGTGGCATAGTTTCAATTGGTGAGGATTATGTTAAGGGTGTTATAACAAAAGTTTTCGGTGAAAAAACAGCTGATAGAATGCTTGAAAGCATTTCATTGCAGGAGGACAGCTCATACATTGAAATTTTCAGGAACCTGGACATTAAAGTTTTAGCTGAATTTGTAAAAAACGAGCACCCGCAGACTATTGCCCTTATTCTTTCTCAGCTCCTTCCGGATGAAGCAGCGCAGGTTATGTCTGAACTTTCCGAAACACTGCAAACAGAAGTTCTTGACAGGCTTGCTAAATTTGACAATGTCTCTCCGGAGATGCTCAGGGATGTTGCCCTGGTGCTGGAGTCGGAGATTAAGACTGCACAGGTATCGACAAAAAAAATTGGAGGAATAAAAGCAATTTCAGACATGCTTAACAATATGGATCGCCAGAAAAGCAGCGAAATACTTGCGCGCATAGAAGAAAACGATCCTGAAATGGCTGAAGAGATCAGACAGAATATGTTCATATTTGAAGATCTGATGAAGGTTGATGAGCGTGGCATCCAGGAAATTCTCAAGGAGATCAGTACGGATGTTCTTGCCAGAGCCATGAAAACTTCAAGTGAGGGAATTAAGGAGAAGATTTTCAAAAACATGTCTGAGCGGGCAGCTGATATGCTTCGTGAGGATATTGAAGATATGGGACCAACACGCCTTGCTGACATTGAAAAATCTCAAAATGAGATTGTAAAGGTTGCCATGAAACTTGCTGATGAGGGAAAAATTTTTATTGCCGGTGGAGGAGATGATGATGAATACGTCTAAGGTAATAAAGACTGAAGACAACAATAAAACGGATATTAAAACCTTTTCTTTAAAACAGCTTCTGTTTATGAAAAGCGGGCATGATGCTTTGGAACAGAGTAAAAGTATTGAAAAATCAAAAAAGGATGCAGCTGCGTTTGAAGCTGAAAGGCTGAAGATTCATGCAATGCAGGAAGCAAAGATGATAACAGAGAATGCAAGAAAAAAAGCAGTAAAGGCTGAGAAGGAAGCACTTGAGAAAGGCTTTCTCAAGGGTGAGCAGGCAGGCAAGATAAAAGCTGAGAGGGAACTTGAGACACTCATCTCAAGTTTTCAGAATATTGCTGTAAAATTTGAAGAAATTAAAAAGGATTTTTATTCCAGACACCAGGATGTTGTCCTTGATCTTTCCTTGAAGATTGCAGAAAAAGTAATACATCAGGAGGTGATGACAAAAAAGGACTTTGTGATTGGTGTTTTGAATTCAGCCATTAAGCTTGCTGTAGAACGCGAAAGATTGAAAATAAGGGTAAATCCTGAGGATATAGAGTTGTGTTTAAAAAAACGGCCTGATTTTATGAAAGATATAGATGGAATCAAACAGATAATTTTTGAATCTGATGAAACCATAGGCAGGGGTGGAGCTGTAGTTGAATATGCTTTCGGCGAAATTGATGCCAGAATTGAAAAACAGTTTGAAGAGATAGAAAAGGGAATTAACGGTTCCACATGTCAGGACCAGCAGTAAACTGTTTGCCGGGTATAGGCAAAATCTATGAAACCCTGGAGGATATTAATCCACTGTGTGTTTATGGCAAGGTAAGCAGAGTGGTGGGCATTGTGGTAGAGGGCCATGGGCCTGGCACATCTGTTGGCAGTCTCTGCAATATTTATCCGCAGCATGGGGGAGGTGAACCCGTATGTGCGGAAGTTGTGGGATTTCAGAAAAACAGGATATTTCTAATGCCCGTGGGATCCATAAACGGAATCGGGCCCGGGAGTAAAATTGTTGCTCTCCGGAGCAACCCTTCTGTCAGGGTCGGACATGAATTGTTAGGCAGGGTAATTGACGGAATGGGAAAACCAATTGATGATAAAGGTCCTGTTGAGACTGATACAGAATACCCTGTCTATTCAGAACCGATTAATCCTTTGAAGAGATCTATTATTTCCGATCCCCTGGATGTTGGGATAAAGGCTATTAACGGTCTTTTAACATGCGGCAAGGGACAGAGAATGGGAATATTCTCCGGTTCCGGTGTTGGCAAGAGTATTCTTCTCGGGATGATATCCAGAAACACTACTGCAGATGTAACCGTAATAGGACTGATTGGTGAGAGAGGACGTGAGGTACGTGAATTCATAGAAAAAGATCTGGGCCCCCGGGGTCTTGAGAGGTCGGTGGTTGTTGCTGCCACATCTGACCAACCCCCGCTTGTGCGTATCAGAGGCGCTTTTATTGCAACTGCAATCGCAGAATATTTCAGGGACCAGGGGATGGACGTGCTTCTGCTGATGGACTCTGTTACACGTTTTGCAATGGCTCAGAGAGAGGTGGGGCTTTCAATAGGTGAGCCTCCTACCACTAAAGGCTACACTCCATCTGTATTTGCTCTTCTCCCACAGCTTCTTGAGCGTGCAGGGAGTGTTTCAAACAAAGGCAGCATCACCGGTCTGTATGCTGTTTTAGTAGAGGGTGATGATATTAATGATCCAATTGCAGATTCGGTCAGATCAATTATTGATGGACATATCATGCTTTCAAGGGATCTGGCTTCACAGAATCACTATCCTGCAATAGATATTCTCCAGAGCATAAGCCGCGTTATGATTGAGATAGTGGATGATGACCACCTGATGGCTTCTAAAAAAGTTGCTGAAATTATTGACACCTACAGAAAGTCTGAAGACCTTATCAAAATCGGCGCATATGTTAAGGGCTCAAACAAAAAGACAGACTACGCAATATCCATGATAGATAAGATTAATTCTTTTCTGCAGCAGGGTATAAAGGAAAAAATCGGCATAGGCGACAGTGTAGATGCCATGAAGAAACTCGTAAAATAAAAAGTCCGGGGCATGTTCCAGTTTAAATTACAGACCCTTCTTAATTACAGAAGACAGCGTGAAGAAACCTTTCAGCAGGAATTTGCAGAGATCAAACAGACATGGGAGGAGCAGAGAGAGACATTGAAAAAGTATCATGACCAATGGAAGGAATGTATTGATGGATGGCGGTCCATACAAAACGAATCTCTCTCAATACTGGAAATCAGCCTTTACCAGAAATATATGCTCAGGCTGAAACATGAAATCATACAACAGGCTGACAAGGTAAAGGATTGTTTGCAGAAAATGGATAAGATGAGGGAAATACTGCTTAGTGCACGAAAAGACAAAAAGATAATTGAAAAACTTCAGGAAAATCATCTGAATGAATACAGGATGGATCAGTTGAAAAAGGAGAAAAAGTTTCTTGATGAGGTAGCAACACAAAGATTTAATTTAAAGGGTATTATAAAGTGAATGCACGGCACAGACTGCCAGCTGATAAATCTTCCGGGAACAGTCGTGACAGAACAAGAAAATGGCTGTTGCCTGTGATGATACTTGTGTTAATAAAAATATTTTACCTTTCTTCTTTTTCTGCAGGCAGGGATAAGGCCTCAATTTATGAGATGTTTGACTCGGATGTTTCTGCAAAGGAAAAAAGCGGGGCAGAAACTGCAGGGATTTTGTTCGCAGCAGATAACGGGACAGAAAAGCCTGATGCTGAGTTTGACTGGAATTATGAACTTATTGCAGCTCTTAAGAAAAGAGAGGCAGTTATCTTCAGCAGGGAGGATGCCCTGGAAAAGGAGGAGGAAAGGCTTAAGGAGATAAAAAAGGAGATCCAGAACAATGTGGATGAGCTGCTTCAGATAGAGGAAAGAATTACAAAACTGATTGAATCTAAAAAGGCAGTGGAAGATGAAAAACTGCTTAAACTTGCAAAAGTATTTGAAGCTACCCCTCCTGAACAGGCTGGACCACTTTTGTCAAAACTTGACACTGACATTTCCGCACAGTTGATTTTAAAGATGTCCAGCAGAAAAGCAGGCAAAATATGGGGATATGTAGAGCCTGGCAAAGCTGTCAAAATAAGCAAAGAACTTGCACGACTGAAACCTGATTTTAACATAAGTAAAATCAGCGGGCAGTAAATCGCAATTTTAAGCTCATGATAATAAACACTTTTTTCCTCTCTTTTAAGTATATTTTGCCCCCCATACCATTTGATCAGGACCACTTTCAGACACTTTTCTTTATAACACCCCGTAATAACATCCGAATTTAATTATCTTTTTTTATGGCACGGGCTTTGCTTTTCAGTTGAATCAGCAAAACAGGTGTTTCTCAGGATAAAGCAGATTATAAAGCTGTCGTTAACCGCTGACTAACAGGTAGAAGCCGGGCAATATGCAGACAATGCCATCAAACATACTGCTTAATAACGTGGGTCATGGAACTGATCTGCAATCGGTTTCTGTTAATGGCAGCAAAAACAATAATGAATTTGAACCTGTGTTAAATGGATTGTTAGGCGAATCATTAAACAAACATATTTCCGGTTTTACAAACTCTGATTCAAGGAACATGCAGAACGGCATTAGTGATGAATTGTCTGCTGTAAGCTCCATTATAAAAAAGCTTTCCTCTGCTCTTAACAATAAAAGCAGTAAAGGGGCTGAATCTCTGCAGCTGAAAAACATATTAAATGATGATGAGCTGTCTGCTTTAATGGACTTTATTAAAAAAAGCGCTAATGGCATTGTGAGTGGGATAATGACTGGTGATTTAACAGGCGCAGAAGCTGAATTCAGTACCAACAGCCCGGATTTTGAAATGATAGACGAGCTTATCAGCAACCTGAATAATATTATTGACAAGCTCCATATGATTTCCGGCAGGTTTACCAGTGATACTGCAAACCCTTCAGGAGGAATGGCCGGGAGCAGCGACAGTCTTTTGGCAGGCCTGGTCTCGTTAAAGGATAAACTGCTGCATGCCCGATTTTCCGGAACAGACAGATCATCTGGAATGAATGGTATAAATAGAGCTGAAAAAAATCTGATGGAAAAATCTGGAAATGCCCCTGAAAGGGCAGAAAAGGGTTTCCAGAAAGATGGTCTCTTAATTAACTTATTGTCTTCTGATAAAAAACAGACACACGGGACGGAAACAGAATCAGAAAAAAATATTATAAGCTTAATTGAGAAAAAAAAGATAATTAAAAATTTATTTCTGACAGGGGATAAAGGAATCAAAAAGGGAAATAAAAACTTCTTTTCCCCACAGGACCTGCAGGATAAAACCACCCGGAATTTTTCATCTTCTGATACAGGAAAATTCTCAATCCTGGATTCAAAGTATGCAAACCAGATATATATTCAAAAAAACAGTTTAAATCACAGCCAGTCTTCCGGACTGATTATTAAGGGACTTGAACAGGCTTCAGGGTTTTTAACAGAGAACAATATCACGGAGGATGTTTCGTTTGCTAAACTTCAGCCATTTATTAAGAAGTTTAATATTGCAGACTCGCAGTTGGAAAAAAAAACCAGGCGACATTCTAAGATCAACAATATTATGAAATCATCAGGCGAGTTTCAGCAGCCATTTTTAAAAGATACAGGTGCTTCAGTTGCGGGCAGGGTTGCGGCTAAACCTCAGGTTAATCCATCAGTCATGATAGATCAGATTTCAAGCAGGATTAATTCGGGATTAAGGCATGGAGAAACAAAAATTGCATTGCAGCTTCATCCCCCATCATTAGGAAGGCTTAACATTGACCTGTCAATGAAAAACAATCACCTGCAGGCAGTGATTGTTGCAGAATCAGGTCACGCAAAGCATATTATTGATGCAAATATTGATCAGTTGAAGGCGCATCTTGAAAACCATAATATTGAGGTAGGAAAAATAACTGTTTTTGCTGACCAGGGCAGCAGGCAGTTCACATCATTAGACAGAGAACAGGGGGGCCGTAAAAGAAAAAGCATGACTTTACGGTCTGCTGTTGAAAATGTCAGCCCAGGGCTTAATGAAGGCAATGTGAGCAGTGTTAATATGAACCTGATGGGTGAAGGCAAAGATGTGCTGAATCTTTTTGCATAAATGAAGTGCCAGGCACAGATGCGCAGAGGCACGGAGGAACAGAGGCACAGATGCACAGAGGAACAGAGGCACAGAGGCACAGAGGCGCAGAGGCACAGAGGCACAGAGGCACTTGAGGGATAAAGGCACAAATTAAAGATAATAACTGGCGAAAGGTAACAGAAAAAACACGCAACGCGTAACTCGCAATCCTAACAATGAATTCAAGATAACCGGGGTAAAGAACAATGATTAACCCAATAGCAAACACAGCAGACTTCAGCCAGGCAACCCAGGACAGCGGAACAAATGAAATCAGGGATCAGTTTTTAACGATGCTTATGGCGCAGATTCAGCATCAGGATCCTCTGAACCCGATGGAAACAGCAGAATTTACATCACAGCTTGCACAGCTGTCCACTGTTGAACAGCTTCAGAGTGTAAACCGGAACCTGGGGTTTGAACAGCTGTACCTGGCATCCATAAACAACTCACAGGCCCTTGGATTTATAGGAAAAGAGGTAATGGCAAGCGGTGACACTATAGACTGGGATGGTGAAACATCCCCGGGCTTAAACTACATGCTCAACAGTAATGCATCAAATGTTGTTGTTAACGTGTTAGATAATAACGGTACTGTAGTGCGCACCATACACGCAGGGGAGCAGGAAGAGGGTAAACAGTCAATTACCTGGGATGGTGCATACAGCAGTGGCGAGCCTGCACCAGCAGGAACATACACGTTTAAGGTAATTGCAAGTGATTCAGATGGAAGCCAGGTGGATGCTGTAACAATGCTGTCAGGCAAAGTTGACGGCATTGCTTTTGAAGATGGGGTTACATATGTGACTGTCCGTGGCCTGAAGATACCGATTGGCGATATTATTGAAATAAACAGTTTCAGTTCTCCCCCGGTTGAAGAAGAGGAGCCAGGCAGTGTGGTTGACGAGGTAGTTGAAACCGTAAAAGAACTCGGGAAGGCAGCTATTAAGGTCGCGCCTTTTTTAATGTAAATAAACGGCTTAGCCGGTTTGAACCATTTTTATACAGGGAGGTATAATATATGTCATTATCCAGTGCACTTTTTGCCGGGGTCAGTGGTCTGAACACCCTTGGTAATTCCATGTCTGTAATTGGCGATAATATTGCAAACATAAACACAATAGGGTTCAAGGGGGCGCGTACCACCTTTGAAACTGTTTTAGCGCAGAACATTGCCGGAGCATCAGGAACTTCTCAGGTTGGAAGGGGGGTGGCCCTCAGTGCTGTTGATCCCATTTTTTCACAGGGGTCGTTTGAGAGCACAAATGAGCCAACTGATATGGCCATTGGCGGCAAGGGGTTTTTCATGGTTAGAAGCCCTCAAACCGGGATGTATTATACAAGGGCTGGTCACTTCAGGTTTGACGAGGAGGGGTATCTTGTAAATCCGGCTGACCTGAGGGTACAGGGATGGATACTTCAGCCCGATGAAAGCGATCCAAGAGGAGCTATTACGGATATTCAGATAAATGCCACATCATCGGCCCCCCAGGCATCACAGGAGATTGACATTGCGGTTAACCTTGACACTGACGAGCTTTTTATTGAAACCGCTGCAACAGTTGAATCCGATCCTGCCACATCAAGCGGGTTTGTTTTTGAAGACGGGGTCAGCGATTCATTTGTGTTTAATGATGGTGGTGGATTACAGACCATTGACCTGATAAGCACTTCAAATGACTATTTTGACGAAGGTGAAGTGTATACTGGAGCTGAGGTTGCTTCAACCATCCAGCAGGTGTTAGAGGATAACAGCACAAACAGCTACACTGTGACCTACAGCAATACAGACAATACATTTACAATAAGCAATCCATCAGCAGTAAATACCCTGATAATAGATGATGCCAGTACAATGGAGGGTGTTCTTGGACTGACAACAACAGCTGATACTACAATTGCTGTCAGCGATAGCACTACAGGAAGCGAGGTGGCTTATAATGTAACAAGTGTTAATTCATCTTTTGTAATATCAGTTGACGGAGGCAATGATGTTACTGTAAGCCTGACCAATGGAATCTACACCATCACAAGTCTCAGGGTTGAACTGGAAGATAAAATAAACGAAGCTCTTGCATCAGACGGTCAGAGCGTTACAGTTGATGTCAGGTATGACTTTTCAAACAACAGATACCAGATATCCTCAAGCACCAGGGGCGGAAAGGATTCAAGAATTCAGCTTTCAGCCCTGACAGGTACAAGTAATAATTTTCTGCCCTCAATTAACATGACGGATTACACCGAACATCTTGGTGAGGCTTCAAACGGGTATACCCTGCCCGGATTTACCGAATCAAGTGAAACCAATAAAACCGGGTTTATCTTCAGGACTTCAAACAGTATTATCCAGTTGACTGATACTACCGGCACAAACAGAACAGTATCTCTGCTTGGACAGACAAGCTCTACATATGGCACAAGCACTGCGAATACCATCTACACAGGTGAAGCAGTTGCAGAGTTCCTGGACCTTGCTCTTGGAGCAGCAAATTATACTGTTACATATGACAATGTCACAGACAGGTTTACCATTCAGAATGACAATGCAACAACAGCACAGATATTCTGGACAAATGCAAATACAACTGCTGAAGCAACACTTGGTTTCAGTGTAGATGATACCATTGCACAGAATGATTCCGTGACAGGTGACACCGGAGTTGCGTTTAATATTCTTGCAAGCCAGAACGATCAGCTTGATATTATTGTAGACGGCAATCCTGAGAACTCCGGGACAGCTGTAACAGTAACAATCAGCGCCGGTGCATACTCTGGCGACAGCCTTGCAACTGAACTCGAAAACAAGATCAACACGGCCCTTGCTGCTGAAGGTGAATCAGTAACCGTGAAAGTAACCTATAATGAGACAACAGGGCGGATGAGAATAGCCTCGTCAACACTTGGCCCTGATTCAAGCATACAGCTTGGCACAACAGGCATGGGTGCTGCAGAACTTCTGGGTGGCACCCTTGACATAGATGATGACACAATAAATTATGGCATGGGCTTCCAGGTGGCAAAGCCTGATGACAGCACGAACTATTCCACATCAATTGTGGTTTATGACTCCCTTGGAAATCAGCACTCACTGACATTTTATCTGAGAAAAGCAGCTATTGCTGCAGACGGTCAGTCAACCACATGGGAATGGTTTGCATATGTTCCACCGTCGGAAACTGCCTCTGGTGAAGCAGAGGTCCAGGCCCGCGGCACCCTGACATTTAACGAGCAGGGTATTCTGACAGGTCAGTCACCTACCCAGTGGTTGACCACACTGGCTGACGGGACAGAAGGGGAGGGGTTTGACTTTGGTTCAGGTGCGGAACCACAGCAGGATATTGACATAGATTTCGGACTTAACAGCAACGTCAACCTGTCAACCCAGTATGCCTCACCCTCTTCAACTATCTTTCAGAGCCAGGACGGGTTTGGCTCAGGGTTTCTGCAGGATGTATCTGTTGATCCTGATGGCGTAGTGTCGGGCAACTATTCAAACGGCCAGGTTCTGTACTTGGCGCGGGTTGCTCTTGCAAATTTCACGAATCCATGGGGCCTGAGCAGGGTTGGGGGCAATGTCTGGGCAGAAACAAGGCGTTCAGGACAGCCGTTAACAGGAACGCCTGGAAGTGCGGGTCTGGGAAAGCTTTCACCCAACTCCCTTGAGCAGTCCAATGTTGATCTGTCTGCTGAGTTTGTAAACATGATAATCCAGCAGCGCGGGTTTCAGGCCAACTCACGCATAATAACTACCACGGATGCCATGCTTGGAGAACTTCTGAATCTGAAAAGGTAAATAACAGATCCGGTATGTGGGGGTAGGATCTGATAAGGCTTTAACAGTCGATTCAAGATCCATCCCCTGTTTTCAGGAAAGTTCAATACAGCTTTGCTGCCCTGGCTTTTTCCAAGACGATAACAATCCTGATTATTGTTTCCTGTCTGCCTGATATTTCATACATCATTTCTCTCAAACACAACTTTCTGTTGTAACTCTGACTTCCAGCGAAGTGTCAGGTCTATCTTGAATTGCAGAAAAAACAGCTGCTTACAAAATAATATTTTCAAAGGGCGAAACCCAACAAATCAAAAAAATGGGTTTTCGGTTGGCCACTAATTAGAACCAGCAGAAATCTGAAGAATTAGATGTTTTTGATGATAGCAGAGAAGGATTAATCCTGATTCAATCAGAAATCTTTTTTAAAATTATTAGAAATAATATGACAGATTATGATATGTTATATTGAAACTTGTGTATTAAGCTGTAATAAAAGACCAGTATTAATTTGAATTTGATGCCATGAACAGGGAAAAACTCTTTAACAAAATGAAAAAATTTCCTAAAGTTGATCTTCACCGTCATCTTGAAGGAAGCATATCACCTCAGACATTTATTAAAACAGCAGAAAAATACGGGGGGAAGCTCCCCACCCATGACCTTGAAAAATTAAAACCATTAATTCAGGTACAAAATGACCCGCCTGGATTTGAAAATTTTCTCAGTAAGTTTGATCTGTTCAGAGGGTTTTATTCAGTAATTAACTCAGTAGAGAATATAGCATTTACTGCTGTAAAAGAGGCTGCAGAAGATGGAGTGAAATATCTTGAGCTGAGGTACAGCCCAACCCACTTTTCCAGTAACGGCAGATTCAGCGAGAGCGAAGTGATTGAGTGTATTCAGGGGGCTATTGACCGTGCGAGCAGCCGGTTTGATATTATTGTGACACCCATATTGACTATCAGCAGGGATTATGGTGTAGATCTTGCCGAACAAACATTAGGGCTGATTGAGAAAATGCCGAAGGGGTTTGTTTATGGCCTTGACATAGCAGGCGATGAGGTGAAAAATTCTGCAAAACCGTTTGCAGATCTCTTTGATCGAGCTAAAAAATCAGGGCTCGGCCTGACAATTCATGCAGGCGAGGCTTGCGGGGCTGCTAATGTAAGGGAGGCTGTTGTTGATTTTCATGCAGACAGGATAGGTCATGGAATCAGTTCTGTGGAGGATGAATCAGTTATGAAGCTTCTTTGCGAGAAAAACATAATGCTTGAAGTTTGTCCCACCAGCAACTTTTACACCGGGGTAGTTCCCTCAATTAAGAACCATCCAATTAAAAAACTCATGGAAACGGGGGTTCCGGTCAGCCTTAATACAGACGATCCGGCTATTCTGGCAACCACATTAACTGATGAATATGTAGCAGCAGTCAGCGAACTTGGTTTTGATGAAAATGATTTAAAGGTATTAAACCAGGCAGCCATTGAACATGTGTTTTATCCTGACAAAGAAAAGCTGAAAAACATGCTGCTGCATTACTGGGATTAAAAAACAGACAGTTGCCCTGAGTTAACAAAAGGTATTCAGATATTTTTAACCATGAGGAGGAAAAAAATGAAAGTTTCAGGTTTTGTAGGCAGTCCAAGGAAAAAGGGTAATTCAGATGTGCTTGTTGACACATTTCTTGATGGTGCATCATCTTCCGGTGCAGAGGTGAAAAAGTTTTTTCTTGCTGACCTCAATATAAATCAGTGCAGAGGGTGTTTCAGGAACTGTGTTCTTAAACCAGGGACAAAATGTGCTGTTTTCCGTGATGACATGGACATGCTTCTTGATGAAATGGCATCAGCTGATATTATGCTGTTTGCTTCCCCTCTTTACTGTGCACCCTATTCAGCCATAATGGCCCGCTTTTTTGAGCGGTGCCTGCCATTATGGGAGATGGAGATTGTTGGGGAATTAGGGACAATGGATGCGTTTAAGCTGATAAACAACCCGGTAAAGGGGAAAAAAGCAGTAGTTGGGCTGGCACAGGATTTCAAGGACCCCGGTGCAGGGGAGCTGGCTTTTACAGCTTACAAACATAACATCTGTAACACATATATGATGGAGATTGTGGAAAAAATTCATGTTACTGACGTGAGAGATGTGGGAGACATCAGAAAAAAGAGGGAAGAACTTGAAAAAATATTTAAACTGGGTAAAGAGCTGGCAACAGGCTAATGTCACGTCATAAGCTGTCAGTCATTTCGAATGAGCCCCGGCAAATCGGGGCTGGAAATCCTGCCCTCAGATACTTTATTGAAAGCCCGGGCAGATGCATCAAATCCTCTTGTTGAGAAGCACTGCATCATTGTTCGCAAAAATCAGCTCTGCCTGCCACAGGCAGGCCAGCCACTGAAAGGTTGATTGGGAGAAAAAGCAGATGTGGGTAAGGTCGTTTTTATAGTGCCAGCGTGCAAATGCCTTCTGGTCAAGTGCCAGCTTTGTCATTATGCCCAGCCAGCCGCCCGGCTTAAGGCATGCCCATAACCTGTCCAGTTCCTGTCGCGGGTTATGAAGGTGCTCCACAACTTCTGTTGCTGTAATAAAATCATATTTATTATTGAAAACACGGGGATCATTAGCATAAAAATGATCGTAGATTACCATTTTATGTCCTGTTTCTTCAAACATTACACACAATGTTGGCCCCGGGCCTGAGCCAAAATCAAGGCCATAACTTCCGGCAGCCAAACGCTCTTTCATGGGGATGAATATGCGGCTCAAAAATCGGCGATAGTTGTGATCATCAGGAGAGTTCTGGTGGAGATCATATCGTGCTTTTTCATCTTCAGAAGACAAATACTGCGCAGGTGATACAAAAATCAGGTTGCAGAATTGACAGGAAAAATAGTTGCGGAACCTGTCTTCATGAATTTTGCTTGTCCTGGTTTGCCTGCATAAAGGACAAACCATGGCTTTTTCAGATCCTGACTCCCTGGACACCATGCTTAACTTCATCATGGCACAATAAAATTACTGAATGTTCAAGTCAAGTGTTAACCTGGAATTTGCTTGAATTTATTTCTTTCATTTACTATATTTTGAATGTGCTTTTTTTTGAGCGGAACGTGCCGCTCAAGCCCCGTCCCGAATCCTTTCGGGACAGGCGGGGAGCGTCACATAACGAAAAAAGATTAAAGGAGATACTATGAAGGTAGTTGCTTTTAATGGAAGTCCGCGAAAAGAGGGAAACACAAATCAATGCCTTGAGCTTGTTATCAGTGAATTGAATAAAGAAGCCATTGAAACCGAAGTTATTCATATTGCAGGTAAAAGCCTTCACGGATGCAGGGCATGTTATGCATGTATGAAGAATAAGAACAGGCAGTGTGCTGTTAATAATGACTCTCTGAACTTATATATGAATAAAATGATTGAGGCTGACGGCATCATCATTGGATCACCTGTTTACTTCAGCAATGTAACAGCAGAAGTTAAGGCTCTTATTGATCGTACCGGCCTTGTTGCAAGGGCCAATGACAACCTGCTGGATAAAAAGGTCGGTGCCGCGGTTGTGGTGATGAGAAGGGCAGGTGCAACATTTACATTTTCAGCCATTAATTTTTTCTTTTTTATTCAGCAGATGATTGTTCCCGGATCTGACTACTGGAATACAGGAACAGGCGGTGCCCCTGGAGAAGCGATGGAGGATAAAGAGGGGGTGACAACATTTAAGACCCTCGGGCGTAACATGGCCTGGCTGTTGAAAAAAATCAAAAGTGCTTAAATTAATCAGAATACTTCAATAGAGGAATACTGATGTTAACTGTCGGAATGCTCCCCGGCGCGTAGTCGCCGGGCAGCACTTTTCAAGCTGCCTGCCTGTTTGCCTTGATAATTTGATGTAATACTGATATTTGATTCTTACTCTGTTTTCTCTGAAAAGCGTTGGGACACAACTGATTTTGAATATATTTTTTGAAACTGCAAAAGAAATGAAAATGGCAAACAATGATCCAGCCACCTTTCTGTTTAATGCTCTCAAAGCAAAGAAACTGATCTCCTCTGACAGGCTTGATTTTTTCAGAGATATTGTATTGCTGCAGCACAGAATCAAAAAAAAGCTTCACAAAGCTCATCCCCCTCTGAATTTAAGTGATGAATTTATAAGCAAGCATATCCGTAAGGGCTGTCCACTGATTTCAGGCAATAATCTGCCTCTTGACGAAAGGATTTTGGATGAACTGCTCCAGGACCTGTTAACCATTGTGCAACAACATGACAGTTCAACAGGTGAAGAAATCGCGAACATTGGCTTTGCACACAGGAATGGGGATATTAACCCTGCTGTATTGGTCGGAAGACTGCTTGCCCAGGACAGCAGATATTTTAAATTCCTGTCAAAGGCAATTGGAGTCCGGTGGGATCTTCTGGTCTACATGAGCTTGAGTCTTGCAAAACCATTTTTAGAACATCTGTCCTCTCTCTTTAATGATAAAATCGATGATTCCTTCTGGCTGAAAAACAGCTGTCCGGTTTGTGGCAGCCTGGCCCATATAGCACGTCTTGACAAGGAAGACGGTAAAAGATTGCTTTACTGTCAGCTTTGCAGTGGTAAATGGCATTTTGCAAGGATAAAATGTGCATTTTGCTGTAATGCTGATGCAAAGAATTTAAAAATTATGGAAGAAACCGAGGGTCCATACCGAGTTGACCTGTGTGACCAGTGCGGCAGGTACATCAAAACTTTTGTTGAAAGAAAAGCGATTGACGTCTCAGAGGAATTCATCCCCTTAATGGAAGACCTTGCAACAACCTATCTTGACATTTTAGCAGAACAGGAAGGCTATGAACGGTCATTTTTTTCCCCTCCTGAAGCAGAACCATGCCAGGTACCCGGTGATTCTGAATTTTTTCATTAGGTGCCTGTCCAAATGAAACTTAAAGAAAAAAAAGTCAGTCAAAACAGAGACAGGAGGTCAAAGCCATGAAGGTATCGAGAAGGAGTTTCTTGAAGATCTCGGGTGCAGCAATCACGGCAGGCGGGCTGAGTTTAAGCCTTGAGCAGGAAAAGGCCTGTGCGAAAACAACTAAAATCTGTTTTGCAAAAGAAACTGTCACCATATGCCCATACTGTGCCGTGGGGTGCGGCATCATTGTGCAGACACGCCACGGCAGGGTTGTTAATACTGAGGGCGACCCTGATCACCCTGTCAATCAGGGCAGCCTGTGCAGTAAAGGCAGTTCCCTTTACCAAATCACCCACCACAACAAAAACCGTCTCACCAGACCACTTTACCGCGCACCGGGAAGCAGCAGGTGGGAAGAAAAGTCCTGGGACTGGGTTATGGACAAAATTGCGAACAATATAAAAAAGACCCGGGATGCAACTTTCATGGAGCGCAATATCCTGGGTCAAATTGTTAACCGAACCGAGGGTATTGCATCGGTAGGCAGTGCTGCCATGGATAACGAGGAATGTTATGTCTACCAGAAGCTGCTGCGCAGTCTGGGTTTAGTATATATAGAACACCAGGCCCGGATATGACACTCTGCAACAGTAGCGGCTCTGGCAGAGTCGTTTGGACGCGGAGCAATGACCAACCATTGGATTGACCTGCGCAATTCAGACTGTATTATGATTATGGGCAGCAATGCAGCCGAAAATCACCCGATCTCATTTAAATGGATCACTAAGGCAATGGAAAGAGGGGCTACCCTGATAAGCGTTGATCCCAGATTCACCCGCACATCGGCAAAGGCGGATATCTACGCTCCACTGCGCTCAGGAACCGACATAGCTTTTTTAGGAGGCATGGTAAAGTATATTCTGGACAAAAACCTGTATTTTGAGGAATACACGCGTGAATATACCAATGCCTCATTTCTAATAAACCCCGGGTTTAAACTTCCTGCTGAGAACTGCGGGGTGTTCTCCGGGCTGAAGGGAACCATGACCAGGGAGGGATACATTAACGGCAAATATGACAAAACAACATGGTCGTTTCAGAAGAACCCGGACGGGACTCCCAGGAAGGACAAAACTCTGCAGCACCCTGATTGCGTTTTCCAGTTGCTGAAGAAGCACTTCTCGCGCTACAGCCTTGACATGGTCAGTGATATCACCGGCACGCCTAAAGACAGGCTTGAGCAGATCTACAGAGCATATTCCGCTACGGGAAAACCAGAAAAGTCCGGCACTGTCATGTATGCCATGGGCTGGACCCAGCACACTGTGGGTGTTCAGAATATAAGGACCATGGCCATTATCCAGCTGCTTTTGGGCAACATGGGTGTGGCCGGCGGTGGGGTAAATGCTCTGCGCGGCGAATCAAACGTGCAGGGCTCAACCGACCACTGCCTCCTGTTCCACATACTGCCTGGCTATTTAAAGGCCCCCAGGGCCTCCCAGCCAACACTGCAGAGCTACAATGAAAAGAATACACCCGAGACATCAGATCCCATGAGCGCAAACTGGTGGGGCAACTACCCAAAATATAGCGCCAGCCTGATGCGTGCCCATTACGGCCTGAACACAAACCTTGAAGAGGCCTACAGCTATACTCCCAAACTGGATGACGGAAAAAACTACTCCTGGCTGACAATTTTTGACGAGATGTACAAGGGTACAATCAAAGGGTTTTTTGCGTGGGGTCAGAATCCGGCCTGCAGTGGTGCAAATGCCGGCAAAATCAGACAGGGGCTGGCCAGGCTTGACTGGTTAGTCAACGTGAACATATTTGATAATGAGACCGGTTCGTTCTGGAATGGGCCGGGTATGGAACCGAAAGAGATTGAGACTGAGGTTTTCATGCTGCCATGTGCAGCTTCGTTTGAAAAGGAGGGCAGCATCACCAACAGCGGACGCTGGATGCAGTGGCGCTATAAGGCCACGGAGCCACCCGGAGAGGCCCGGCCTGACGGTGAGATT
Organism: Deltaproteobacteria bacterium; assembly: GCA_024276465.1. Taxonomy (GTDB): domain Bacteria; phylum Desulfobacterota; class WTBG01; order CAIYCZ01; family CAIRTM01; genus JAJRXD01. Next base: position 75,396 of record JAJRXD010000103.1, read on the forward strand.
ATTACCGGGCTTTTCTACCGTCTAAAGGCACTTTATGAAGAAAAAGGCGGCAAGCTTCCAGAGGCTGTCACAAAGCTGACCTGGGATTACGGCTTTAAGCTGCCAGGTGATAAAATCAGGAGCTTTGATGCCCATTTCGTGGCTAAAGAGATAAACGGCTACTTTTTAAAGGACGTTCAAATCAAAGGTAAGCTCTACAAAAAAGGAACTCTTGTGCCAGGGTTTGCGTATCTGCAGGATGACGGGTCCACTTCATCGGTCAACTGGCTCTACTGTAACTCATATACGGAAGAGGGTAATATGGCAGCCAGGCGTGACACGTCTGATCCATCAGGAATTGGGCTGTACCCCAGGTGGTCATGGTGCTGGCCTCTTAACCGCAGGGTTCTGTACAACCGGGCCTCGGTGGATAAGGATGGACAGCCATGGGCCATGAAAAAACCGGTGATATGGTGGAGCAGCGAAACAGGGTGGAACGGAGATGTGCCTGATGGTGGCTGGAAGCCCCTGTCAGCAGGATCGGAATCCCGCTATCCATTTATAATGAAGCCCGATGGGTATGCCCGGATTTTTGGACCCGGTCTCACCGACGGTCCCTTTCCTGAGCATTATGAACCACTTGAGTGCCCGGTCGAAAAAAACCTGATGTCAAAGCAGCTTGTCAACCCTGTTATCAAGCGTTGGGACAAGGAAGGGGTGCCTGATCTTGATCTCCGTGCGACTTTCGATTCCAGATACCCAATCGTGTGCACCACCTACCGGGTGAGTGAACACTGGCAGACTGGTGTGATGACCCGATGGCAGCCCTGGCTTTTAGAGCTTCAGCCCGAGATGTTTGTTGAGATGAGCCATGATCTGGCAGATATAAGGGGCATCCGGAATGGTGACAAGGTAACCGTGAAGTCAGTCCGCGGTGAAGTAGCAGCTGTTGCAATCGTGACATCGCGCTTTAAGCCCTTTCAGATATCCAGGAATACGACACACCAGGTGGGCATTCCATGGCATTACGGATGGAGGCAGCCTGATCCTGAAAAGAAGGAAATGCGTAGTGCAAATCTGCTGACCCCCAATATCGGTGATCCAAACACCATGATCCCTGAGTCCAAGGCATTCATGGTTGATGTGGTGAAGGGTGGTGCAAAATGAATGAAAAAGCAATGCTGGTTGATGTCTCAAATTGTACTGGCTGTCGCGGATGCCAGGTTGCCTGCAAGAGCTGGAACGCGCTGCCAGCCGAGCAGACCCGGAACCATGGCAGTTATCAGAACCCTCAGGGATTAAGCCCGTACACTTACACCCTGATCCGGTTCCAGGAGGTTGATGACGGCCGGGGTGGGGTAAAGTGGCTGTTTCGGAATGACAAGTGCTTTCACTGCACTGATCCAGGCTGCATGAAGGCCTGTCCTGTACCGGGCTGTATCTTTAAGACACCGGAAGGTGCTGTGGTAATAGATCCTGAAAAGTGCATCGGGTGCAGGTACTGCTATTATACCTGTCCCTTCAATATACCCCAGTATGATGAGCAGACAGAAAAGATGTCAAAGTGTACATTGTGTCATGACAGGGTGGCCAATGGCCTCATACCGGCCTGCGCCAAAACCTGTCCAACAGGAGCCATCTTGTTCGGGAACAGGGAAGATATGATCAATAAAGCTTACTCACGGGCACAGGAGTTAGGGGGAACTGCATCGGTCTATGGAGATCGCTTTTTAGGCGGGACCCATGTGATGTATGTCCTGACTGAGCCCCCGGGTGTTTATGCGAAACTGCCTGAGAATCCACAGATTTCGACCGGGCTGGTGCTTTGGAAGGAAGTTCTGAAGCCGTTGTCAATAGCAAGTCTGATAGGCGGTATCGGTGCATGTTTCCTTTACTACATTATCAAGGGGCCGAAGCGGCCTGAGTTTGAGGAAGGGGATAAATCAGGTGAATAACCGGGCAAAAACCTCCGGCCATGAGCTGATTGAAGTAACAAACACCTTTGAGCGTCTGGTGCACTGGCTGTTTGCTGTGAGCTGCATTCTGCTGTTCATCACAGGGTTTGGGTTGATGTTTCAAACGCTGAATATGATTGCCGGTTTTTTCGGTGGCTATTATCCCATGAAGTATGTGCATAATATTTCAGGTCTTGTGTTTGTGGCAAGCGGGCTTTTTGCTGTTATTGTCTGGTTTAAGGAGGGAACTAAATTTACGGTCAATGACATTGAATGGCTTTCCAGGGCTGGTGGCTATTTGTGGGCTAACCGGATAGTGCCGGAGTCGGGCAGGTTCAATGCAGGACAAAAGCTTTACTACCTCTTAAAGTCCGTGACCTGGATCCTTATGAGCATTACCGGGCTCATCATCTGGTTTCCATTCCTTTTTTCACGTGTGATGGTGTCCAACAGCTACTGGCTGCACGCACTGGGTGTGGCAGTTCTGGCCGGTTCAGTGATAATTCACATATTTCTGGGTACATTTGGCAATCCAGGCTCAGTCCAGTCAATGCTGGGCGGCAAGTGTACCCGGGCCTGGGTAAGGCTGCAACACGGCAGGTGGCTCAGAGAGTATGATAGTAAACAGAAATAAAGACAATCCAACTCAATGTAACAGGAAGGATCACTAAATGCAGACAAATGTTTTCCCGGTTAAATTATTATTATCTGTTTTTTTGTCAGTACTGTTTCTTTATCCCTCTTATTCTTCAGCGTCTGATGATGACATTATACGCCGCCTGGATAAAATGGAGAAGGAGATCAAACAGCTCAAAATGGAAAACAGCGAACTGAGAAGAAAACTGGAGGAAGATAAAAATGCAACGGAAGCTGAAAATGTCAGCCTGAAGAAAATGGTAGAAGCCGGCAGAAAAGAATTGGGAGAGCTTAAAAAATCTGCCGGGAAATTCACTTCATCCAGCCTTACTTCCGTGCTTGGCAAGTATAACATGCTGATTTATGGACGCGTGAAAACTGATTTTAATTATGATACAGCAGAATTCAGGAAATATAATGATGGGCTTGGCGCTGTTGCAGCCGGGAATTCGGAAAATGACTCGACAAATTTTAATCCGCGTGACAGCCGTATCGGGCTTAAGGTGGCCAGGAGAGATGAACAGTGGCTTAGTGAAGCAAGGATAGAGACGGATTTTTACGGTACCAACAGTGGGAATAATCTAATCCCGCGTATGCGTCTGGGTTATATAAAACTGACGAATGAAGATTGGAATGCCAGCCTGCTTATGGGGCAGGACTGGGTTCCCGTGGCAAGACTCTACGTTCCTACTATTGACTTTTATGGTTTGTCTGCAGCAGGAAACCTGTGGTGGAGAATGCCTCAGATCACACTTAGAAAAAATTATGGGAATTATGAGTTTCTGTTTTCTGCCATGAAGCACAGGAGAATAAGTACTGCGGAAGAGGATAGAGCCCCATGGCTGTTAGCAAGAATTGCATATAAAAACAGTGTTCTTGGCAGAGGAGGAATACTTGCGATAGGTGGAGGATGGAGGACCACTACATTAAGTAAAAACAGATTCGGGATGGAAAATAAAGTTGACAGGTGGCTAATGGCCCTTGAATTTAAGCTTAAGCGCGGAAAGTTTACTTTTGCAACTGAAGCATGGATTGGTGCTGGTCTTGATAATGAATGGCTTCGCTACGACATGGGAATTAATACACATGATAACAGCTTTCGTGAAAGGAAAAAACACCCTGATTCAATCATGGCCAGAGGCGGGTGGGCCAGCCTGACATATGCTGCAACCCCGCGTCTTAACTTTACTGCCGGCTATGGTGTTGATGACCCCGATAAAAGCGATATGGATGGCATGAAAGGGTTCCTTAATGATCGACAGTTCACGAAGAATGAGATATTGTTTATGAATTCATGGTATTCGGTAACCAGCACTGTAAAGATGGGCATTGAGATGATGTATATTGAAACTGAAAGATTCAGCAGTGTTAACAATGGTACCCGTTATACCATGTCAGCGGTTTATGCTTTCTGAAGGATCCTTAATATGAGAGCTGCCTTTCAGGTAGTGTTAAAGATTCTCAAGACGCAGAAAAGCCGCAAGCTTTAAGTTTGCGGCTTTTCTGTATGCGAGCAGTTTTATATGCTACGCCCCATTCGCGGGGCTGCTGTTACTTGCATTCCTATATGTTGTTATGCGTCACATGCACCTGTTTGCTGAGGGGTTGATGAACAGCTCGGATTAAGAGCTGACTCCTGTTCGGTTTTATTAACTACTACAGCCTCCACGCCTTCCTGCTTTTTTGCTTTCAGGACACAGGTTAAGGCTGCCCCAATTATCAGCAGAATTCCAGCTGTTAAAAAGGAAGAATTGAAACTTCCGGTGCCTGCCTTTAACATTTGGGACAGTATGCCCATTACAAGCCCCCCAACACCCCATGCGGTAAACATAATGCCATAGTTAGTGCCAAAGTTTTTAAGCCCCCAGAGATCCTTGGTGATTGATGGAAAAAGTGAGAGGTTTGTCCCGTAATTGAATCCAATGAAAGTAGCAAGCAGAACAAGAACAATGGCGCTTGAGCCTGAACCGACAACAGGAATTGCAGCAAACATTAACACAGCCTGAAATAAAAGCATGCAGGTCAAAGACATGCGCCGGCCTATTTTGTCAGAAAGATAGCCTGCAATGATACGTCCTGCAGCATTACCTATTGCCATTATGGCAACAACCATAAATGCTGCTTCGCCCATGCTTGCCTTTGCCATCCCGGCAACGCTGCCAATTACCATTAGTCCTGCGCCGGCTCCAATAAAATAGATAAACCACAGCATGTAAAACTTTGATGATTTCATCATTTCAGAAGGTTTGAAGTTCACCACAGGGGCAGGTGTTTTTAAACCTGGAACAGTATCGGCTTTCCAGTCCCTGGGGGGGTTGACAAGAAACAGCGAAAGCCCGCACACAATTATAATGAATGCTATCCCGAACAGCAGCATTGCATTTTGCAAACCATAATTCAGGAGGAGATATTTTGATAGTGGTGCGATATAGACAGATGCCAAACCAAAACCTGACACAACAAGCCCGGCAATCAAACCGGTTTTTTCAGACGGGAACCATTTAAGTGCTGGTGGGGTTGCAGAAGAATAACCAAAACCTATTCCAGTACCCGCAAGGACACCGAACCCTAAAACCCATGAGATGTAGCTTGTTGTTTGAGATATCCATATAAATCCTAAACCAACCAGAAGGCCGCCAAAAAGGGCGGTAATTTTCGGGCCAAATTTGTCCTGGCATTTTCCTGCAGCAATCATTGCAAATGCAAAAACAATGCAGCAAACTGCATACGGGTCATTTAACGATGCCAAATCCCAGTTAAAGGCTCCAGGGCCACCTGCTTCAATGGATGTTTTTATTGCCCCCTTGAAAATACTCCATGTATAAAGGACCCCAAGAGCAAGGTTAATCCCTGTTCCTGCGCAGGTAACGCTCCAGCCTTTGTTGGAATTTCTTGTGCTTGACATGATAAGTGCTCCTTTTGCAGTTTGTAAGTCCATTATTATTAATACAGATGTCAAAGTATCGGCTTACTGTCTGAAACCTTTAGCAGGTTAAAAAAATGCTATCAATAAAATTCACTGTTATTCAGGTTTCTTTCACATTAACAGCAAAACCAGTACCGTTCAGAAAAAAAATACAATTAATAAAGACAACAGTTTGAAAAACAATGAGTTTTTTCGTGAAAATCATTTTTCTTTTTATTACACTGAAAGTATAAAAAAATGTTTTACTGACATATTGGCAAAATGGCGTAAAAAATTAATTTTACAGTGTAATATTGCCAAAAATACTGATAAAGGATATCTTGACAGAATTAACCTGGAAGCTCATCAGCTATCCCGGAAATTCAGGGAATAACTTCTTGATGCTTTGTAAATATTTGTCTATATTGTTCGATAAATCAGAATGATTGACAAACATGACAATAACTCCTTAGGTGAACAGATGCTGCAACTGAAGGAACGCAAGCTGATAGTTGAGTATGGAAAAAAACTTGTTTCATACGGGCTTATTAGAGGAACGGGCGGAAACTTAAGCATTTACAACCGTGAAGAGGGCCTGATATCCATCAGTCCCTCTGGAACAGACTACCTGAAAACAAAACCCGGGGACATACCGGTTTTAGACATTAACAATAAAATTATTGAGGGCAAACGCAAGCCTTCAAGTGAGCTTGACATGCATATGGTTTTTTATAATCACAGGGAAGACATCAATGCAATCGTCCATACTCATTCTGTTTTTGCAACTACACTTGCATGCCTTAAAAGAGAGATACCACCAGTTCATTATTTAGTAGGCTTTGCAGGGAACAGAGTCGGGTGTGCAGAATATGCAACATTTGGCACGAAAGAGCTGGCCGAGAATGCTTTCAGGTCTATGGCTGGCAGAAAAGCGGTTCTTCTGGCAAACCATGGACTTTTAGCTGCTGGAGCTGATTTGAAGCAGGCATTTAACATAGCTGAAATTATTGAGTTTTGTGCTGAAGTTTACTATAGAACACAATGCACTGGAGATCCATCAGTGCTTTCTGATGAAGAGATGGACCTGGTAATGGAAAAATTCAAGACTTATGGACAGGCAGGTGCAAAAGCATAGACACAATGCAGCAGAATATTTCAGTAATTAGTGCCTGAACGAAAACCCCTGATTCAGGTTAAAATCTGATCAATAATTTTCTGCAGGAGCGCCTTCAGGCGCGATATTACGCAGCAACAGGTCTGTTTTTCGCGGCTAAAGCCGGCTCCTACATACGCCGCGCTAATAAAAAACAGGGTTTCCGGTCAGCCACTAATTAAAGAAATGGGCAGTTAGTAACGACTAATGAACGATGGGAAACAGGAAAGATACTCAGAATCTGTCGCACATTGACAGGCACAGTGTTTCCAGAATATTTGCTTAAAGGAATTAATAAAACATGGGTGATTATATTCTTGGTATATGGGACGGCCATGATTCCGGGGCTGCTGTAATAAAAGATAACAGGATACTCGCTGCTGTTAATGAGGAAAGGCTTACCAGGAGAAAACTTGAAATCAAATTTCCTGACAAATCTGTCAGAGCCTGTCTTGATTGTTTAAACCTGACCGCATCAGATATTGGCAGTGTTGCTGTTTCAACATATGACTTTGCAAAAACACTGGCAAGAATTTATCCTCAATTAAAAGAAGATTACTACCTTCTCAGGAGAAGAAAAAAAACTCCCGGACTGCTTTCAGCCCTTAAAAAAAAGGCGAAATACAAAATAACTGAAACAGGCGGTAACCGTGCAACCAGATATGTCAGCAGGATAAGCATAAGAAATTCTTTAAACAGGTTTGGGCTTGGAAACATCAGTATAAATCTGGTTGATCACCACCTTTGCCACGCAGCAGCAGCAGCTTTTTGCTGTGGTTTTGAAGAATGCCTCGTTATTACAATTGACGGGATAGGGGATGCATTGTCCGGTACAATCAGCACATTACGAAATGGCAGACTTTCAAGAATTGAATCTGTTTCCGGAAAAGACTCAATAGGTATTTTTTTTGAGCATGTGACAAACCTGATGAACATGAGGGAACTGGAAGATGAAGGCAAGGTCATGGCGCTTGCTAATTATGCCTACCCAATCCCTGATTCGGAAAACCCCCTGATAGACTTCATCTCTGTAGATGGAATGAATGTTAAGTGCAGGTACAGTACGCTTGAAATGTTCGATGAGCTGAAAAAAGTACTCTGGAAATATCCATCGGAGCAGTTTGCCTACATGGCACAAAGGACTCTTGAGGTGAAAATATGTGAACTTGTAAAAAACAGTATCAATTCAACCGGACTTAACAGGGTAGCATTGTCCGGCGGTGTTTTTTCAAACATAAAGGTAAACATGAAAATACGCGCTCTTCCTGATGTTGAAAAATGTTTCATATTTTCGCACATGGGTGATGGCGGGCTTGCGCTGGGTGCAGCCTGTTCTCTTAATTATGACCTGAATGGAGTTACATCTTACAGCTTCCCTGATGTATACTGGGGGCTTAAGTATTCTGACGATGAAATAGTGTCTGCCATAAAAGCAAGCGGGTTGTCATTTGATTATCATGAAAACATAGAGCATGAGACCGCTAAACTTATTTCCGAAGGTTATATTGTTTTCTGGTTTCAGGGGAGGATGGAATACGGCCCCCGGGCACTTGGAAACCGCAGCATCCTGGCCCTGCCAAATTCCCTGAAAATCAGAGACATACTTAATTTAAGGCTGAAGATGAGAGTCTGGTATCAGCCATTCTGCCCGTCAATGCTGGAGGAGGAAGCAGTGCAGTACCTTGAAAACTATGACGGTCTTGAAAACCGGTTTATGACAATGGGGTACATGGTTAAGCATGACCTGACAGAACAGATGCAGGGTGTTATAAGTGTTGACGGAAGCTGCAGGCCGCAGTTTGTAACATCAAATGAGACCCGCTATAAAAGGTTGCTGAAAGAGCTTAAAAACCTGACCGGAACGGGAATTGTTCTGAACACCAGTTTTAATATTCACGGTGAACCCCTTGTCTGCTCACCTGAAGATGCACTCAATACTCTTAAGAAAACAGGTAATGATTATCTTGTAATGGAAAATTATTTAATCCGCTTATCAAAGTAAAAAACTGTTTCAAAATTAAAGGCCGGATATCAACTTGTGGAGAAGACATGAAAAAACTCTATAAATACTTACCGTTTACAATCAGCGGAATAATATTTTTATTCGGAGCCATTGGTCTGCTTTTATGGACATCTTCATACAGTTCCTGGACACTCAGGGAACAGTTGATAATTCTGTCCCCCCTGTCCCTGGAAATTAATTTTCTTTTGATTGTAGTGGCTGTTGGTATGGTAGGCGTGTCATTTTTCAGAAAATCACAACTCAGGAACATATTTCAGGAAATTCCTCAAAAAATATGGTTTAACCTTGCTGTTTTATCCATTGCAGGATTTCTGATTCTCGTGTTTATTGTACCGCGGGAACACAGAATTTATTATGATGAGGATATTTATCAAAATATCGGCCAGAACATAGCATTTACAAAGGCAGAAGGCTCTCACTATGGAGAAACCTATCTTGAATCACTTGGAAGTTTCTGGAAAAGGATTATTGGGCGTGCTGCCATGTGTAATGAAGGGAAAAATGAATATGGTGATTTTTCCTGCCTCCGGCTTGAATACAACAAGGAACCTAATGGCTGGGCATATGTTTTAAGTGTTGTGTTCAGGATTTTCGGTGTACATGAGCTGGCATCGTTTTTAACCAACAATTTTATCTATCTTTTTGCAGTGATTACTGTTTTTTTAACAGGCTATCTGTTGTTTAAAGATTATTATACTGCAATCTATGCTGCTCTGATTTTTGCCTTAACCCCTGAGACACTTATCTGGTCAAATACTGTTGCTGTTGAGCCGAGCGCTGCTTTTTTTCCTGCACTTTCAGTGCTGTGCACCCTTTTTTTTCTAAGGGTTAGAACTAATACTGCTTTTTTTTTAGCAGCTGTTATGACTGCTTTTTCAGTACAGTTCAGGCCTGAGGCTGCCATGATATGTCTGGTGTCAGGACTATTGTTTATTTTTTGGGGCAGGGATGAACTGAAACAGGGAAGGTTCTATTTAATTGCATCAGTTTTTTTTGTTCTTGTTATTCCCCATCTTGTTAATCTTTACGCTGTAAAGGACCTTGGATGGGGAAGCTCAGGGCCAAAATTCTCTTTTGATTATTTTCAGGGAAACATTAAGGTGAACTCACTTTTCTATTTGAGAAACACAAGGTTCCCGGCTGTATTTACAATTCTTTTTTTCCTTGGACTGCTTTTTAAAAACAGAACCAGGGGTTCATATCAACTGAAAGAAAAGCTTGTTGTGGTTGTCTGGTTTCTGCTTTTCTGGGGCATATTTATTTTTTTCTATGCCGGAAGTTATAACTATGGCGCAGATGTCAGGTTTTCTCTGCTTTCAGCCATGCCTTTTTCCCTGATTGCCGGATCCGGAGCAGCGATACTTGTGTCTCAGGTAATGAGCAGATATAAAGGTTCATGCGTGCATTATGTTTTAACCTCTGTTATTGTTGTGCTGTTCCTCTCATTCCTGCCTTTTGTAAGGGCAATAACACAGGAGGCCTGGGCTGCCAGGGCTGACCACAGGTTTGCCAGACAAATGGCTGAAAAGATGCCCCAGAACTCAATAGTCCTTACACACAATCCCAACATGTTTCTTCTGTGGGGGAAAAACGCTGCCCAGGCATCTCTTGCTACAGAACACAGGTCATACTTTAACAGGTTTTTTTACAAGTACAAGGGGGGGGTTTATTTCCATTATAATTTCTGGTGCAATGTGAATGATAAGGTTCAGAACTCTTTCTGTAATAATATTCTTCAGCGTTTTAACTGCACCCCTGTCATGTCCTTCAGGGAAAAAAACTATAAGTTTGCGCTTTATAAAGTTGAAAAAAAAAGAGGAAAAAAATGAATGATACTTCAGGTCAAAAACTCCAGAAAGCTTTGACAACTTTTACTTCTACAAGCCTCTTTTTAGGAATGTTTTTATATTGTGAAATCAGCACTGGACTGGCAGAGTTGTCCGGTACTGATTGCAGAAATATCTTTTCGGGTTTAACAGAGCATTTGTCTTTGAGGTAACCGATAATATTCATAATTCTGTTTGCCGAGGTCGATGTTGTGATATCACTATATATGGTTAGAATTATCTTTGAGGAGGGGTTTTTTCTGTAAATCGCTGCAAGTTTGTTCAGGTCTGTCTTGAATCCTTCATGCAGGGCAGAGTTTTTTTCTGAAAAGAAAATGATTTTTCTTTCTATTATTCTTTCCCCATCCTGTTTTTTGTCCGGGTCCGGTTCACTATCATTTATGTATATGGAAACAGAGCGGGCTGCTGCCTGGTTTTTTACAGTAGCGTTTGCCAGCGGTACAAAGGATGTTATTCTGTCAGAGCGATCTCCGGGCACAGCATTGTTTTTATCTGTTTTGATGTTTAGAATAAACAAAAAAAATGAAAAAACGAGCAGGATAGTCATTAGATCAGCAAAAGTGATCAGCCATGGGACGTTATCATCATCTCTGGCATGAACAGACCTTTTTTTAAGAAAATATTCAGTTGCCGGGGGATTCCCCCCGTCATTTTTGTTAATATAGCCTGGTAAAAAATCAGACACGCTGGACCTCCTAACTGTTTTCCGCCATCTTCAGGTGCAAATGCCTGACTTTGTTTGCATGGTATTTCGATAATTCATGCTTTGGCATAAGCGCAGAAAGTTTCTGTTCAGTGACAATCGAATATTCTCTTTTCTGAATGCACTGCAAAGCCTCTAAAATATATCTGTAAACAAGTTCATCTTCTGAAGAGTTGTCCTTAAGCTTGTTTGCAAGAGGTAAAAAAACAAGATTTGACAGAATAACTCCATACAGGGTGGTTAACAAAGCCAGAGATATTGAGCCGCCAATATTTTCGGGATTAGTGAGTTGAGGAAAAATTCTCATTAATCCGATAATCGTTCCGATGAGTCCAAATGCAGGTGCGTATTTTGCCATTGCGCGCAGAATTCTCTGTGCACTGTCATTTTCTAAAATGTCAAACATCAATTCTTTTTCCAGTGTTGACCTGATATGTTCCCATTTGCAGCTGTCAGCAATCAGCTTAACCCCATGTTTTAAATAGGGGTTTTGAAAATCCTTTAATGAATTTTCCAATGACTTGAATCCAAGCCTTTTATATTCCCTGGTAACCTGGATGACCAGTCTTGTTGTATCAGGAAAATTAAATCTTCTTGTGCGGAAAGCTTTTTCAACTATCACCTTTATTCTTTTTACCCTTTCAACAGGATAGGAGATCAATGTTGAAATGAGTGTACCCCCGAACACAAACAGTATACTGAAAATATTTGACATGATATATTGATAATTTTCATTTACCGATGAAGAGAAAAAAATAATGCCGATAAAACATACAAAATATATGATAAACTTCATAGTGTCCTCCCTGAACATCTGTATTTGTCAGGATATGTTTATGCAGGTATTATGCCATTGCACACGAGATGTTTAAGGGCTGGTTTTAATACAGCAGCATTGTTGTCTTAATGGTGGTAATATAAATGTATAATCAACATGTTATAGGATTTGCTTAATAAATCAGATTAATACCATGAAAACTTTCTGATGATGATGCGGGATTTTCCGTGCAAAAAAAAATCAGATGAAATTGTTTAAATGCAATGGCAGCAGGTAAAATTTTCCTTGTGAAGCATGGGAATCAGAGCGTGAAGTAAAAAAATACTTCATGTACAAGATGTGCTGATTTGAAAAAGTAAAAATCACTGCCTGCATCATTTTTTCATACATGGAGATAACAGGGTTTTTTACTGAAATGTTGACAATAAAAATACCATGTTGTATTAAATTTTTATCAGCTTATTTTTTTTTAAAAACTCATGAATGCTGCTCAGTGCTGTGAACATATCTATATTCCTGTATAGTGGCTGAACGGAAACCCTGTTTTTTGTTAGCGCGGCGTATGTAGGAGCCGGTTTTAGCCGCGAAAAACAGACCTGTTGCTGCGTAATATCGCGCCTGAAGGCGCTCCTACAGAAAATTATTGATAAGATTTTAACCTG